>JAICXH010000145.1 GCA_025981645.1 Burkholderiales bacterium
CGCGCTGCGCGCGGCGGGCTGCACGATTCGTTACCTCGGCCGCGACGGCTATCCGCCGCTCGCCATCGGTACGCCCGGGGGCCGTGCGGGCGGCACGATCGCCATCCGCGGCGATGTGTCGAGCCAGTTCGTTTCGGCCCTCCTGATGGCACTCCCGCTCGCCGCCGGAGCTGACCTGCGTGCGACGTCGGTGCGGCTCGCAAGTCCGCTGGTGTCGCGCCCCTACGTCGACATCACGACGCGGCTGATGGCCCGCTTCGGCGTCGACGTGCGCGGCGACGGCGAGGCAGGCTGGACGATCGACGCGGGTGCGCACTACGCGAGTCCGGGCGCGTTCGCCGTCGAAGGCGACGCCTCGGCGGCATCGTACTTTCTCGCCGCAGGGGCGCTGGGCGGCGGTCCGGTACGGGTCACCGGTGTCGGCAGCGACTCGGTGCAGGGTGACGTCGCGTTCGCGCAGGTGCTTGCCGCCCAGGGCGCCAACGTGACTGCGGGGCCGGACTGGATCGAGGCGAGCGCGGGGCGCAGGCTCGCGGGCGGCACGATCGATTGCCTCGCCATTCCCGACGCCGCGATGACCCTTGCCGTCGCTGCGCTCTATGCGGCGGCACCGACCCGTCTCACCGGGATCGGAAGCTGGCGGGTCAAGGAGACCGATCGGATCGCCGCGATGGCGGCCGAGCTCAGCAAGGTCGGCGCCCGCGTCGCGACCGGAGCCGACTGGATCGAGATCGCGCCGCCGCCGGCGCTCGCACCGGCGGCGATCGACACCTGGGACGATCACCGGATCGCGATGTCGTTCGCACTCGCGGCCTTCGGCGGCGCAGCGATCACGATCAACGACCCCGATTGCGTGCGCAAGACCTATCCCGAGTTCTTTCGCGACTTCGCCTCGGTCACTTCCGCTCGTGCGACAGCCAGCCCGCCGGCCGTCGTCCCGGTAATCGCCATCGACGGGCCGGCGGCGTCGGGGAAGGGGACGATCGCATGGCAGGTCGCGCAGGCACTGGGCTTCCACTACCTCGACAGCGGCGCGCTCTACCGGCTCGTCGCGCTGGCCGCGATCGAGCAGACGATCGACCCCGGCGACGCCCCGCGCCTCGCCGCGGCGGCGGCCCGGCTCACCGCGCGCTTCGATGGCACCCGCATCGCCGTCGGGGAACGCGACGTGACCGAGCTCCTGCGCGACGAAGCAGTCTCGGCGATGGCTTCACGCGTCGCCGTCCACCCCGAGCTGCGCCGGGCGCTTCTTGCCCGTCAGCGAGCGTTCCGCCGCGCGCCGGGCCTCGTCGCCGAAGGGCGTGACATGGGCACCGTTGTGTTCCCCGATGCGGCGCTCAAGCTTTTCCTCACGGCGAGCGCCGAAGCGCGTGCGGAGCGTCGCTATAAGCAGTTGATCGAAAAAGGAATATCGATTACAATTCCCGACCTTTTGCGCGACATCCGTGAGCGCGACCGGCGTGATTCGACGCGGGCGGCAGCCCCCCTGGTGGCGGCCGCCGACGCGGTGACCTTCGATACCACCGGGATGGCGATCGACGCGGTGACGGCTGCGGTTCTCGCGCTCCATGCGAGTCGCGCACGCAGCGCCGGCGATGGCTTGTCGCGCAACGGGTAGCGAGCAGCGAGCACCGGCGGTTCGGGCGTCATGCGCGAACGGCCGGTTTTTTCCACCTTCTGCCCGCCGACGGAGAGACACCGGGTTCTCGCCGGAGGCGGCGTAGTGATACAGGATCCAACCCAGATGGCCATCGCCACGCAAAGCAGCACCGCAGCCCCTGCCGCGGAGAACTTCGCCGCGCTGTTCGAAGAATCGCTCGCCCGCCAGGAAATGCGGCAGGGCGAATTGATCACCGCCGAGGTGGTCCGCGTCGATTACAACATCGTCGTCGTCAACGCCGGCTTGAAGTCGGAGAGCTTCATCCCGATCGACGAATTCAAGAACGACAGCGGCGGCGTCGACGTCAAGCCTGGCGACTTCGTCACCGTGGCGATCGAAAGCCTCGAGAACGGCTACGGCGAAACACGCCTGTCGCGCGACAAGGCGAAGCGCCTCAAGGCCTGGCACGACCTCGAGGCCTCGATGGAGCAGGGCTCGGTGGTGCAGGGCTACGTCACCGGAAAGGTGAAGGGCGGCCTCACCGTGATGATCAACGGCATCCGCGCGTTCCTGCCGGGGTCGCTGGTCGACATCCGTCCGGTCAAGGACACGACGCCCTACGAAGGCAAGCAGCTCGACTTCAAGGTCATCAAGCTCGACCGCAAGCGCAACAATGTCGTGGTGTCGCGCCGCGCGGTGCTCGAGGAGAGCCTCGGCGAGGAGCGCGAGAAGCTACTGGCGACATTGTCCGAGGGCGCGATCGTCAAGGGCATCGTCAAGAACATCACCGACTACGGCGCGTTCGTCGACCTCGGCGGCATCGACGGGCTCCTGCACATCACCGACCTCGCCTGGCGGCGCGTCAAGCATCCGTCCGAGGTGCTCGCTGTCGGCGACGAGGTGACTGCCAAGGTGCTGAAGTTCGACCAGGAGAAGAACCGCGTGTCGCTTGGCCTGAAGCAGCTCGGCGACGATCCGTGGGTCGGGCTCGCGCGGCGCTACCCGCCCGGAACGCGCCTGTTCGGCAAGGTCACCAACATCACCGACTACGGCGCGTTCGTCGAGATCGAGTCGGGGATCGAGGGTCTCGTCCACGTGTCCGAAATGGACTGGACCAACAAGAACATCCACCCGACCAAGGTCGTGCAGCTCGGCGACGAGGTCGAGGTGATGATCCTCGAGATCGACGAGGACCGCCGCCGCATCTCGCTCGGCATGAAGCAGTGCATGCC
>JAICXH010000028.1 GCA_025981645.1 Burkholderiales bacterium
AACGTTTGCGTACACGGTGAACGGGGTGAGCCAGCAGAAGGCGATCACGCGCGAAGCGTTCGGGCCATTGCCGGTGTGCACGTTCGGTGGGCTCGCGAACTTGGCGGCGGCGACCAACTACCAGGATCTGTGGTGGGCGGCGCCGGCGGGTTCCGAGTCGGGGTGGGGGATCAACCTGACGCAGGAGGGTGACACCATCTTCGGGACCTGGTTCACCTACGACGTCGACGGCACGCCCTTGTGGCTGTCGGTGACGGCGACGCCGACGGCTGCCGCGACGGTGCGCAAGGACTATGGCAGCCCGATGCCTCCGCCGATGTCACCCCCGATAACGCTCCAGGCAGCGCCCACGGCGTTCAGCGGATCGCTGGTTCGCACCGCCGGCCCGGCGTTCTCGGCGGTGCCGTTCAATCCGAGCCTGGTGACGCGCAGCGTCGTCGGTACGGCGACGTTCACGTTCACCGACGGCGCGGACGGGACGTTCGCGTACACGGTCAACGGAGTGTCGCAGGTGAAGAACTTCACGCGCGAGGTGTTCGTGGCACCCGGCACGGCGTGCCAGTAACGCGCACCGCGCATTGGCGGACTCCGACGCGGCGAGCTGCTCCCGGCCGCCGCGCGCGCGCCCACTGCGACGCGGTCGCGAACGACGCGACGAGAATCGTCACTATGGCGCCGTTCGACGCGCGACAATGTCGAACTCGAACTGGCCGTTCCTCCTGCGCATCGTGCCGCGCATCATCGGATTGCTGCCGAATGTCGTGACGGTGAACGCGTCGGCGCCGACGTAATCCGCATTCGGAACGTACTCGACGCGGCCGCCATCGAACTGCAGGCGACCATGCTGCGGAGCGGCATCGACCTTCCATGTATCCGGGTCGAACTTCGTGCCGGACTGGAGAGCGTCGGCATCGTGGGCACTTTCGCGTCGAAGTGTGCCACGCAATGCGCCGGCACGCGAAAGCTGCGCGGTAACAGGGCTGCGCGGTAACATTCGCGCGTGAAGCTCTCGGTGCTCGATCAATCGACTGCGGCGAGCGGTGCGGCGCAGGACATCGCGATCCGCGAAACGCTTGCGCTTGCGCGCCGTTGCGACGCGCTCGGGTACCACCGTTTCTGGGTCTCCGAGCATCACAACAACGCGAGCATCGTCGGCACGGCGCCCGAGATCCTGGTGGCGGCGATCGCTGCTACGACGCTGCGCATCCGCGTCGGCAGCGCGGGGGTCATGCTGCCGCACTATTCTGCGCTGAAGGTTGCCGAGCAATTCCGCGTGCTCGAGGCGATCGCCCCAGGAAGAATCGATCTCGGGGTCGGTCGCGCGCCGGGCTCGGATCTTCTCACCGCGCATGCGCTCAACCCGCACGCGGATGCGGCGGTCGAGTTTCCGCGGCAGGTGCGCGACCTCGAAGCGTGGGTAGGCGGTCGCGAACTCGACGACGGCCACCCGTTCGCCGCGATCCACGCCCATCCGACCGGTCCGACCGAGCCCGAGCTGTGGATTCTGGGCAGTTCCGACTACGGCGCCGAGCTGGCGGCGTACTTCGGGCTGCCCTACGCGTTCGCATACTTCTTCACCGAGGGGCGCGGGTGCGCCGAGGCGCTCGAGCTCTACCGGCGAAACTACCGGCCGAGCGAGCGCCACCCGTCGCCACAGGCGACGATCTGCGTGTGGGCGCTCGCTGCCGAAACCGATGCCGAGGCGAGGCGCCTGCTGAAGACGCGCGAGCATTGGCGTGCTGGCTTCGAGCGCGGGCTGCGTCGGCCCCTCGTCACGCCGGAGGAGGCCGACGCGTATCCGTACTCCGACGTCGAGCGGGACGCGATTGTGCGCCTTCGCGCAAAGGCGATCGTCGGCACCGCCGACACCGTCGTCGCGCGGCTTCGCGAGCTCGCGGCGCGATTCGATCTCGACGAGCTCGTGATCGTCACCTGGACGCACGACCCTGCGGCGAGGCACAGGTCCTACGAGCTCCTCGCGCAGGAATTCGATTTGAGGACGTGAGCACGCGATGACACGCCGGTGCATTGAGGAATTCCCCGCCGAAGTGCTGAAACTTTTCGACGCCTACATCCACGGAGTGCTGTCGAGGCGCGGCTTTCTCGAACGCGCTGCACGTCACGCCGCCGGCATGGCCGGTGCCGCCGCGATGCTTGCTGCGCTGACACCCGACTACGCGCTCGCGGCAGAGGTGGCGACGGACGATCCGCGGGTCGCGGCATCGTACGTCAGTTACGACGTCGCGCGGAGCGGTGACACGATCCGCGGGTACCTCGTGCATCCTGCGCAGGGAAAGGGTCCCTGGTCCGGCATCGTCGTCGTGCACGAGAACCGCGGACTCAATCCTTACATCGAGGACGCCGCGAGGCGCCTCGCTGTCGCGGGTTATGTTGCGTTCGCTCCCGACGCGCTGACTCCGCTCGGCGGATACCCTGGCAACGAGGACGAGGCGATGCGTCGCTTCGCCGCACTCAACCCGGTGAAGCGTACCGCCGATCTGCTCGCCGCCGTGCCGTTCCTCGAGTCACGTCCCGAGTGCAACGGCCGCGTCGGCGCGCTCGGATTCTGCTACGGCGGCGGGATCGTCAACCTGATGGCCGTGCACTTTCCGCGTCTCGCCGCGGTCGTTTCGTTCTACGGCATCCAGCCGTCCGCGGCGGACACCGCGCGAATCAGGGCGCCGCTCATGCTTCATTACGCCGGTGACGACGCGCGCGTCGACGAGGGCTGGCCCGCGTGGAAGGTGGCGCTCGACGCGAACCACGTCCGCTATCGGGAATACATGTATGCCGGTGCCGGCCATGGCTTCCACAACGACACGACGCCGCGCTACGATGCCGCGGCGGCGAAGCTCGCGTGGTCGCGCTCGCTCGACTTCTTCGCGCACAATCTCGGACGGGCTGCCGCCGAGCGTTGACGCTCGGCACGGCGTACCGATCGCCGTCGTTGCGCAGGGGGCCCGCGCGGCGCCGTACGCCGCATTCAGGCGCTGCGCATGTTCTCGTCGAGGGCGATGTCGATCATCATCTCGTGGGCGAGCGTCTGCAGCGAAACTCGCAGCGCTGCGTTCGACAGCGCTTCCGGCACCACGAGAACCGCCTTCACCTTGAACAGGTGCTGGTTCGGAGCAGCCGCGCTGGCGAGCTCGGTGTCGAGATCCTCGATGCTGACTCCCTGCGCTGCGAGGTGCTTCGACAGGTCGCGCACGATCCCGGGCCGGTCGGGCGCAGCGAGCTCGAGCTCGACGATGCGCCGCCCCGGTGGTGCGCTCGGCGCATCGCTGCGCGCGATCACCACGCGCAGCCCTTCGGCTTCGAGGCCGCGTAGCGCCGCGATCAGCGCGGCCGCATGGGCGGTCGCGACCTGCAGATGCACCATCCCCGCGAACTGGCCCGCAATGCTCGTCATGCGACTGCCGGCCCAGTTGGCGCCGAAGCCCTGCGCACGTTCGGAGAGCAGGCTCACGATTCCCGGGCGGTCGCGGCCGATCGCGGTCACGACGAGCGAAGTGCTGCGCGGGGCAGGTTCGTCGGTGAGCGCAACCGAGCGGCGGATCATCGGCGCGCGCGTCGCGAACGCCTCGTCCTGCGCGTAGGCGGGCAGCTCGCCGTGCTCGGCCGCATGGCGGACGACCTGGGTAAGAAGCTTCAGTCCGATCGGCGCGAGCGCGCGTTCCCACAATTCGCGCGCAGTCTCGCCCTTCTTCACGAAGCACCAGTCCTGGGCCGCAATGGCGCCCGCATCCCAGCCGTCGGCGAGGTGGTAGACGCTGCCGCCGGCGATCGGGTCGCCTTCGAGGACCGTCCATTCGACGGCCGCGATTCCGCGATGGCGTGGCAGGAGCGACGGGTGATAGCCGATGCCGCCGAGTCGTGACCGCGCGAGGGCGTCGTTGGAGACGCGCGCGTGCGTGTGCGCGGCGACGATGAGATCGGTGCCCTCGGCGATCGCCTCGCCCGGGACGATCTTCGGATCGGCGAGGACGTGAAGCGGAACACCGGCTGCCGTCGCCACCTGGGCGAGGCGATCGTCCGCTTCCGGCACGACGACGCGAACGATCTCGGTGCCGTCCTTGCGCATCGCCTCGAACACTGTCGCGCCGAAGTAGCGTGATCCTGCCAGCGTAACCTTCATCGCGATGTCGCTCCTGTCGTGGTGGGCGAGATTATCCTATGGCGTGCTTTGGCGCCCTCTCGCACGCATTCCCGGATACCTCGTCAACGGTGTCGAGGTCGCAGTGGGCGTCACCGTCGTCTACGCCATCGCGACGGTCGCCGGCGGCGCGCACGCGGCACTGTTCGCCTCCACCGGCGCGGTGTGCGCGAGCCTTGCCGACGTGCCCAATACGGCGGCACGGATCGCGCGCCGCGTGGCGATCGCCGCTGTGCTCGCCTGCGTCGCGAGCGTATTGGTTCTCGCGTCGTCGCCGTGGTCGTGGGCGCAGGGGGTCGCGATCGCGGCAATTGGCGGCGGGGCGTTCATGATGCTCGCCTATGGCCCGCGCGCGGGACCGATCGCCTTCGCTCCGGTGCTGGCGATCGTGTTCGCGATGGCGATCCCGGTGCCCGAAGCGACGGTCGCCGTTGCGTTCGGCTGGAACGTGGCCGGCGCGGCCGTCTACGTGCTGTGGTCGGCGCTCGCCGTGCGCGGACTCGAGGGCTGTTACCGCCGCGACGCGCTTGCCAACGCCGCCGAGGCGACCGCGCAACTCTTCAGGACGCGGGCGCAGATGCTTCGCGCCGCGGGCGAACCGGCGCAGGTACTCGCCGCGCTGCGCGCGTGGATCTCCCACGAGGCGAAGCTTGCCGAACGGCTGCAGCTTGCGCGTGATTTCGTGTTCGTCGCCGCCGAGTCGCCGGCGAACCGGCGCGAGACGGCGATGCTGCTGCGGCTGATCGACATTCGCGACGTGCTGCTCGCCAGCCGGCTCGACGTCAACCTGCTCGGGGCCGATGCCCCGGGACGCGGCGTGCGGACGCACCTCGCCGGCGGCCTCGACGCGATCGCGGCCGGTGTCGATGCCGTCCGGGCTGCGCTGCGCGGCGTGCTGCGGGGCGTCGATGCGAACGATCCGGGCGCGGACATCGCGGGCCTGTTCGCAACCATGCCGCTTGCCCATGGAGATCCGCGCGCCCGGCTCATGCCTGCGCTCGCCGACCGATGGCAGCGCCTCGCCGCCGAGGTTGCCGAGCTCGAAGCGCTGGTGCGCGGCGCCGACGAGCCCGTTGCGCTGACGCGCGAAGAGCTCGTGCACTTCGTGGCGCGCGACAGCTGGTCGATCGCCGCATTCGGCCCGCACCTGACGCTGCGCTCGCCGGTTCTGCGTCACGCGCTTCGCATGGGGCTCGCCCTTGGCGCCGCGTACCTCGTCGCGACGCTGATGCCATGGGGTGCCCATCCGGCCTGGGTCGTCCTGAGCGTTGCCGTCGTGCTGCGGGGAAGCCTCGACCAGACGCTCGCCCGGCGCAACGCGCGCGTGCTCGGCACGCTGATCGGCTGCCTCGTCGTCGTGCTGCTCTTCGAGGTCCATTCGGTTGCATTTCTCAACCTGGTGTTCATCGCTGCAGTGGCCGTCGCCCATGCGTTCGTCGGCATCCACTACATGGTGACGGCGATCGCGGCGACGGTGATGGCGCTGATCCAGCAGCACCTCGCCAATCCGCAGGGGGGCTTCGCGATCACCGAGCGCATCGCCGACACGCTGCTCGGTGCGCTGCTCGCCTGGGCGTTCAGCTTCGTCTTGCCGTCGTGGGAGCAGCGAAGCCTGCCACAGGTCGTCGTGCGCGCGCTGCAGGCGCTCGCCGGCTATGCGCAGGACAGCCTCGGCACCGCCGACGATCCCGGTGCTGTCGACAACGCGCGAGTCGGTCAGCGCCTGTCGCGGCGGCGAGCCTACGACGCGATCGGGGCGGTGGAGGCGTCGTTCCAGCGCAGTGCGGCCGAGCCGCGGCGTGTTCGCCTGCCGGTCGACGACCTGGCCGCGTTCATCGATCATGCCCAGCGGCTGATGGCGCACCTGTCGGTGCTCAGGCTCTCGCTGTCGCGAAGCCGCGAATGGATGCACGCGCCCGACGTCGTGGCCGAAATCGGGTGGACGCGAACCGCGCTCGTGCAATGCCTGCAGCTCGACGGCGCAGCCGCGCCTGATGGGGACACGATCGATCCGCTCGATTCGCTGCCCATGGATCCCGCCTTTACCGATCGCCGCGCCTGGTTCCTGCGCCGGCTGCGGATCACCGTCGACGACGCCCGCCGCACTGGTCGGGCTGCGCGCAGGCTCCTCGCGCCGGCGCGCACTGCCACCGAGGACGTGCAGCCGCAGCGATGACGCCGGCGCGGACCCGCGCTCAGCCGCAGCACAGCGCGGCGACGAGCTCGTCCAGCGGACCGGCGCAGGGTTGCGCGACTTTCAGCGTGAACAATCGATCGGCGCGTGTGCGGCCCGGATTGATCGCGACGATCGGCTTGGCTTCCGCATGGGCCCATTCGCAAAAGCGATAGCCGGACCACACCATCAGCGACGATCCGACGACGAGCATCGCATCGGCGGAGGCGAGCGCCGCACGCGCAAGCTCGACCCGCGCCGCCGGAACCCCTTCGCCGAAGAACACGACGTCGGGCTTCAGCACGCCGTCGCAGGCCGGGCACGCCGGTGCGCGAAAGCCCGAGGCGTCGGAGTCGATGTCAGCATCGCCATCGGGCGCGCCCGCGCCGGCGATGACGGCAATGCCAGCGTTGTCGCGTTCGAGCATTTCCTGAACCGCTGCGCGCGATCGGACGGCGCCGCAGTTTCGGCAGGTGACGGTCGCGACGCTGCCGTGGAGCTCGACCACCTGTGCGCTTCCGGCGCGCTGATGCAGCCCGTCGACGTTCTGCGTGACGAGCGTGGCAAGGTACCCTTCGCGTTCGAGCGTCGCGAGCGCGCGGTGCGCCGGGTTCGGCTCGGCGCGGGCAAGCAGTGGATAACCGGCCATGCTGCGCAGCCAATAGCGGCGCCGCGTCGCGTCGGAGGCAAGAAACTCCTGCAGATGAACCGGTTCAGCGCGCGTCCAGCAGCCGTCGGCGTCGCGGTAGCCCGGGATGCCCGATGCCAGGCTGATGCCGGCTCCGGTCAGCACGAACAGCCGCGGATGCTGTCGCACGAAGGACGCCAGTTCGCTTTCGCTCATCCGACGAATCTACCGGAAACGCCCGCCCGATGACCATCGCTTCCCTGCCCGCCGCGACCGCGCTCCTCCGAATTGCCTCCTGGGTCGCCGGGCTCGTCGCGTTGTTTCTCTGCGGGCCCGTGCTGACGCTCGCGTTCGGCGGCGTCGGCCTGCACGGCGACTGGCGCACTGCATCGAACCGGCCGACCGGCCTCGCCCCCGCCCCTGCCCGGCATCCCGAGGCAATCGTGCAGGTGTACGCGAGTCGTACGTTCGGCTGGCGCGGCGCCTTCGCCGTGCACACCTGGATCGCGGCGAAGCCCGCGCATGCTTCGCGCTACACGCGCTACGAGGTCATCGGCTGGCGCGCGCTCGGCGGCGGCTCGGCACTGTCGATCTCGGATGCGCAGGCGCCCGACGCCGAGTGGTACGGCGCGCGTCCGTGGATCGTCGACGAGGTCTCGGGGCCACGCGCCGAAGCGGTGATCGCGAAGCTTCCCGAAGCTGCTGCATCGTACCCGTGGGCGACGACGTACCGCGTCTGGCCGGGGCCCAACAGCAACACCTTCGTCGCATGGCTCGGGCGCGCGATCCCCGAGCTCGAGCTGTTGCTGCCGCCTCTTGCGATCGGCAAGGATTACCTGCCGCTCGGCGATTTCGTCGCGCGTGCGCCGAGCGGCACCGGATACCAGATCTCGCTGGGTGGGGTCGCCGGCCTCACCGTCGCGCGCGACGAGGGGCTCGAGCTCAACCTCTTCGGCCTTGTCGCCGGGATCGAGCTGCGCCACCCTGCGCTCAAGTTCCCCGGCTTCGGCCGCATTCCCAGCATGGGGTGAACTTTCCCTCGTGCCGAGTTGCCTATCGTCGATTCGACTGCAGGGGAGATCACGATGACCATTGCAACCCCCGGCAACCCCCGCTGGGCGCCACGCGTCCTCAGCATCCTCAGGATCGTGACCGCGTTTCTGTTCATGCTGCACGGATCGGCCAAGCTCATCCAGTTTCCCGACACCGGCCATTACCTCCACCTGCAGCTCTTCTCGTTGATCGGCCTCGCCGGGACGCTCGAGCTCGTCGGCGGGACCCTCCTATTGATCGGTCTCTTCACTCGGCCGGTCGCGTTCATTCTCTCGGGTGAGATGGCGTTCGCGTATTTCATGGCGCACGCGCCGCGCAGCTTCTTCCCCGTCGTCAATCAGGGCGACGCCGCAGTACTCTACTGCTTCATCTTCCTTTATCTCGCGTTCGCTGGCGGGGGACCATGGAGCATCGACGCGTGGCGGCGTCGCGCGAAGCACGCGACGGCCGGGGCGGCAGGCGCGGCGCAGCGCGCGTTCGCAGGACCGGAAAGCCGCTAGCGGTCGCGCCCGCGGCGGCGCTCGACGCCGCGACCGTCGCCACGCTGCGCGCTGTCGCCAACTGCTTCGCCGGCGCCGAAGCCGAGCGCAAGCGCAGGCTCTTCGCGGCCGCTACGACCGCAACGCTTGCCGATGCCGGAGTCGTGCTCGCCTGGCACGACGTGCTGCTGTTCCTGCTCGCCTATCCGGAATCGCCGGCGATGCGCGAGGCGGCCGAGCGCGAGCTGGCGCGCGTCGCGGCGGCGGCGCGGGCGATCGATGCTGCGGGACGAGCCAGCGAGCGCGCGAAGCTACGCGGCAGCGGCATTGCCTGGTCGGCCACCACGGTGGCCTTGAGCCTGCCGATCGTCGAGTGGCTGGTCGAGCGCCATCCGGACGCGGCCGAGATCGACTCGTTTTCCGAGCGCGGCGACCTTCTGGTTCCGTTGCTCGGTCAGGCGTTGCCGCCAGCGGAGTTCGCGCTCGTCGAGTCGGCGGAAGCGGCACCCGCTGCGGCGATCGACGCGGGTACTGGCGGGTGGCGCCGAAGCCGGCTCGCCTGGCTCGTCGATCGCGTCGCGCGCCTGCCGTGCACGCGCCCGCTCGCCGCGACGCTTTACGACAGTTTCGCGCCGTTCGTCGTGCTGACAGCGCGCGATGCGCCGATCTCGCGCACCTTCGCGCGCGGCCTCGCCGGTGTCACGCACTACCACCGCGAGCCGCTGCTGCGCGAGGTCGACGTCGCAGGAGCGATCGCCCAGGCGCTGCCGGCTCCGCGCCGCCTGCAGGTTGCCGAACGACTACGGCTCATCGACACCGCCCGCGGAGTGCTCGCGATGCAGGGTCGCGAGACCGACCCGATCACCCATGCCGAGACTGCCGCGACGCGCTGGCACGAGCTCGGACGCGGCCTCGCGATCGCGCTCTACTCGGCGAGCCCCGAGCGGCGTCCTCCGCTCGATTCGCACATCGGCTACATGCTGTTCAAGAATTCGGTCCCGATCGCCTACGGCGGCGGCTGGCCATTTCTCGGCACCTGCCGCATCGGGATCAACGTGTTCGCGCCGTTCCGCGGCGGTGAGTCGACGCTCGTCATGGCGTCGGTCCTGCGGGCCTACGCGCAGCTCTTCGCCGTCGAGCGCTTCATCGTCGAGCCGTATCAGTTCGGAGCGGGTAACCGCGAAGGGCTCGAGTCGGGCGCATTCTGGTTCTACCATCGTCTTGGCTTTCGACCGGTCGATGCGCGGGTTCGCGAGCTCGCGGTCGGCGAGTTCGAGCGGATGCGTGCAGAGACGGGATATAGGTCGCCCCTCGCGACGCTGCGCCGCTTCACGCGCTCCGATCTCGAGCTCGTCGTCGCGCCGGGAGCCGTGCGCGCCTGCGACCCGACCGAGTTGAGCCGCACGACCACCGCATGGATCGGCGAGCACTTCGACGGCGATCGCGACCGTGCTGTGGCCTATGCGATAGGGCGCCTGCGAGCAGCATTCGCGCCGATCGACACGGGCCGCTGGAACGAGCGTGAGCGCCGCGCGCTCGCCGCGCTCGCGCCGGTGCTCGCGCAGATCGACGGCATCGAGCGCTGGCCGCTGCGCGATCGGCGCCGGCTCGCCGCGATCGTGTGCGCGAAGGGCGGCGACGAGTATCGCTACTTCGAGCTGATGTCCGGATTCGCGCGCCTGCGCGCGGGACTGAACGGCGTCGCGGCGCATGCCGGGTTCGCCAAGGCCTTGCCGCCGAGCGGCAGCGCCGCGCCGCAACCCTAATCGGCGACCGCCGTCTCGGGACTCGCCGCCAGCACCTCGCGGAGCTTGCCGCTGCGCGGATCGGGCACGGGGGCGGCGCTGTCGAGATAGAGCTCGACGTTCTCGAGTCCCTGCTGCGCGAGCCAGGCGTGCAGTGCATCCCGGGCAGTGGGCCACGCGCCAGCGCGCTCGCGCGAGTCGTGCGCCGCGAGGCGCACGACGATTCGCGACGGCCCCGTCTGCACGAGCTGGAAGCGCCGCGAGGCGAGCGCATCTTCGAGGACGGTGGTAAGCGCGAGCGGGGCGAGTTGCATGGTGCGCCGGTCGCGCGCGCGCAGCGACAGGACGTCGTCGCGCCGGCCCTCGACGCGGATCACCGGCAGCGGGCTGCCGCACGTGCAGGGTTCGCTGACCGCGGTCACGCTGTCGCCGAGGTCATAGCGGATGATCGGCTGTGCGTAGTTGGCGAGGTTGGTGAGCAGCACCGTATGCGAGCGCTCGTCCTGTGGCACCGGGCGGTAGTCGCGATCGACGGGCTCGAGGACGACCCAATCGGCGTTGAGGTGCAGCGCTCCGCGTCCGCAGGTGAACGCGATGCTCATGCATTCCGACGCACCGTATTCGTTGACGAGCGCCGCACCGAAGGCGCGCTCGATCGCGCGCCGCGTCGCGTCAGCGAGGTATTCGCCGCCAGACCAGATGCACGTCGGCGTGATGCGCAGCCGGCCTGCACGCTTCTCGGCGGCGAGCATGGCGAGCGTCGTCGGATAGCTCGCGAGAAACACCGGGCGATACGCGTTGAGCTGCGCGACCAGTGCCGGCATCGGCTCCATCACCGAGAATGCGCGCGCGTTCGGCCACGGCGTTCCGCGGCAGACGCGCTCCCACGAGGCGATGCTCGCGAAATGGTCGCCCGTCGCGGCGACAAGCGCCGCGCGCCCACCCTGCATCACCAGGCCGGTGACGTAACGTCCGGCAATCGACGTCGACATCAGCTGCGCCGAGAGCAGCGCGTCGTAGGTCGCGAGTGCGCTGCGGTCCTGCACGAAGATGCCGGGCTCGCCGCTGCTGCCGGAGCTCTTCCAGATTGCGTAGCGGCCGAGGTAGAACTCGCCAATGTTGGTGCGGTCGGCGAGAAACGCTTCGATGCCGCTACGCTGGAGCCGCCGGTCGGTGACCAAGTCGTCGAAGCGGTCCATCAGCGACCGCTTGGTGACCGGCGGCAGCCCGGCGAGTCCCGCCCCGCTCGCGCCTTGCGCGCTCCACCAGTCGCGGTAATGAGGCGAATGCGCGCGGGCGAAGGCGATCAGGCGCTCGCTACGCGCAGCCGCGGCGTCGTCGATCGCGCGCCTGCCGCCGCTGCGCGTCCACGTGATCTCGCCCACACGCGACAGCATCGCCCACGCGTCGAGCGGCGCGTGCGCCGCCACTGCAGCGGTATCGCCACGCGCGCTCCGCTTCGCCCTCATGTCGATCAGAGGCCGAAGGGATAGGTGTCGGGGAGCCCGTGTAGCTCGTGCGTCATGAGCGGCGTGACGGCAGCCGTCGTGTCGAACCAGACGTATTCGTCGAATTGACGCGGCAGGACGGCCTCAAAGTAATGGCTTTCGCGCTCGGTGCCGGGCCGGTAGACAACCCCGATCGCGCGCTCGAGGAGCGGCTTCGAGAGTGTGGCGGCGACCGCCGGCGCATCGGCCGCGCGCAGCGGCAGCAGCCACTGCGCACCGCCAGCTGCGTGGCAGAGCGCCTCGTAGCTGCCGTCGAGCGCGGGGCGTATCCGCATCACCTCCATCGGCTCATCCCAGTCGGCGGCCGCCGCGACGGTCCCGGACCTGGTGCCGAAGCCGACTGCGTAGACCACCGCACCGAATTCCTTCCGGCACAGCTCGCCGATGTTGTACTCTCCGCGCGCCGTCATCTCGGTCGCGCGCGAATCGCCGACGTGCGAGTTGTGCGCCCATACGATCGCCTTGCTCCGCGGGCCGTGGAACTCGAGCAGCGTCTTCAGCGTCTCGAACATGTGGCCGTCGCGCAGGTTCCACGATGCGCGCGAGCCATGGTACATGACGCGGTAGTAGCGCTCGGCGTTGGCGACGAGCCGCGCGTTCTGCGTCGCGTCGAGGAAGCGCTCGCCGTCATGCTCAGCGTAAGCGCGCTCGCGCTCGAGCAGGTCGGTCAGCATCGAGAGCACCTCGGGCTCGCAGCTCTGATAGTGGCCGGTGATCGCGGCGTGGCCGTAGACGGCCGGATCGGACTGCCACGGCGTAAGGCAGCCGTAGCGCTTCCGCGCGAGGCTCGCGCTCTCGGGATCGACGTCATCGAGGTAGCGGATCACCGCGTGAATCGAGCTGTAGAGGCTGTAGAGGTCGAGCCCGTGGAACGCGACGCGCTCCGTGGGTGCGACGCCGCGATTGCACAGGCGCAGCCAGTCGACGAAATCGGCGACTTCGCGGTTGCGCCACATCCACGTGGGGAAGCGGGCGAACGCCGTCCACTCCGAAGGCGGCGTCGTGGCGTGCCTGACGTAATGGTCGATGCGCGCCGCATCGGGCCAGTCTCCCTCGATCGCGACGAAGTCGAAGC
Organism: Burkholderiales bacterium; assembly: GCA_025981645.1. Classification (GTDB taxonomy): domain Bacteria; phylum Pseudomonadota; class Gammaproteobacteria; order Burkholderiales; family Casimicrobiaceae; genus VBCG01. Next base: position 12,815 of record JAICXH010000028.1, read on the forward strand.
CCTTCTGCGCAATGAGCTCGCGCGAGATGCGCGCGCGCATCCGGTAGAACTCGGAGGTACCGTGCGTCGCTTCGCCGAGCAGGACGATCCGTGCGTCGCCGATGCGCCGCAGCAGCGGATCGAGGTCGGCGTCGTCGATCGAGGTGAACGGCTCGCGCGCCGTGGCGATCGCGGCCAACGTCGACGGCGCCGGCGGCCATGCCCGCGCGCCGCGCGCGGCTGGAGCTTCCGCCGACGGCCAGCCCTCGGCACCGATCAGCGGAACGAAGCGCACGTCGGCGATCTCCTCGGTCCGGTACTCGGCCTCGGACAACCGCGTGACACGGACGAGCTCCTGCACCCGCACGTCGGTGCCGAGCGGCATCACCAGCCTGCCGCGGACGCGGAGCTGGCGCTTCAGCGACTCGGGCACCTCGGGGCCGGTCGCGGCGACCGCGATGGCGTCGTAGGGTGCATGGTCGGGCCATCCCCCGGACCCGTCTCCATGGAGAACGTGGACGTTCGTTATGCCGAGATCAGCAAGCGTCGACGCGGCCTTCTCGGCGAGCTGGCCGATCCGCTCGACCGTGTACACGTCGCCGGCGATGCGCGCGAGCACCGCGGCCGCGTATCCCGAGCCGGTTCCGATCTCGAGCACCTTCTCACCGCCCTCGAGCGCGAGGGCGTCCGCCATCAGCGCGACGATGTAAGGCTGCGAGATCGTCTGGCCGGCAGCGATGGGCAGCGGCGTGTCCTCGTAGGCGAACTCGGCGAGCGACGGCGGCAGGAACTTCTCGCGCGCGACGGTGCGCATGGCGGCGAGAACGAGCTCCGAGCGGATGCCGCGCGAGGCGATGGCACGGTCGACCATCGCCTCGCGCCTGCGCGCGAAGTCGGCGCCGCTCACGTCACTTCACCGCGATCTCTCTGACGCTCGCCGGCTCACGCTTCGGCAGCGTCAGCGCGAGGACGCCGTTCTCGTAGTTCGCCTCGGCCTTCGCTGCGTCGACGTCCTGATGAAGCGTGAATCCGCGGAACTGCTTGCCGTAGTAGCGTTCGCTGCGGATCACCGTCTCGCCCTTCTTCTCTTCTTTCTCTCTCTTCACCTCGGCACTGATCGAGACGCGGTTGCCGTCGATCGAGACCTTGATGTCGTCCTTCTTGACGCCCGGGATCTCGGCTTTGACGACGAACGCCTTGTCGTCTTCGGATACGTCCATCGTGATCTGCGGCTCCTCGGGCAGGTTGCGCACGAACGTCTGCGGAAGCCTGAACACGTCGTCGAAGTCGCGGAACGGGTCGAAGCGAGTGAGCTCGGCGAACGGATTGATGCGTGCAAGATTTGCCATGTTCCACCTCTCGATTGGTTTACAAGCGCCGGAATGGGTTGGCGTCGCCGCGGACGCGGGCCGGCGCCGGGGTTTTGACCGCCTGCCGGCCGATGCGATTCCTGGCGTCGTTCAATCCTAGGATGGCCGCCGACCGATGTCTTGACGGCAATCAACGTCCCTGCGCGCCAGGCGCGCACGATCACCGGGTATTTCGATGATTACCGCCGAGGAGACGGCACGTGGCACGCAGACGCAGCACTCCATCGCCGATGACGGCGCCCGGACGGTTCACTCGCTACGGCGCGCGCGTTTTCGACGATCCGCGCCACGATCCTTACGAACCGCGCGGAAAGTACGCCGAGGGAACCCACTGCGCGAGCTGCGGCGTGGGCTATCGCGACGGCCGCTGGCAGTGGGGCGGGGCAGGCAGCGCCCGGGCAGGCAGCGGCGGGGCGGCCGAGACCTGCCCGGCGTGCCGGCGCGTTCGCGATCATCTGCCGGCCGGCTATTTGACGATCGAAGGGCCCTACGTTGCCACGCACCGCGCGGAGCTCGTGCAGCTCGTGCACCACCAGGCGGAGCAGGAGAACACCGAGCACCCGATGCACCGCATCATGCGGCTCGACGAGAGTCCCGAGCGCATCGAGGTCACGACCACCGACGTCCACCTTCCGAGGCGGATCGGCGAGGCGCTGCGACGTGCGTACGACGGCGATCTGGCGATCGCGTTCGGCGCCGATGCCTACGAGGTTCGCGTGAACTGGCGGCGCTGACGGCAAGCGACCCTGCGGCCCTCCCTTGACGGCGGTCAACGTGGCCGACATGCTGCCGTGGTCTGATCGGCGGTGATGACGGGTCGGCATCGGATCCGGCTCTGACGAAACTGGAGATTTCCATGTTCAAATCGATCCTGGTGGCGCTCGACGGGAGCGCGCCGTCGAACGCCGGATTCAAGTCGGCCTTGGCCCTCGCCGGTGATCAGGATGCGCGGCTCGTGGTGCTGCACGTGATCGACAGTTCGGCGGCGGTCGTCGGCCTCGAAGGGGGCTACATGCCGCCGAGCTACACCGAGACGCTCTACGCAGGCTTGCGCAAGAGCGGCGAAGCGATCCTCGCCAAGGCTGCTGCCGCAGCGCGATCGGTCCACGTCGACGTCGAGTCGATGCTCATCGACAGCCGAGGCGAGCCGGTCGCGCGCGCGATCCTGCGCGCCGCGCGGAAGGCGAAGACCGACCTGATCGTGATCGGTACCCACGGCAGGCGCGGGCTGTCGCGCGTACTGATGGGCAGCGACGCCGAGCAGGTCGTCCGCGAGGCGACGGTGCCGGTGTTGCTGGTTCGCAGCGCCGAGCGCGTGAGGCCCCGGAAGACCGCAGCGAAGAAGCGCGCCGCGCCAGCCGCCGGGACGGCGGTCACACGCGCGCCGAAACGCGCGGCCGCATAGAGGATTCGCGCGGTTGAGCGGGGACGCGGGATCGGGGCCGGCACCCCTTCTCGTCCTCAACGCCGGCTCGTCGAGCGTCAAGTTCTCGGTCTTCGACGCTGGAGCCGACGAAAGCATCGCGGGCCGTCTGCACGGCGAGGTCGAGGCGGTCGGACGGATCGCGCGGCTTCGTGTCAGCGCAGCCGACGGCGCCCGTCTCGCCGAGGCGCCGGTGGGGGCCGCCGACTACGCGGCGGCGGTCAAATCGATCCACGCCTGGCTCGACCACAACGTCGCCGACGCGGGGGCCTGGGCGGCGGTCGGGCATCGGATCGTCCATGGCGGTGAGCGCTATGCCGAGCCGATCGCGGTCGACGCCGCCGTGCTCGCGGATCTCGACGCGCTCGTCCCGCTTGCCCCGCTGCACCAGCCACAGCAGCTCGCCGCGATCCGCGCGATGAGCGCGATCGCGCCCGGCGTCACGCAGGTCGCCTGCTTCGACACGGCGTTCCACCGCGGCGAGCCCGCGCTCGCGCAGAGGTACGCGCTGCCGCGCGAGCTCTCGGCGAGAGGCTATCACGCGTACGGCTTTCACGGGCTTTCCTACGAGTCGATCGTCGCGGCGCTGCCCTCGATCGCTTCTGCGTCGATGCACCGGCGCGCCGTCGTCGCCCATCTCGGCAACGGCGCAAGCATGTGCGCGATCGACTGCGGGAGGAGTGTCGCGACGACGATGGGTTTTACCGCCCTCGACGGTCTGCCGATGGGCTCGCGCTGCGGCGCGCTCGACCCGGGCCTCGTTCTGCACCTCCTGCGCCACGAGGCGAGCGATGTCGATGCCCTCGAAATGCTGCTCTACGAGCACTCTGGCCTGCTCGGCGTGTCGGGCATCTCGTCGGACATGCGGGTCCTCCTCGCGAGCGACGCAGCGTCCGCGCGCGAGGCGATCGATCTCTTCGTCTACCGTATCGGGCGCTCGCTGGGCTCGCTTGCCGCCGCGCTCGGTGGCCTCGACGCGCTCGTCTTCACCGGCGGCATCGGCGAGAACGCGGCGCCGATCCGCAGCCGCGTGCTGAACGATGCGCGCTGGCTCGGCTTGTCGGTCGACGCTGCCGCCAACCTGCGCGGCGGACCGAGGATCTCGCGCGACGGCGAACCGGTGTCGGCGTGGGTGATCGCGAGCGACGAGAACCTGGTGATCGCGCGGCACACCTGGCGCGTGCTGGCGCAGACCCGAGGGCTTTCGACATGAGCGACGATAAGCGGCATTCGCCTGATGATGCGCATCCATCGCCGCGCCCGCCTGCGCCCGAGCGCACGCGCCCGCTGCCGTGGCAGCATCCGAAATCGAGCGAGGACGACATCGACGCGCCCGAGCGTGTGCGCCGCCTGCTGGAGAGCCCGAGCTATCGCCAGGCCGACGAGGATCCGGCGCTGCTGCAGCGCCCGGAAATGCGCGGCATCAGGCTCGATCTCGACTACGCGAAGGCCGAGCGCCTGCTCGAAGAGCACGGCATCCGCCGGACGATCGTCGTGTTCGGCAGCACGCACATTGCCGAGCCCGCGGCTGCGCAGCGGCGGCTGCGCGAGGCGCGTGTGCGCTTCGCCGAGCGGCCGAGCGACCCCGAAGCACGGCGCGAAGCCGAGATTGCCGAGCGTCTCGCCGCAAAGAGCGGCTACTACGACGTGGCGCGCGAGCTCGGGCGCATCGTCGGCAACGCGTGTCGTGGCGGCGACGGGCACGATCTCGTCGTGATGACCGGCGCCGGTCCCGGGATCATGGAGGCCGCCAACCGCGGCGCATTCGAGACCGGCGCCGACACGATCGGGCTCAACGTCAAGCTCCCGCACCCGCAGTATCCCAATCCGTACCTGACTCCGGAACTCTGCTTCCGCTTCCATTACTTCGCGATCCGCAAGCTGCACTTCATCCGGCGGGCGCGCGCGCTCGTCGTGTTCCCCGGCGGCTACGGCACGCTCGACGAGCTCTTCGAGGCGCTGGCACTCGTGCAGACCAGGACGATCGCCCCGGTGCCGATCGTGCTCGTCGGCGAGCGCTACTGGCGGCGCGCGATCGATTTCGACTTCCTCGTCGACGAAGGCGCGATCGATCCCGAGGACCTGGCGCTGTTCTGGTATGCGGAGACCGCGCAGGAGATCTGGGACGGCATCCTCGCGTGGCACGCGCACCCCGACCGGCCGCCCGAACCGACGGCGAACATCAGCGCGGTCGCGCCTTGATCCTCTCGTTCCACGGTGCAGCGGGCGGCGTCACCGGCTCGTGCTTCCTGCTCACGGCGGCGGGGCGGCGCATTCTCGTCGATGGCGGCCTCTACCAGGGCTCGCGCGAGATCGTCGACGAGAACCGCGAGCCGTTCGGCTTCGATCCGGAGAGCGTCGACTGGCTGCTCCTCACCCACGCGCACCTCGACCACTGCGGGCGCATTCCGCTGCTCGTCAAGGAGGGCTTCCGAGGCGAGATCATCGCGACCGCGGCGACGCGCGAGCTCGCGCGACTCGTGCTCGTCGACGCCGCCCGCCTTCAGGAAGAGGACGCGCGGGCCGCGGAGCGTCACGGCGGGCGCCGCGGCCGTCCCCCGCCGGGCCCTCTCTACACGACTGCCGATGCGCTGTGGTCGTTTGACCGCTTCGGTCGCAGCTCCACCTACGGCGAGCGGATCGGACTCGCCGACGGGCTCGCCGTCACGTTCGCCGACGCGGGGCACATCCTCGGTTCGGCAACGCTGGTCATCGAAGCGCACGAGGCCAGCGGCACGCGCCGCATCGTCTTTTCGGGAGACCTCGGCGGCATCGGCCACCCGATCCTGCGCGATCCGACACCGCCGTCGCACGCCGACTTCGTCGTCATGGAGTCGACCTACGGTGACCGCGAGCATCGCGGTCTCGCCGACTCGGTCGAGGAGCTGTGGGCTGCCATCGCCACGACGCTGACGGCGGGCGGCAACAGCATCATTCCGACCTTTGCGCTTGAGCGCACGCAGGAGATCCTCTACTACCTGCGCCAGGGCATCGAGCGTGGTCGCCTGCCGCGCACGCTTCCGGTGTTCCTCGACTCACCGATGGCGATCTCGGCGACCGAGATTATGCGCCGCCATCCCGAGGGCTACGACGAGCAGGCGCGGCGCGCCTTCGCGACCGGGGATCCGTTCGACCTGCCCGGCCTTCGCTACACGCGCGAGGCGGCGGACTCGAAGGCCCTCGACCGCATCACCGGCGGCGCGGTGATCATCGCGGGGTCGGGCATGTGCACCGGCGGCCGCGTCCGCTATCACCTGCGCAATCACCTGTGGCGCGAGGCGTCGTCGGTGATCTTCGTCGGCTTCGCCGCCGAGGGTACGCCGGCGCGGCAGATCATCGACGGTGCGAAGGAGGTTCGGATCCTCGGGGAGCCGGTTCGCGTGCGCGCGCGCATCCACACGATCAACGGTTTTTCCGCACACGCCGACCGGCATGAATTGATCGCGTGGCACGCGGCGAGCGGTGCGCCGCTCACGACCTTTCTCGTCCATGGCGAGCCCGCGCGCGGCATGCAGGCGCTCGCGGCGGCGCTCGAGGCCCGCGGACACAGCGTCGCGCTGCCGGTGCGCAACGCGGCATTCGAGCTTGCGCCCGGCAATCAGGGCGGATAGCCGACCGTCTGGGCGAGTACGATGCGCTGTTTTGGATCGAGGCCGAGCGCCGGGGCGAGCCTGCGCCGGTCAACGAGGCCCCGCACGACCGTCGCCATTCCGGTGCAAGCGCAGAACAGGTAGACGTTCTGCGCGACCACCGCGGCGTCGGCAGCGGCGTAGAAGGTGCGCTGCTCGGGGGTGGCGTCGATCATCTTCGCGAAGTCCGCGACGTAGACGAGGTCGAGCGGCGCGCTGCCGACGAAGTTCTGCACGCCGGTCATCGCGCGCAGATCGCCGGTGGCGACGAGATGCAACACGCTTGCCGGCGCATCGTAGCGGTAGGCGCCGCGCGCGAGGACCGCGTAGATCTCGATCTCGCGCCAGTCGTGCGCCGACGGCGCCGTGCGCCCGCCGCGATCGTCCCGGTTGACGCCGAATGCCGCCCAGAGCAGCGTCGCCAGCGCCCGCTGGTCGATCTCGCGCGGACCGAACTCGCGCGAGCTGTGCCGCATGCGCAGCAATTCCAGCACCGGCCGCGCAGGCTCCCAATTGGCGGCGGGCAATGCGATCGATCCGAACTCATGCGTCTCCGCGCGCGCGCTCATCAGGCACCTCCGGGCTGTCGGCCTTCGATGCCGCCGAGCATCGCAGCGAATCGTTGCGCGCGCTTTGACCGGACGCAAGAGTCGTTCGCGCTATGATGCGCGGGTCCGAAACGCGCGTTGCAGCGAACGACAATCAGCGATGAACGACACCGCGAAGCATCCCAACCTGGACGAACGTTCCAATCTTCCGTCCGACGGGGCGGGCCGCACGCTCGACCCGGACGACTGGGCGGGGACCCGGCACGAGGCCCACCGCATGCTCGTCGATATGCTCGACTACATCGCGGGCATCAGGTCGCGTCCGGTGTGGCAGCCGATTCCCGACGCGGTGCGCGAAGCGTTCCGCGCCGACGTTCCGCGCGAGCCGACCGAACTCGCCGAGGTCTACCGCAAGTTCGCGCAATCGATCCTTCCCTACACGACCGGCAACGTCCATCCGGGCTTCATGGGCTGGGTGCACGGTGGCGGAACCGCGGTCGGCATGCTTGCCGAGATGCTGGCGGGCGGCCTCAACGCCAACCTCGGCGGCCGCGACCACGTGCCGATCGACGTCGAGCGGCAGATCGTCGAGTGGGCGCGCAGGATCTTCGATCCCCCGCGGGTGCGAGCGGTGTGTTCGTGACCGGGACATCGATGGCCAACTTCATGGCCATCGTCACCGCACGCACTGCGGCGCTCGGCGTCGACGTACGCCGCGACGGCGTCGCGGCGAGCGGCCGGAGGCTTGTCGGCTACGCGTCGGCCTCCGCCCACGGCTGCGTCCGCCAGGCGTTCGAGCTCTCCGGCCTCGGCGGCGACGCGCTGCGTTCGATCACGACGGACAGCATGCACCGGATCGACGCGGCGGCGCTGCGCGACGGCGTCGAGCATCGCGCGGCCTTCGCGTCTCCTGCGGCGTATCTGCGGCATGAATCGCGAGGTCTTGCAGCGGGCTCGCCGTGGCCCTGCGATTTCGGTCGCGACCTCTCGCGCGGCTTTCGGGCGCTGAAGACCTGGTTCACGCTCAAGGGGTATGGCACCGAGCGCATCGGCGAGATGATCTCGCGGACACGCTGATCGTGGCTGCGCCAGGACAGGAAGTCGCGCTGATCGTCGGTGCCGGGATCGGTCTGAGCGCGTCGATCGCGCGCGCGTTCGGCGCGGAGGGCATCGAGGTGGCCCTCGCCGCACGCGATACCGGGAAGCTCGCGGCGCTGTGCGCCGAGACCGGCGCACGAGCGTACGCGTGCGACGCGACGAAGGCCGACGAGGTCGCCCGGCTCTTCGAGGCCGTCGACGGCGCGCTCGGCGCGCCGGACGCCGTCGTCTACAACGCGAGCGCGAGGGCGCGCGGGGCGCTCGCCGAGCTCGAGCCCGCGGACGTCGAGCGCGCACTCGCCGTCGGTGCGTTCGGCGGCTTTCTCGTCGCACGCGAGGCGGCTCGGCGGATGCTCGCGAAAGGGCGCGGGACGATCCTCTTCACCGGGGCTTCGGCGAGCGTCAAGGGCTACGCGCGCTCCGCGCCGTTCGCGATGGCGAAATTCGCGCTCCGCGGCCTCGCGCAGAGCATGGCGCGCGAGCTTGCTCCGCAGGGCATCCACGTCGCGCACGTCGTGATCGACGGCGCGATCCACAATCCGGGCCGGGTCGAGCCTCCGGACAAGCCGGATTCGATGCTCGACCCCGCGGCGATTGCGCGGACGTATCTCGCGCTCCTGCGCCAGCCCAGGAGCGCGTGGACGTGGGAGATCGAGCTTCGCCCCTGGGTCGAGACGTTCTAGCGCGCGTCGCCGCCTTCGGTCCCGAGCACCCCACGACCGATCGCGTGGCCGATGGAAGCCTTTCTCGTCTCCGCAGGCGTCGTCGCCCTCGCCGAAATCGGCGACAAGACGCAACTCGTCGCGCTCGTTCTCGCAGCCCGCTTCAAGCAGCCGGTGCCGATCATCGTCGGCATCGCCGTAGCGACCCTCGTCAACCACACGATCGCCGGAATCGTCGGCGCGTGGCTCGCATCGGTGCTCGGGCCGACGGTGCTACGCTGGATTCTGGGACTCTCGTTCATCGGGATTGCGGTGTGGCTGCTGATCCCGGATCGCGTCGACTCCGCGCATGTCGCGCGCGGCCGCTACGGTGTCTTCGTCACCACGCTCGTCACCTTCTTCCTCGCGGAGATGGGCGACAAGACGCAGATCGCGACGGTCGCCCTCGCGGCGCGCTTTCAGGATCTATACGCCGTCGTCGCCGGAACGACGATCGGAATGCTGATCGCCGACGTGCCGGCGGTGCTCTTCGGCGAGCGCATCGCGCGTAGCCTGCATCCGCGGGTCGTGCACGCGGTCGCTGCCGCGATCTACCTCGCCCTCGGCGTTCTCGTCCTTTCGAGCGGCGGGATCGCGGGCCACGAATAGCGAGGCTCGCCGAGGTCAGCTTGCTGCGGTCCGTCCGTACCGGCCAGCGCAGCTACGGTACCGCGTATCCGACGGCGCCGACGAGGTCGGCGATTCGCTCGGCCGTCGCCGGCGCTTCGGTGAGCCCGAGATGCCCGTGTCCGACCGCGGCGTAGAGCCCCGCGCGACCACGGACCGCGCCGATATACGGAACGGAATCGGGCAGGCACGGGCGGTGACCCATCCAGCGGCGCGCGGGCGCACCGGATAGGTCCGGAAACGCCGATCGTACTGCGCTGACAAGCACGTCCGCGCGGCGCCAGTCGGGAGGCGCAGCGAGGCCCGCGATCTCCACGGTACCGCCGGCGCGCAGTCCCGTTTCCATCGGTGTGACGAAGACCTTGCGATCGGTCAGCACGACAGTGCGTGAAACCGGTGACCCATGAACATCGAACTCGACGTGGTAGCCGCGCTGCGTCTCGAGCGGCAGTACGAGGTCCTGCGGATCGAGCAGACGGCGTGACCCGACTCCGGCCGCAACGACGACCGCATCGGCGTGCATCGATTGATCGGGCATCGCGATCGTCCAGCCGGCAGCCGACTGGGCGAGTGTCGTGACCTCGGCGCGCCGCAGCGCGCCTCCGCGCGCCACGAACGCGTTTGCGATCGCCTGAACGTAGCGAAATGGATTCCTGATCGTCGCGTGGTCGCGCAGCAACATCGCGGCGCGGTAGCGCGCGTCGACGTTGGGTTCCAGCGAGACGATTCCTGCGCGGTCGAGCAGTTCCGCGCGATAGCCATGCTTCCGCCGCAGCTCCCATACGGCAGCGTCCTTGGCAAGCGCCGAGCGGTCCGCATAAAGATAGAGGTGGCCGCGCTCGAGCACGAGCTCCGGTGCACCGACCTCCCGCGCGAGTGCCGCGTGACGCGCGATCGCGCCAGCATGCAGCGCGGCGAGGCTGCGCGCACTTGCCTCGACGCGGGAAGGTGTCGCCGACGCGACGAAGCGCACGAGCCAGGGTAAAGCGAACGGCACGTAAGCGAGCGGCACGCGAAGCGGGCTGTCGCGGTCGAGCAGCATCCGCGGCACGCTCGCGAGCACTCCCGGCATCGCGAGAGGCGCCACCGAGCACGCGCTGATCGCCCCCGAGTTGCCGAAACTGCAGCCGTTTCCCGGCTCGTCGCGGTCGATCAGCGTCACGGCATGGCCGCGCTTGCGAAGCTCGTATGCGATCGTCGCGCCGACGATGCCGGCGCCGATCACGGCGACTTCGACCGTGCGCACGCTGCCTCAGCTTCGCAGTAACAGCACGACTCCGGAGACGATCGCGAAGCCGAGGACGAATGCACGCAGGACACGTCCGCCAACATGCGCGTGGACGAGGTGGCTCAGGAGCGCGCCGATCGCGAGCGCAGGCAGCAGGATCACGGCGGTTCTGAGCTGCGCCGTCGTCGCGTGACCGGCGATCGCGAGGAAACCGAGCGAGACGAGCTCGCCGACGAGGAAGCACGAGGCGATCGTCGAGCGCAGCGCCGGCGCGTCGGCGTGCTGCAGGACGAGCGCGAGCGGCGGTCCGCCGATGCCGGTCGCGGTCTCGGTGACACCGGTCACGACTCCGGCGGCGACGTAGGCGCTGGGCCCCGGCTTGAAGCGCGGAGCAAATAGCGACGCGAGCGCAGCGAGGACGGTCGACGCTCCGATCAGGACGCCGAGGTGCCGCGCCGAGAGCGCTGCGAGCACCCACACGCCCCCGAAGGTTCCGGTGAGCCTCCCGGCGGTGATCCATCCTGTGGCGGGGCGATCGAGCGCGCTGCGCTCGCGCCAGGCGACGTAGACGTTGAGCGGAATCATCAGCACCAGCAGTCCGACCGGAACGAGCTGCGGCGCGACGAGCGTGAAGATCGGCGCGAGAATCAGCGCAAAGCCCATCCCCGTCGTCCCCTGGACGAACCCGGCGAACGCAACCGCGACGGCGGCCGCGGTGAGCGCGTCAGCGGCCATCGTGGCCGCGGGCGCAGGGGCACCCTGAATGCCATTGGATGCAAATGAACGCAGGAATGGGGCTCGCGTCCGGATTGCCTGCGCACACGTCTGGACCTCCCGGCGATGCGACGCTGGTCGCGCATGGTAACCCGTCGGGTTACCCATCGATGTAGCGCTGCAGAATCGGGGCGACGTGCCGCACGATCGCCTCGGTGTGGCTCTGCCGCAGCGCAGTCACGCGCAGCACGACGCTCAACGTCGCGAGTCCGAGCAGGTGCGACGCGATGAGCGCCGCACGCTGCTTCGCATCGCGGCCGCCCAGCCACATGGCCAACGGTGTGATGAGCCGCGAGGCGAGTGCCGTGCGGATCATCGGCAGCGCCGCTTCGCTCGTCGCCGAGTGGAACAGCAGCATCAGCGGCGCCTCGTCGTTGGGGCCCCGCCGACGCATGACGTGTCGCGCAAGCCGCTCGCCGAGCCGGCTGCGCTCGCCTTGCAGCAACTCCTGCAGGCGAAAGCCGCCCGCGTACGCGGCCGCGAACAGCCTGGGCTTTGAGCCGAAGTAGCGATTCACGAGCGCCGGATTGACACCGGCGCGCGCCGCGATGTCCCGTACACCGACGCGGTCGTAGCTCCGTTGCGAGAACTCGAGCCTGGCCGCCGCGAGAATCGCGGCGCGGGTCGCCGCCGCATTTCGCCGGCCCGATTTCTTCTCCATGCAAGCCGCCCCTGCGAAGTAAGTAAACGGCCGTTGACATGATAGACCGGCGGGGCTATTTTCACCACGCGTCGCGCATGCGGACGCGGCGGACGCAGTTCCGCGGCGAACGCAGGTCCGCGCAGTCATCTCATGGTTTTCGTCTCCCCGAACCCGTGGTCACGAGGTGCGGCGCGCGCGGCAGTGCGCGCCGCGGGTCCAATCGCGCTGTGCGCAGCGCTCACCGCGTGCAGCGTCGGGCCGCGCTATGTCAAGCCTGCGCCACCCGCTGTCCACGCGTATACGTTCGCGCCGGTTCCGGAGACGCTCGCAGCGCCCGAGGCGGGCGCGTCTGGAGGACAGCAGCTTGCGTATGGCGAGAGCGTCGAGCCCGCTTGGTGGACACGTTTCGGCTCGGATGCGCTCGATCGTCTGGAGACGCAGGCGCTGGCGCGCAACGCCGGCCTGCAGGTCGCGCGGCACACGCTCCTGCAGACGCGCTACGAGCTCGAAGCGGCCGAAGGGATCTTCTACCCGCAGGTGGCGCTCGACGCGGGCGCCGAGCGCGAGAGAAGCTCAGGTGCGACTTCGGGCGGGTCCGCGAAGCCCAGCGTGTTCAATTTGTACACGGGTGAGCTCACCGTGACCTGGTATCCGGACGCCTTCGGGCTGAACCGGATGGTCGCGCAGAATGCGCAAGCGCAGGTCGACGTGGCGCACGAAGAGCTGCGCGCAGCGCAGCTCGCAATCGAAGGCAACGTCGCGAACGCGGTGATCGAGCTTGCGGCGCTCAGCGAGCAGATCGACGCCACCGAGAAGAGCATCGCCGACGAAGAGGCGATCCTCGCGCTCGTGCGCAACCAGTATGCGGCGGGGGCGGTCTCGGAGCTGCAGGTCGCGACGCAAGAGAACCAGCTCGCGACGACGCAAGCGCAGCTCCCCGCACAGCAGCTTGCGCGCGATCGCACGCGTCATCTGCTCGCGTCCTACGTGGGAGCGTTTCCCGCGCAACTCGGGCGCACGGGGTTGCCGCATCTTGCCGCGCTGCACCTGCCCGAGGGGCTGCCGGTCAGCGTGCCTGCGCGACTGGTGCGGCAGCGCCCCGACGTGCGCGCCGCCGAGGCGCAGTTGCGCGCCGCCAACGCCCAGGTCGACGAGGCGGTGGCGCGTCTGTATCCGAACGTGCAGCTGAGCGCGACGCTCGGCCTGCAGGGCAATCGCGGGAGTGGGCTCTTCGATCCGGAGAGCCTCATCTGGAGCCTCGCTGCCGCCGCGGCAGCGCCGATCTTCGAGGGTGGCACGCTGCGCGCGCAGGAGCATGCGGCCGAGGAGGCGTACCAGGCGATGTTCGCCGATTACCGCGGGGCGGTGCTGACGGCATTTCGCGACGTCGCCAGTGCACTGCGCGCGGTCGAGCGCGACGCGACGGCGCTGCAGGCGCGAACGCGCGCGCTGCACGCGGCACGGTCGGCGTTCACGCTGGCGCGAAGCCAGTACGAAGCGGGCGCGGTCGATTACCTCAATCTGCTCACCAGCGAGGTGCTGTATCAGAACGCGCGCAGCACCGCGATCGGCGCGGAGGCGCAGCGCTACGCCGATACGGTCGGCCTCTACGTCGCCCTCGGCGGCGGCGTGGTCGACGCGGCGCCGGGCCGGGTGGCGGGACAGGAGAACTGAGCGATGGGGAGATCCAGCTTGCGCGCCGCGATCGTCGGGGTGATCGTCGTTGCCCTCGCCCTCGGGGCGGTGTTCGGTTACAAGGCGCTGCAGGATCGCCGCGCGAGCGCCGCGCAGGCGCACCGCGGTGCACCTGCGGTGACCGTCTCGACGGCGCCGGTGCGAAGCGTCGCCTGGCAGCGCGAGATCCACGCCGTCGCGACGCTGGTTGCGCCGCAGAGCGTGCACCTCACGACGCAGCTCGCCGGCGAAGTCACCGGGATCTACTTCCGTTCGGGCCAATACGTGAAGCAGGGCGCGCGGCTCGTGCAACTCGACAATTCCAATCAGCTTGCGCAACTCGCGAGTAGCCGCGCTGCGGTCGAGCTCGCGCAGGCGAACTACGACCGTGAGGAGCGGCTGTTGCGCACCCACGCGGCGAGCGAGGCCGACCTGCAGAGCGCGCATGCCGCCTACGAGCAGGCGACTGCGGCCGTCGCGAATGTTCAGGCGACGCTCGCCAAGCTCGCACTGACGGCGCCGTTTTCGGGATGGATCGGGCTGCGCGAGGCGAGCCTCGGTCAGTACCTGTCGCCGGGTACGGGGATTGCGACGCTCGCGATCCGGGATCCGCTGCGCGTGCAGTTCACCGTGCCGCAGAGCGACCTTGCTCTCGTTCGCGTCGGCCAGAGCGTGAGCCTGCGCATTGACGCGTTCCCAAGCCAGGAGTTTCACGCCACGGTGAGCGCGCTTGGCTCCGAGGTCGATTCCGCTACGCGCAATATCGGCGTCGAGGCGCGACTGTCCAACCTTCATGACGTGCTGCGGCCCGGCATGTTCGGCACCGTGTCGCTCCTGGTCGGAGCCCCCGAGCAGGTCCTCGCCGTGCCGAGCGAGGCGATCACCTACAACACCTACGGCGATTTCGTCTACCTCGTCGAGACGCGCCACGGTACGCCTACCGCGGTTGCGACCCCCGTGCATTCGGGCGAGTCGCGCGACGGCCTCACCGAGATCGAGAAGGGCCTCCGTGCGGGCGAGGAGGTGGTGAGTGCCGGCCAGGTGAAGCTCCACGACGGTGCCACGGTCCGCGTCGTGCGCACCGGGAACTGAGGGTCGCGCACCGTGCGGTTCACCGACCTCTTCATTCGCCGCCCGGTCCTCGCGACCGCGCTCAATCTCGGCATCCTGCTGCTCGGCCTGCGCGCCTGGACCGCGATGACCGTGCAGGAATATCCACAAGTCAGCAGCACGCTACTGACGATCGCCACGGCCTATCCGGGAGCCGATCCGAGCACCGTGCAGGGTTTTATCACCTCGCGTCTCGAGCAGGCGATCGCGGCGGCTCCCGGAATCGACTACATGACGTCGAACAGCTCCGAAGGTCTGTCGACAATCACCGTGTACATGAAGCTCGACTACGATCCGAATGCGGCGATCGCGCAGATCATGTCGAAGGTGCAGCAGGTGCAGAACCTGCTGCCGCAGGGCACGCAGGCTCCGGTGATCAACGAGACGGTCGGCGATACCACCGCGCTCATGTACCTGTCGTTCAACAGCAAGACGCTGTCGCAGCAACAGGTGAACGACTACGTGCTGCGCGTCGCGCAGCCGACGATCCAGGGCGTCGCGGGTGTCGGGCAGGCGCAGATCGTGCCCACTGGCACCGGCGCCGACGGCAATGCGTTCGTGCTGCGCGCCTGGCTCGACCCCGATCGCCTGGCGGCGCTGAACCTTACCCCCGCCGACGTCGAGAAGGCGCTCGCGGCGAACAACTTCATCAGCACCGTGGGTCAGACGAAGTCTGCCGACATCACCCGCACGATCACCGCCGAGACCTCCCTCAACAACGCTCAGCAGTTCCGCAACCTGGTGATCTGGCACAGCGGCAACACGCTGGTGCGGCTCGGCGACGTGGCCAGGGTCGAGCTCGGTGCGCAGAACTACCTGCAGGCGGTGTACTACGACGGCACGCCGGCCGTGTTCATCGGCGTGTATCCGACGCCCGGTGCCAACGCGCTCACCGTCGGCAAGGGAGTGCATCGAACGTTCGACGATCTGCGCGCGTCGCTCCCGCCGGGCATCCACGCGGTGATTCCCTACGACGCGACCGAGTACATCCAGCGCTCGATCGACGAGGTCATGGTTACGATCGGCATCACCCTGGCGGTCGTGGTGGTCGTGATCTACCTCTTCCTCGGATCGCTGCGCTCGCTGTTGATTCCCGCGGTGGCGATCCCCCTGTCGATCGTTGGCGCGGGCATCTTCATGACCGCAGCGGGATACAGCATTAACCTTCTCACGCTGCTCGCGGTCGTGCTCGCGATTGGCCTGGTGGTCGACGACGCGATCATCATCGTCGAGAACGTTCACCGGCACATCGAGGAGGGGCGTACCCCGCGCGAGGCAGCCCTTCAGGGTGCGCGCGAGCTCGCGGCTCCGGTCATCGTTATGGCCACCACGCTCGCGGCGGTGTTCGCGCCGATCGGTCTCACCGGTGGATTGACCGGGAGCCTGTTCTCCGAGTTCGCGTTCACGCTGGTCTTTACCGTGGCGATCTCGGCTGTCGTTGCGCTCACGCTCTCGCCGATGCTCTCCTCGCGCGTGCTGCGGCACACGCCCCCGCGCGGCCTCGCGCACGCACTCGAGACCGGCTATGCGAAGCTACGCGCCGTCTACGACCGCTCGCTCGTCGCGATCCTGCGCTATCGTGCGGCGGTGCTCGTCATCGCGGTCGGCGTGTTCGCCGCGATTCCCGTGATGTTTGTCGGCACCCCGGGCGAGCTCGCGCCCACCGAGGACCAGGGCCTCATCCTGGTCTCGGCATCCGGGCCCGCGACGGCGACCCTGCACTACCTCGACAGGTACTCGACGCAGATCCGGCGCATCTTCGACAGCTTCCGGGAGACCGCGCAGGTGTTCCAGATCAACGGCCTGTCCCTCGGCGGAGGCGGCGGCTACAACGGCATGGTCGCCGGCCTCAAGATGACCGACTGGAGCGCGCGCACGCGCACCCAGATGGAGATCCTGCCGCAGGTGCAGGCGAAGTTGCAGGCGCTGACCGGCGTTCAGGCGGCCGCGTTCCAGAAGCCGAGCCTGCCGGGCGCACCCACCGGCTTCCCGGTGCAGTTCGTGCTCACTTCGACCCGCGGCTATGGCGAGATCGAGCGCGTCGCGAACGACTTCATCGCCAAGGCGATGCAAAGCGGCAACTTCGCGTTCCTCACCAAGGACCTTCGCTACGACAACCCCGAGGTTCTGGTCACCATCGACCGCAGCCTCGCCGGCGACCTCGGCGTCACGATGGCCGATCTCGGCGGCGACCTCGCGCCGTTGCTCAGCGGAAACTACGTCAACCGCTTCAACCTGCAGGGACGCAGCTACGAGGTGATCCCGCAGGTGCCCGACCGCTTTCGCGCCGAGCCCTCGCAGCTTCGCGGGTACTACGTGCGCGGCGCGGACGGGCAGCTCATCGCGCTCTCGACGCTGATCTCGACGCGCACGCGGATCACCCCCGAGTTCCTCCCGCAGATGCAGCAGCTCAACTCCGGGACGATCGAGGGCGTGCTCGCCCCCGGGGTGACGCTTGGGCAAGCGCTCGACTACCTGCAGGGTCTGGCGCATACGGAGCTTCCGCCCGGATTCGCCTTCGACTACGCCGGACAGTCACGCCAGTACGTCGAGCAGGGCCACACGTTCCTCGTGACCTTCGCGCTGTCGATCGTGCTCGTCTATCTGCTGCTCGCGGCGCAGTTCGAGAGCTTCCGCGATCCGCTGATCGTGATGGTCACGGTGCCGATGGCGATCTGCGGCGCGCTCGTGTTCCTGTACCTCGGGGCCGCGACGCTCAACATCTACACCGAGGTCGGCCTGGTGACGCTCATCGGCCTAATCACCAAGCAGGGCATCCTCATCGTGCAGTTCGCCAACGTCATTCAGGAGACCGAGCGCCTCGACCGCGTGGCGGCGGTACTGAAGGCTTCGAGCATCCGCCTGCGGCCGATCCTGATGACGACCGGTGCGATGGTGTTCGGTGCCGTTCCGCTGATCCTCGCGATGGGACCGGGCTCGGTGAGCCGCTTCGACATGGGGCTCGTCATCGCCACGGGAATCGCGATCGGCGCGCTGTTCTCGCTTTATGTCGTGCCGGTGATTTATACCTTCCTCGCGGCGAACAAGCATGCCGCGACGGATGATGCCGCCGCGAAGCAGAACGTGGCACACTGAGGTCCGCACGGAGGTCCGCACTGACGTCCCACCCCGGGGACTGCTGCGGAGAAGGTGCAAGGAGGACGCAC
>JAICXH010000089.1 GCA_025981645.1 Burkholderiales bacterium
CCTATCACGGCGATCGCAGCCTCCATCGCGTCGACGGTCTGCGCGTGGTCACCGAGGCCGGCACGCTCGCCGGCAACTTCGACGTCGCCGCGCACCCACCGCTCGCGGTTCGCGGTCACGCGACGCTTGCCGGCAGCGACGTCCTCGACGGGGCAAATCTCGCGCTGACCCTCGCTGGCCGGCTCGACGCGATCGCGATCAATGGCAACGGCACGCTGCGCGGCGCGCCGCTTTCGCTTGCAGCCACGGCGACCCCGTTCGCAACCGCTCCTTTCGGTGACGCCCACGTCCTGATCAAGGCATTCGATGCTTCGAGCTTCGACGCCTCGCTGCCGCACACCGACGCGACGCTGCGCTTCGACGCGAAGCCTTCCGGCGCGGGGCTCGCCGGCACGCTCGATCTCGCCAACGATGCGGCGGGACCGATCGACGCAAACGCGTTTCCAGTGACGAGCCTGCGCGCGTCGTACGCGTACGAAGCGCGGACGCTTCATCTCGACGAGCTCGTACTGGCCCTGGCCGGCGGCGGCAGCGCGGCCGGCAGCGCGACGATCACGTTCGACGAAGCAGCTCCGAATACACCCCCCGCCCCCGCTGTGACCAGCACTGGCGCAACGTCACCCGGCATGCGCGCGAAGCTCGCGCTGACGGTGCGCGGCGTCGACCTCGTGCGCCTCGACACGCGGCTTGCCGCGACACGGCTTTCCGGGAAGGTCGAAGCCGAAGGTAACGCGACGACGCAGTCGCTCACCGCCGAGCTTGCCGATCGCGACCTCACCTTCTCGCTTCGCGCCACCGCGACTCCGGCGCGGATCGACGTGACACAGCTCTCCGCGCGCGATCGACGCGGCGTGCTTTCCGGCACGGCGAGCCTCATGCGCGACGCCGCGGGCACGTTCGACGCGCGGCTCGCACTGAGGAAGGTCGATCCGTCGCGATGGCTCGCGGTGGAGCCGGGTTCGCTCGACGGCTCGGTCGAGCTCGCGGGCCGCCTGCGTCCGGAATGGGAGGCCGCCGTACGCGTCGCGCTCGACCGCGACAGCCGCTACGCCGGGCTCGCCGTCGCCGGAACCGGTGCTGCGACGGTTCGTCGCGCGTCGTTCGAGAAGGCGAGGCTCGACCTCACCGTCGCGTCCGCCGCGCTTCACCTGCAGCAGGCGGCGGGATCGCCGAACGGCTTCGCGTTCGTGGTCGACGTTCCACAGCTCGCCGACATCGCGCCGATCCTGCCCGCTGCGCTGCCGCGTCCCCTCGCCGGTGCGATCCACGCCGGCGGAACGATCGACGTCGCTGCGCGGAGCCTCCGCGGCGACGAACATCCTGCGCGCAAGGCGACGACAACGGAGCCCCTCGCGATCCTGCAGTCGGTCTCCGGCACCCTCGCGGTGCATGCGGAAGGCATCCATGCGGGCCCGCACTTCGCCGTCGCGAAGGCCGACGTGCACGCGACACTTGGTGCCGCGGGAGCCGTCGTCTCGCCGCGCGCGATCGCGTTCGATGCCACGGCGACGAAGCTCGCGACGCCGCTCCGCGATTTCGCTTCGATCAGGCTCGACGTCGCCGGATCGACGGCGAGCCACCGTGTCACGCTCGCGCTCAGCGGGAGCGATCTCGACCTCGATGCCACGCTCGCCGGAGGCATTACCACGGTGAAGCCGGGAGGAACGATTCCGACGTGGCACGGGCAGTTCACGGCGCTCACGAACCGCGGTTCGGTCCCGCTGTCGCTCGCCGCGCCCGCGGCCGTCGCCTGGTCACCCGGGCGGGTCGAGATCGACGGACTGCGATTGAGCTCGATCACCGGACGCGCCAGCGTCGATTCGTTCACCTGGGACCATGGACGCATCACGACCCGCGGCACGCTCTCGGGCGCGTCGATCGCGCGGGTGGCGGTGCTCGCCGGGCATCCACTGCCGTTCGAGTCGACGCTCACCGTCGGCGGAGACTGGTCGATCGTCGCGGCGCCGCGCCTCGAGGGAACGTTTCACCTTCATCGCGAAAGCGGCGACATCGAGGCGAACGTTGCGACGACCGGAGAAGCACCCCGCGCGCTCGGCATCACGCGGCTCGACGTCGCCGGCACGTTCACCGACGATGCGCTCGCCGCCGACGCCGAATTCCGGTCGACCTACGGCGGCAACGCCAAGGCACATCTCGCACTCGCGAGCGTGGCGGGAGCGAGCCCCGGCACGATCTCGCCCGACGCGCCGCTCACGCTCGACGTCGACGCGTCGATCGCATCGCTCGCCGTGTTCCAGTCGTGGATCGGGACGAACGCCGTCGTCGAAGGCAGCATCGACGCTGCGGTCTCGGCGCGCGGGACGCTGCGCGACCCGCGCTGGAGCGGGTCGGTGCGCGGCGACTCGATCCGCGTCGACGCGGCGCGCTACGGGGTTGCGTTGACCGACGGCCGCGTGCGCGCGCACCTCGGCGCCACTGGCATCGCAATCGACGACGTTTCCTTCAGGGGCGGCGATGGCCGCTTCACCGCGAGCGGGAACATCGCGTTGCCAGGTGCGGCAAAGGGCGCACAAACCAGCGTGCACTGGAAGGCCGAGCGCTTTCTCGTCGCGAACCGGCCCGATCTGCGCTTCGTCGTCGACGGCGAAGGTTCCGTCGTGCAGGAGAACCGCCGGCTGACGCTCGCGGGGAGCCTGCGGATCGACGAGGGGCACGTCGAATACGAGCCGCTGCCAACGGGCAAGCTCGTGCCCGACATCGTGGTCGTCGGCGCACCACCGCGCGAAGCCGGCGACAACGCATTTCGCAACGTCCCGCTCGCCCTCGACGTGGACGTCGATCTCGGGCCGGCGATGACGTTCGCCGGCGAGGGGCTCGATGCGCGCCTCGCCGGCAAGGTGAAGATCACGACCGCTCCCGACGGCTCGCTGCGGGGACGCGGAACGATACGCACCGTCAACGGCACCTACTACGCGTTCGGGCAGATGCTCACGATCGACCGCGGTCGCGTGATCTTCGACGGCGCGCTCGACAATCCTGCGCTCGACGTCGTTGCGCTGCGCAAGAACCTCCCGGTCGAAGCCGGCGTGCAGGTCTCGGGCTCGGCGAAGCTTCCGCTCGTGCAGATCACGTCGAATCCGCCGGTCCCCGAGAACGAAGCGCTCGCGTGGCTCGTCACCGGCCAGGGCCTCGCGACGTCCGGACGCACCGACTATGCGGCGATCTCGGCCGCGTCGGCGCTGCTGCTCTCGCGCGGCGGGAAACCGCTGACCGCACAACTCGCGCAGCGCTTCGGGCTCGACGAGCTCTCCGTGCAGAGCGCCGGCACGACGGGTACGAACGGCGTCGCGAGCCAAGTGGTCGTACTCGGCAAGCGCCTTTCCGACCGGCTGACGCTCGGCTACGAGCAGGGCCTGTCGATCGCGTCGTCGGCGCTGCGTCTCGATTACGCGCTCTCGCGCCGAGTGACGATCCGCGCCGAAGCGGGGACGGTGAGCGGCGTGTCGATCGTCTACCGGCGTTCGTTCCAGTAGCAAGCGCCGGCGAACGCTCCGGCAGAGTCCGAACCGGTCGCGCTCATCCGCGCGGCGTGACGAGATAGAGCGCGTTCGCGAGGATCTCGTAGAGCGCCCAGTAGCTCCGCTGCAGCCCCGCCGCACTCGGCAGGAAGTCGCCGACCTCGGTCGGGACCGGCGGGGGGATGCCGGTGGGTGCCGCGATCGTCTCGATGCCCGCCGCGGCGAACTCGCGCCGCGCGCGCGGAACGTCGAAGCTGTGCACGACGAGGATCACGCGTGAGACGCCGCTTCGCTTCAGCATCGCCGCCGAGTCGACGGCGTTCTCGTGCGTATCGCGCGAGCGCGCCTCGACCCAGCGCACCGGCACGCCGTACTCGCGCGTCAGCGCATCGCGCATCAAGAGGGCTTCCACAGCCGCCTTCGGGTCGACCTGTCCGCCCGACACGAGCACCGGCAGGTGCGTCTCGCGCGCGAGCTCCGCGCCGTAGCGAACCCGCTCGAGGGAAAGCGTCGAGAGCGTCGCCCCGCCGTACTCGGGCGCGTACGCGCGTGCGCCGCCGCCGAGTATGACGATCGCCTGCGCACCGTCGGTGTGCGACGGATCGAACGCGGGCGTCGTGTCGAGCATCCGCACGAGGAGCGCACCGATCGCCGGTAGCGAGAGCAGCACGAGGAGGACGATGCCGATCGCCGCGATCGCGCGCCCGCGCCGCGGGCGCCGCCCGGCGATCAAGACCCCCGCGAGGGCGACGATCAAGGGACCTGCCGGCGGGAGCACGGCAACCTTGACAAACTCTTTAAGCCAGACGATGGACACTCGGATTCTTCCGGAAGATGGCACGGAGCGCGGGGTATCATGCCGGAAGGCGTAAAGCGAGGATCCGATGAATCGAATCCGCATTCCCGCTATGTGTCGATGGGCTTTACATCGCCGCGCCCCACGAATCAGCGGATTCTTGCGTAACCACGTAACTGTTTGATTTACATGTAGTCACACGCGTGGCCCCGATTGGAATGCAGCTTGCTTGACCGGAACCGTATGCCGCGTCCCGACGAACCTATCTCGACGGCCCGACCGACCCCGCCAGTTCAAGCGGAGGCGAGTGCGCGCCCTGCGACCGTCCGCTCCGACGAGCGGCGACGGCTGCTGCGCGGTGGCCTCGCGGCCGGCCCGGTCATCCTGACGATCGCGAGTCGGCCGGTATTCGGCAAGACGTGCACCGCGTCGACCATGGGCACGCTGGGTGGAAGCATCGCCTGCACCCAACCGCTCGTGGTCGGACGCTCACCGACCTATTGGGCAGGAACGACGTCGTGGCCGACACCCTACATCTGCGGGAGTCCTGGATCGGGGACGTTTCAAAGCTTCGCGCAAGTGTCGCCGTCTGGTCAAAGCTCGACCGGTGGGGTCGACCAGGGGACGCTCTATCATTCCACAACGACCGGCCTCACGGGAACCGTGTTCGGCGCCCACACCATCCTCGACGTCCTGCGGGGAAACGCACAGGGTGGCGCTTACCGGACCTTGGGCAAGTACATCGCCGCCGCTCTCCTCAACGCCGCGGCCGGCAAGACCCCGTTCCTGAGTCAGGCGAGCGTCCAGAAGATGTGGAACGACGACCTGACCCTCGGCTACTACGAGGTGACGCCTGGAGTCAGATGGACGACGAGTCAGATCGTCGCCTACCTCAAGACGACGATGGCGTAGTCGCCGCGCGGATGTCGGCGTCCCGCGCGTAATATCCGATCGGTGAGCGAGGTTCACGATCCGGTTTGGTGCGTCCTCGCACCAGGCGCCTTGGCCGTGCACGAGTGGGACGACGAGCTCGTCGTCTATGATGATCTCGACGGGCACACCCATCATTTGGCGCCGCTGGCAGGCAAGGTGCTTCTGGCATTACTCGAATGCAGGGGTGGATTGAGCGACGCGATGCTGATCGAACGCGTCGGCCAGCTGCTGGCCATCGACGATGCGCAGGTCCTCGCACCCGCGGTCGAAGAAGCACTCGACGAGCTCGGCAGGCTCGCGCTCATCGCACCCGCAGCCGCTTGATCGTCTCCGAACTGACGCGCACCGAGGTCGGCCGCCAGCTCGGCGGCCATGGCTTGAAGGTTCGCATGGGTCCGATCGTTGCGTCGATCCGCTCGCCGATGCCGGTAGTGGCCGACGGGATCGGGTTTCATTACGCGGCCCACGAGACCCTGGACGCGGACGCGTTCGCCGACTTCAATGTGCATATCGAGTGGCCGTCCGGCATCCGGCGGTTCGTCCGACCCACCGCGACGTTCCGCCTGGACGAAACGACGGCGTTCGAGCCCTTGCCCGCGAACCAGGGGTTCCCGCTGCTCGAATGGGGGATGAACTGGTGCATCACCGCGTACTGCGACCAGTATCTGATTCTCCACTCCGCAGTCGTCGAGCGAAACGGCTGCGCACTCCTTCTCCCCGCGCCCCCTGGCTCCGGGAAGAGCACGCTTTGCGCGGCGCTCGTCGCACGTGGCTGGCGGCTTCTGTCCGACGAGCTCGCGCTGATCGACATCGACCGGCTCGCCGTGACGCCGATCCCGCGGCCGATCAGCCTCAAGAACACCGCGATCGAGGTGATTCGCGCGTTCTGGCCCGAAGCCGCCATTGGTACGGTCGTTCGGGAAACGCTCAAGGGCTCGGTCGCCCACGTGCGTCCCCCGCCAGGGAGCGTCGAGCGCCAGCACGAAATCGCGCACGTGCGCTGGATTGTGCTGCCCAAGTACGGGGCGGAGGCGCCGATGACGCTGTCGGCGATCACGCGCGGCGCCGCACTGATGCGTCTCGTCGACTGCGCGTTCAACTACACCGTGCATGGCCGACGCGGTTTCGAGACGCTCGCTTCGTTAGTAGCGGACGCAACGTGCCGCGATTTCCGTTACGGCGGTGATCTCGACGCCGCGGTAAAGGCGCTCGAAGGTCTCGCGAGCGCGAGCTGATGCTTTCGCTGCGTGCGAAGGCAACAGACCGATGGTGAACAGGGCGACGCCGGAGCCGCTTGTCGAGGCGCTCTGCGATCCATCGTCTGCGGCGCGCGCGAATGCCCCGCAATGGGAGGCCTTGGTCCGGCACGCGCGCGGAAGCAACCTGCTTGGCGTGCTCGCCGAGCGATTCGTCTCCGGATCGCTCCTCGATGCCGTTCCTCCCGCACCACGAGCGCACCTCGTCGCCGCACGCGTGCGCGCGCATGCGCAGGCCAAAGCGACAATGCGCGAACTGCGCGCGATCGCGCATGCCCTCGGCGACGTCGAAGCGCCTGTAATTCTGCTGAAGGGCGCTGCCTACCTCTGCGCCGGGCTACCCGTGGCAAGGGGGCGGGTCTTCTCGGATGTCGACATCCTGGTTCCCAAGGCGCGGCTCGCCGAGGTCGAAGCGGCTCTGATGTTGTCGGGATTCGTGACGAGCCACCCCCATCCCTACGACCAGCGCTATTACCGCGAGTGGATGCACGAATTGCCGCCGATGCAACACGTCCAACGTCAGACCGTGCTCGACGTCCACCACGCGCTCGTTCCGGAGACGTCGAGACCACATCCGGATTCCGCCCTGCTTGTCGCCGACGCGACTCCGCTTCCCGCCGACGTCAGCGCGGATCTCGCGGCCGGGCAGCCCGGCGTTCCGATCCGCTTCGCCGTACTCGCCCCAGCCGACATGGCGATCCACTGCGCGACGCACCTCTTCTGCGACGAGGATTTCAGTCACGCGACGCGCGACCTCGTCGATTTCGATTCTCTGGTGCGCCATTTCGCGGTTGCGCAGCCCGATTTCTGGGAGAGGCTCCTGCCACGCGCGCGTACGCTGCAGCTTGCGCGTCCGCTCTGGTATGCGCTTCATTGGTCGGCGCGCGTGCATCGCACTCCCGTGCCGCCCGACATCCTGCGCGAAGCATGCCGCGATGCGCCGGCCTCGCCGCTGCGATGGCTGATGAACGGCCTGCTCGGTCCGGCGCTGCGCCCGACGCGCGGACGCGCCTCGACGCGCTGGGCACGCCGCGCGCTCTACGTCCGCGGACACTGGCTGAAGATGCCGCCGCATCTTCTCGCCTGGCACCTCACGGTGAAGGCGTTTCGGCGCGAGAACGTGTCGCTTCCCGAAAACGCGGACGGGAATCAGGCATGACAGGGCGTCCCGTGCGACCGAGCTCTGGATGATCGGCTAGAACCAGCGTCTGCCCCCGCCGTGTTTCAGACGTTTAAGCTGCGCATCGATTCGCCGTACTACCTCAATGTCATCGCACCGTCACTTCGCCTTCGCGGCGCTCTTCAGCAACGCTGCGAGATGGTCCGCCGGAATCGCATAGGTGATCCCGCTGGGCTCGGTCAGCGCCGCCTCCTTGGTGCCTTTCACGAACACCATGTTGACGACCCCGAGGACCTCCCCGGTGGCGGGATCGTAGATCGGGCTGCCGCTGTTGCCGGGGTATGCGGTGGCGTCGAGCTGGAACACCGGGAAGCTTCCCGTTGCGAGGCGGCGTACGACGGCCGATTTCAGGGCCGTCGAGTTCGCCTGCGGAATGGCGATCGGCGTGATCGCCGAGATCATCCCGCGATGCGTCGCCGGAAAGGGACCGAGGATGGCACCGATCGGATAGCCCGTCATCAGCACGAACTGGCCTTCGCGCACCGAGGCCGAGTCGCGGAGCTTCAGCGGCGACAGTGCAGCGCCGTCGATCCTGAGCAGAGCGAGGTCGCTCGCAGGGTCTACCGCAATCCGCTTCGCGGTCCGCACTTGCGCGACGACCGGACCGCCGGCACCGGACTCGGGAAGCAGGATCGCGATCGCCTCGTCGTCGTCGGCGTCGACGACGTCTGGCAGCACGCGCGCATTGGTCGCGACGAGCGTCCCGTCGCCGATCGCGAAACCGGTCCCGCGAAACTCGAACTGCGGCGAGCGCAGCCGTTCGAAGGTCCCCACCGCGACGATCGACGGCTTGACCTTCGCGATGATCGCCGGGATGTCCATGCCGGCGGCGGGCGGAGGCATCGCGGTCGACGACGCGGTCGCGGTCGGGTGCACCGTTGACTGTGCAGCGACGGGTCCGACGGCGATCGTCGATGCAACGAGTGCGACCACGGCAAGTACCAACCGCGGCGCAACGGCCGCCATCTCGACGTGTCGCGTACTGGTGACCGATGTCATTTCCCTCCTCCCGGATCCGGCGGCGCCACCGTCGACGGCGCCACGACGCTCGAATCGTACGGATGAAAGTCGCTCGGAAAGAGGCGCATCACCCGCGCGACGTACTCCTGCGTCTCTCGGTACGGCGGCACGCCTCCGTAACGGTCGACGACCTTCTCGCCGGCGTTGTAGGCAGCAGCCGCGAGCTCGACGTCACCACGATAGTAGGCGAGCAGCCAGCGCAGGTAGGCGAGGCCGCCACGCACATTGTCGCGGGCGTCGAACGCGTCGCGAACGCGAAAGCGCGCTGCGGTCTTGGGCAGAAGCTGCATCAGCCCGCGCGCATCCTTGAACGAGATCGCGCGCGAGTCAAAGTTCGATTCAACCGAGATGACCGCGAGGGCGAGCCTCGGCTCGATGCCATAGCTCGGCGCGAGCCGCTCGACAAGATCGGCGATCCGCTGCTTCCAGGGCGGGAGGTCGGCGAATGGGTCGGGACCGTCGCCGAGGTCGACCGTCGTCGCGTCGGCAAGCGGTGGGGCGACCGGCCGCATGCAGTCGGGAAGGAAACCCATCGCACCGCCCATCTGCGCGAGCGACTTCGGTGCGAATGTGTTGCCCGCGTCCGCCGCGAGCCTGAAGAGCGCCGCCGCGGTGCCGTCGTCTCGTTCGACGCCGCGGCCGTAGGCGTACATCCAGCCGAGCCTGAATGCGGCCTCGCTGCTGCCGGCGATCGCGGCGTGGCAGTAGAGCGCCGCCGCAAGTGGCTGATCGCGCGGAGCACCTTCACCGTATTCGTACATCTGCGCACGAGCCAGCGTGTCGGCGAGCGTCGGTGCTGGTGGTGCGGAAGCACTCGGCTCCACCGTCGCGACCACGCCTGGCGCCGCCAGCGCCGGCATTGCGACGAGCGCCAGCGCGGTCAGTGCGCCGGCGCCAATGCGGCGGCGTGACGTTCGTACCATGGCAGCGCTGCGGCGAGGCCGCGACGTGCATCCCACTGCGGTCGATAGCCGAGGAGCCGCCTGGCCTTGCCGATATCCGCCTCCGAGTGACGGACGTCTCCAGCGCGAAAATCGCCGTAGCGCGGCTCGCGAATCGAGAGCGCCGGATGCCGGGCGAGAATCAGCTCGCGCAGCGTCGCATGCAATTCATTGAGCGACATTCTCGCGCCGACGGCGACGTTGTACACCTCGCCGACCGCGGCAGGATCGTCGACGGTCGCAGCGAGGAGATTCGCCTGCACGACGTTGTCGACGTAGCAGAAGTCTCGCGTGGTCTCGCCGTCGCCGTTGATCGTAATCGGGAGTCCCGCGAGCATCGCCGCCGCGAAGCGCGGGATCACCGCTGCGTACGCTCCGTCCGGATCCTGGCGCGCGCCGAACACGTTGAAGTAGCGCAATCCGATCGTCTCCATGCCGTAGCAGCGCCCGAACACGCCGGCGTAGAGCTCGTTCAGGTACTTGGTCACCGCGTAGGGCGACAGCGGCGCGCCGATCGCGTCCTCGACCTTTGGCAGCGCCGGATGATCGCCGTAGGTCGAGCTCGACGCCGCGTAGACGAAACGCGATACACCGGCGTCGCGCGCTGCGACGAGCAGATTGAGAAACCCCGTCGCATTGGCTGAATGGGTGCGCAGCGGGTCCTCGATCGAGCGCGGCACCGAGCCCAGCGCGGCCTCGTGCAGCACGATGTCGATGTCGCGGCACGCCTCGCGGCATGCGCCTGGA
>JAICXH010000126.1 GCA_025981645.1 Burkholderiales bacterium
GAGGAGCCTGAGGTCGGCCGAGATGACCTTGCCGCCATCCCAGCGCAGATGGTGTGCCGCCGCATCGTACGCGACGCCGTGCCGCTGGTAGACGACGATCCAGTCGCCGGCGCGCAGATCGTTGGCCGGCGGAAGCACGTTCTGCGCACGGTCGGTCCAGACGTTCCACGGATAGAGGAGGTAGGCGGCGCGGCCACGCACGTAGTTCGAATCGGAGACGACGAACACGCGAGCGGCGGGCGCGACGCGCGGACCCGGATGACCCGGCGGATCGGACGCATCGGCCGCGATCGGCGGCAGGATCGTGCGCGCCTTCTCGACGAAGGCGAAGAGCGCGCCGTCCTCCAGCGCGAGGTGCTTCGCCGCCGGAGACTTGCCGGCGAAGCGAATGCCGTCGTCGTGCACGTGGCGCGCGAGCGCGACCGCCCAGCGCGCGTCGAGGACGAGCCACGACGCGAGAAAGAGGAGCGCTACGGACGGTGCGATCGACGCGATCCGCGCCGCTGGGGCGATCGACTCGCCGCGCCCGCGCCACCACACGATCGCCGCGATCGCCGCGCTCGCGACGACGAGTGCCGCGAAAAGGAGCAGAGGCAGCGGCAGGAGGACCGCCTCGTCGCCGTCGGAAACGGTGTTGATCGAGCTACCGTTCCAGCGCGCGTAGGCGACCCATTCGAGGACGCGGCTCGCGATCGTCGCGAACGCGTCGCCGCTTCCGGCGTCGGCGCCGAGGATCTCGACCGGACGCTCGATCTCGCCGTGGAGGATGAGGGCGATGCCGCGCACATGTCCGAGCCAGTGCGGATCGGCCGCGACGTCGGCGGGAAGCAGCGCGCCGCCCTGTGCAGCGAGCGGCAGGCGATTGACGCGATCGGGCTCGACGTCGGTGTTCCACAGCAGGAAGGCGCTCGTCCCCGGTGCGAGACCCCGGAGGCGCCACGTCACGCGGGCGTAGTCGCGCGCGACGAGGTTGGTCGTGGCCGAGACGACCGCGTTGCCGTCATTCGCGGTCCGCTCGACAACGAGCACGTCGCCGATCAGCGCTCCCTTGCCGCGCGCGATCTGCAGCGCCGATGACGCGATGCGGACTTCGGGTGCTGGCGAATACCACGGCCCCGCTTTGGCGACCGCGACGTACGCGAGCACGGTGACCGCGAGCGCCGCGATCCAGATCGTCAGCGAGCGTGGCGCGAGGTCAGAATGTGCCAAAGGGTGAGCGCGAGAATGCGCAGGTCAAACCACGGTGACCAGTGCCCGATGTAATAGAGGTCGTATTGTATGCGGAGCGCGAGGTCGCTATCGCCGCGCAGGTCGTTCACCTGCGCCCAGCCGGTGATGCCCGCCTTGACCAGGTGCTTCTGCATGTAACCGGGGACCTGCGTCCGGAACGTCGTCACGAATTGCGGCCGCTCGGGCCGCGGTCCGACGAGCGACATCTCGCCGCGTAGCACGTTGACGAGCTGCGGCAGCTCGTCAAGGCTGAAGCGACGCAGGAACGCGCCAACCGGCGTTGCGCGCTGATCGTCGATCGTCGTCCACACCGGCCCGGAATGCGCTTCGGCGTCGATGGTCATCGTGCGGAACTTGTACATCGCGAAGTGGCGCCCGTTCCAGGTGACGCGCTCCTGGCGGTAGACGATCGGTCCCGGGGATGTCAGCTTGATGGCGATCGCGATCACTGCGAGGAGCGGCGAGAGCGCGACGAGGAGGAGTGCTGCGAGCGCGTAGTCCTCGATTGCTTTCCACGTCGCGCGCACGCCTTCGACCGGCGAGTCGGTCAGGCTGAGGACGGGCATGCCGGCGATCTCGCCGATCGAATGATTCAGCAGGTGGAATCCCTGCAGGTTCGGCACGAAGCGCACGACAACCGGTGTTTGCCGCAGGCTGTCGACGCACTCGCGGATGCGCTTCTCGGCGGCGAGCGGCAGCGCGATCCAGACCTGGTCGACCGGCTCGCTGCGCAGGTCCCGCGCGAGCGCGGCGATCGGCCCGCGGACCGGAATCGCGTCCTGGACCGTGCCGATCAGCGCAGGGTCGTCGTCGTAGTACGCGCGCACGACGAAGCCGCTCCACGCCGCCGAGCGTAGGCGCGCGACGATACTGCGGCCGTGGTCGCGCGCGCCGACGACGACGACGTGGCGCAGATTGCGTCCGAGCCTGCGCTGGCGCCGCAGCTCGAAACGCAGCGCAACCCGGCTCGCCGCGTGCAGCGCGAAGCCGCCCATGATCCAGATCAGCGCCCAGCCGCGCGAGAAGTGGGCGCCGGTCTTCGTGAGGAACAAGTACAGGCTCCCGGCCACGGCGATCGCGAGCCAGGTGGCGAAGATCCTGGCGAGTTCGGCGGCAAAGGTGATCCCCCGCTGCGATTGGTACAGCCCCAGCGCAGGCATCAGCGCGATCGCGAGGACCGCGGCGAGCGCGATCGCGACCGCGTAGCCGATCGGCAGATTCCAGTCGCCGAGACGCAGCCAATAGGCGACGACGCCGGCGAAGGCGATCAGCGCCGGGTCGAACACGCGCAGCGCGGTGTCGAGGACCGTCGCATAGGGCTTGATCAGGCTGCGTGTCATGCCGCGGCGCGCGATGCGGCGAATTCGTCCCAACGGGCCCGGACGAAGGTATCGAGCTCGTCGCGAAAGCGTGCTGCGTCGAAGCGGCGGGCGTTCGCCGCGCAGGCATCGGGATCGATCCTGTGTCGATTGGCCTCGAACGTGCGCACGGCCTCGGTGATGCAGGCTGCGCTCTGCTCGGCAAACAGCACGCCGGTCGGCGCCGCGTCGTCGAGACCGCGGATCGTTTCGAGCGCGCCGCCGCGGCCGAGCGCGATGACCGGGGTTCCGAACGCCTGCGCCTCGAGCGGCGCGATGCCGAAATCCTCCTCGGCGGCGAAGACGAACGCAGCCGCACCCGCGAGCAGACGATCGCGCTCGTCGTCCGGCAGCCTGCCGGCGATCCGCACGCTCGGCGTCGCGAGCGCGCGAATCCGCTCGCGCTCGGGTCCGTCGCCGATCACCACCAGGCGCCGATCGGGGAGCGACCGGAATGCCGCGACGATGAGATCGACGCGCTTGTAGGGGACGAGCTGCGAGACCGTCACGTAGAACGGCTCGACGGAGGCGCGCCGCGCGGCGATCGCGGACGAGGCCGTCGCATTCGAAACCGCCGCGTTCCCGGCTGCAGCGACCGGCGGATAGATGACGGTGGACTCGCGGCCGTAGGCGCGGCGGATGCGCTCGGCGACGTGGCGCGAGCTCGCTAAGAAATGGTCGACGCGCCCGCTCGCGGCGCGGTCCCACTCGCGCAGGCGATCGAGCACTCGCCCGGCCAGCCAGCCGCGAATGCCGCGAGCGAGCCCGGTCTGCGCGAGGTACTGCGCGCGCAGGTCCCACGCATAGCGCATCGGCGTGTAGCAGTAGCAGATGTGAAGCTGCCGGCGATTCGTCCGCACGCCCTTGGCGACGGCATGCGAGCTCGAGACCACGAGGTCGTAGCGCGACACGTCGAGTGATTCGATCGCGCGCGGAAACAACGGGAGCCAGAGGCGGAAATCGCGCCCGGCGAGCGGCATGCGCTGGAGGAAGCTCGTCGCCACGTGGCGATTGCCGAGCTTCGCCCGATCCGATTCCGGCAGGTAGTCGACCAGCGCGAAGAGATCGGCTGCGCCGAAAATTCTGCACAGCTCGGCCAGCACCTGCTCACCACCGCGCCAGGTGTCGAGCCAGTCGTGGACGAGGGCAATCCTCACGGTCCGCGCGATTCTACGCGGACCCAGTGCCAGCGGTGTCTACGGTCGATCAGACCCGCGCGGTCGCGCGAGCCTGCGAGGTCAACGCTTGGTGGGACGGCTCAGCGCCGCGCCCCGACGGATCAGGCGCGACCGTGGCGACGGCGCGAGACGAACCCCGCGGCGAGCAGCGCCGCGGCGAAGAGCGCGAGCGACTTCGGCTCAGGAATAGGCTGCCTCGAGTCCAGGCTGATCGGGTCGCCGAACTTGAACACGACCGAACTCACCTCGGGCGCGTAGGGCATCCCGGTGAGGGCGAACGTGAAGGTGACCGGGCCAACCAGCAGCGGATTGGTCGACGGCGAATCGAGCTGGCCGCTGCCGACCGCGGACAGGTAGTTCGTATTCACAATTCCGTACGGCTGATAGCTGAATCCGGTGCCGTCGAAGCCCGCCCCCAGTGCCGCGCCATTGGCGAAACCGAGTGCACCCCACCCGTATGGCGACGATCCGGTTCCCGGTGGGCAAGGGCTCGCCGAGTTGGTGCAATCGACGACGCTCCCGCCGGTCACCGACACCAGCGAAATGCTGGTCGGAGCGGTCGACATCGTGAAGTCGAGGCCGGTGATCTCGGAGATGATCGCGGCGGTCGGCGAGACGGTATCCGTGAGCGTAATCGACAGCGACGTGCCGTCGTTCGAGAAGTTGAACAGGGCGGAGCCCTGCTGCGAGTAATTCTCGGTGACGCCGTTCGCGTAGAACGTGTATTGCACGTTCGCCACGGCGAGCTGAGTTGTACACAACAGAGCGGCCGCGCAGGCGATTTGCAGTGGTTTCATTCTCAAGCTCCCTACCCGATATTCCGATACGGCGTCCCTTTACGCCGGTGACTAGAGCAATCCACGTTCCAGAAATTCTTTATCATGCATAAACAGCGGCCTGTATGCATACGCAAGATTTACAACAGCACGATTGTAAGATAACTCGACACCAGGCAGAGTGATCCGAGTCGGGACGGTTGACAGGCATTTTGCACACTACAAAATGAGCAGTAATCATTCGGTATCGAACAACGGCGGGGCGGTGGCGATGGCGGCACGCGCCGGGAGCGACTCGCCGTTTACGTCCTGAAGGACGATCGTGCGTCCGACATGATTGCCTCGGCGATTTCGCGCCACGTCGGGGGAACATAGGTCCGCCCGCGCTCGCCGAAGGCCCGACGCATTGGCGCGTTGTCCAGCCAGGTCTTTAGCGCCTCGTACCACATGTAAAAGTCGGTCGGTGTGAGCCTAACCAGTCCGGCGTTGGCAACTTCCTGCGCGACCGGGAGCACGCTAGAGACGAGACACACCTTGCCGCACATCAGGCTTTCCTGCACCGGTAGCCCCCAGCCCTCCTGCAGGGACGGATACGCCGTGAAAGCGCACTCATGCATCAGATGGGCGACCGCGCCGTCAGGAAGCAGCGAGTGGACGTCGATGCCGACGCGCCGCAGCTCCGCGATGAACGCAGGGTCGCCGTACTTGCGTTCCTCCTGCACCTCGCCGACCAGGACCAGGCGATACGGCCTCTGCGCGGGCGCGATCCATGTCCGGTACAGGTCACGCCAGACGTGTATCAGGAAATCGTGGTTCTTGCGCTTGTTGAAGCTGCTGACCACGAGTACGTACGTCTCAGGCACATAGCGTGGTGCGCTACGGTGATCGGGCTCGGCCAGGTTGCGCCCGCGCAGGCCGGTACGGCAGGTCGAGAACGAGAACCCGCGCGAGACGCGCAGCTTCTGCAGATCGTTCTCGACCTGCCTGCTCTCGGTGAACACGCGCGCGCTGTGCTCGAGCAGCCTGACCAGTCGGTTGAA
>JAICXH010000065.1 GCA_025981645.1 Burkholderiales bacterium
CGAGCCGGTCGGCGAGCCGGTCGCGCTCGGCGACGACGCGCGCGAGCAGCGCGGCAAGGGCCTCCTCGGCTTGCAGCTCGCGCAGGCCGCGGGTGTTCGGCGACGAGACGTTGATCGTCACATACGACGCGCAAGCCGCGACCGCGCGCAGGCACGTGACGTAATCGTCGGCGGCGCGCTCGTTCGGCGTGTCGAAGTTGCGTCCGATGTTGACGCCGAGGATACCGCGCCACGACGAGCGCCCGACCGACGCGACGAAGGCGTCGACGCCTTCGTTGTTGAAGCCGAGCCGGTTCACGAGCGCCTGCGCCTCGACGAGCCGGAACAGGCGCGGCCGCGGATTGCCCGCCTGCGCGCGCGGGGTCACCGTTCCGGCTTCGAGGAAGCCGAAGCCGAGCGTCGCGAGGCCGTCGAGGTGCGCGGCGTTCTTGTCGAGCCCCGCTGCGAGGCCGACGCGATTGGGGAAGCGCAGGCCCATCACGTCGACCGGTGCCGTGGGCAGCCGTGGCGCGGCGAGGCGCGCGACCCCGAGACGGGCCGCTGCGTCGAGCCCGGCGAGCGCCACGTCGTGCGCGAGCTCCGGATCGGCGGCGAACAGGAGCGGCCGGAACAGCGGGTAGAGGCGGTGAAGCGACACGTGTGGTGCGCACGCCCGGGACGAAGCGCGATGCGATTCGCGCGGCGCGCGATGATACCATCGGTTGCGGCACCGGCGGCGCAACGCCGCCGCCGGTGCATTGCCTGGCGCATCCGACACCGTGAACCCGACGCATCGTCGCCGACTGCTCGCGCGATCGCTCGCGCTGCTCGCGGCGCTCGGCGGACCCGCCACGCTCCCGCGGCTGGCGCTCGCGCGTTCCCGCCGGGCTGCGGACGCCACCGGCCCGGGTGACTACGGCAACCGCCGCGACGTGCTGCACTTCGTCGACGAGCTGGTCACGGCCGACGGCTTCTCGCGCACGAAGCTCGTACACGCATTTCGCAAGGCGCGCTTTCGCGCAGCGATCGTCGAGGCGATGGATCGGCCGCTCGTCGCGCCACCGAAGTGGTACGAGTACGCGCCGCGCTTCCTCAACGCGGGGAGGATCGGTGGCGGCGTCGAGTTCTGGCGTGCGAACGAGTCGGCGCTGTCGCGTGCCGAGGCGCAGTTCGGCGTTCCGGCGGAGATCGTCGTTGCGATTCTCGGCGTCGAGACCTACTGGGGGCGCAATACCGGCGGGTACCGCGTGCTCGACGCGCTCTCGACGCTCGCTTTCGACTACCCGCGACGCGCCGCGTACTTTCGCGGGCAGCTTCGCGAGTTCCTGTTGTTCGCGCGCGAGCAGAGGCTGCCTGCACTGACGCCGCTGGGATCGTACGCCGGAGCGATGGGGCTTCCCCAGTTCATGCCGGGCAACGTGCGCCGCTACGCGCTCGACTACGACGGTGACGGGAAGATCGATCTCTGGCGAAGCGCCGCCGATTCGATCGGCAGCGTCGCCAACTACCTCGCCAGGCACGACTGGCTGCGCGGCCAGCCGGTTTGGTCGCGGGCGATCGTTGCCGAGTCGGCGAAAGACGCTGCCCTGGCGCGCCTCGATGGCGGCGTCAGCGAACGGCGCCCGCTCGATGCATGGAACGCCGACGGCGTGGGCGCCGAGCGGATGCCGGTGCCGATGGCGCCGCAGCCTGTCGGCCTCCTGATGCTCGAGGAGGATCCGGTGGCGGCTGGCCCTGACGACGAGACGACGACCGGCGAGCCGGCGAGCCTATGGATCGTGTTCCCGAACTTCTACGCGATCACGCGCTACAACCGCAGCCGTCTCTATGCCGCCGCGGTGACGAGGCTCGCCGAGGAGCTGCGCGCCGCGCAGGATGCGCTGCCGCCCCGTGCGATGCACCAGGGCTTCGAGCGGTTGCGAGGATGACGTCGGCGACGCCTGCCGGCGACGCACCGGACGCGGCGGCCGACAAGGACCTGCCGCTGCGCGAGGACACGCGGCTGCTCGGACGCGTGCTCGGCAAGGTGCTGCGCGAGCACGCGGGAGGCGAGGCCTTCGAGCGTATCGAGGCGATCCGGCGCACGGCGATCCGCTTCAGGCGCGCCGAAGCCGACGGCGGGGACGCGCAAGGGGCCGCCGCGGCGCGCGCCGAGCTCGTCGCGCTGCTCAATCCGCTGCCGATCGCTGCGGTGCTGGACGTCGTACGCGCGTTCAGCTACTTCTCGCACCTCGCGAACCTCGCGGAGGACGTTCACCAGAATCGGCGCCGGCGCATCCACGCGATCGCCGGATCGCCTGCGCGCGCCGGCGATCTCGCTTCCGCACTCGCCGCGTTGCGCGAAGCGGGTATCGGCGCCGATGCGCTCCGTTGCTGGTTCGACACCGCGCTGGTGAGTCCGGTGCTGACCGCGCACCCGACCGAGGTCCAGCGCCGCAGCATCCTCGATGCCGAGCGCGAGATCGCGCGGATTCTCGCCTCGCGCGATCGTGCCGACGTGACTCCGGACGAGATCGCCGACGCGGCGGCGCAGCTCGAGGCGCTCGTGCTCGGTCTGTGGCAGACCGCGATGCTGCGCCTGACGCGCCTGCGCGTGCGAGACGAGATCGACAACGGGCTCGCCTATTACCGCTACACGTTCCTCGCAGAGATTCCGCGCCTCTATGCATCGCTCGAGCGCCTGGTCAGCACCGACGGAACGGCCTGGTGCGCGCCGTCGTTCCTGCGCATGGGGTCGTGGATCGGCGGCGACCGCGATGGCAATCCGTACGTCGATGCCGATACGCTCGCTTATGCGATGCGCGCGCAGGCAACCGTCGCGACGACGCACTACCTCGCCGAGATTCACCGCCTCGGCAGCGAGCTGTCGCTGTCGACGCGCCTCGTTCGTCCGTCGGACGCGCTGCTCGAGCTCGCCGCGAACGCGCACGACGTCAATCCGCACCGCAGCGACGAGCCGTACCGTCAGGCGCTGATCGGCATCTATGCGAGGATCGCCGCGACCGCGCGTGAACTGGCCGGTGTCGAAGCGCAGCCGCCGCCGCAGGTGGCGGCGAGCGCCTATGCGACGCCACGCGAGCTTCGCACCGACCTCGACATCATCGCCGCTTCGCTCGCCTGTCACGGTGCCGAAGCGCTCGGTGCGCGGCGGCTGCAGCCCCTCGCGCGTGCCGTCGACGTGTTCGGCTTTCACCTCGCAACGGTCGATCTGCGCCAGAACAGCGATGTCCACGAGGCGGTCGTCGGCGAGCTCTTCGCGCAGTCCGGCGAGCCTGCCGACTACGCTTCGCTCGAAGAAGCGGAGCGCGTCGCGCTGCTCGTGCGCGAGCTCGACACGCCACGGCTGCTGCACGCACCGTGGACACGCTACAGCGAGCGCACGGCGGCCGAACTCGCGATCCTCGCCGCGGCGGCGGATTTCCGCGCGCGCTACGGCCCGGATGCGATCGCCCAGTATGTGATCTCGAAGTGCCAGTCGGTCTCCGACATTCTCGAAGCGACGGTGCTGCTGAAGGAGGTCGGGCTCGTGCAGCCGGGCGCGATGCAGGTCAACGTGGTGCCGCTTTTCGAGACGATCGACGATCTCGCCCGCTGCCCGGACGTGATGCGCGCCGCGTTCGCCGTGCCGGCGTATCGCGCACTCGTCGCGAGCGCGGGTGACCTGCAGGAGGTCATGCTCGGGTACTCCGACAGCAACAAGGACGGCGGCTACGTGACGTCGAACTGGGCGCTCTACCGCGCCGAGCGTGCGCTGGTCGAAGTATTCGCGCGTGAGCGCGTGCGTTTGCGCCTCTTTCACGGCCGCGGCGGCACCGTCGGGCGCGGCGGCGGACCGAGCCACGAAGCGATCCTCGCGCAGGCTCCTGGCAGCGTCGCGGGCGGCCTGCGGCTCACCGAGCAGGGCGAGATCATCGCGAGCAAGTATTCGGATGCGGCGCTCGGCCGGCGCAACCTCGAATCGCTGGTCGCTGCCGCGCTCGAAGCGGGTCTGCACGACACCGAGCATCTCGGCGACCGTGCGGGCGTCTATCGCGACACGATGGAAGCGCTCTCGGCGCACGCCTACGCCGCGTACCGCGACCTCGTCTACGGCACGCCGGGATTCGTCGACTACTTCCGGGAGTCGACGCCGATCGCCGAGATCGCGCTCCTCAATCTCGGCAGCCGGCCGGCGTCGCGCACCGCGTCGAACCGGATCGAGGATCTGCGCGCGATTCCCTGGGTGTTCAGCTGGGGCCAGTGCCGCCTGATGCTGCCGGGATGGTACGGCTTCGGCGCGGCCGTCGACGCATGGCAGGCCGGCCGCGGGAATCGCCTCGCACTCCTCACCGAGATGAACGAGCGCTGGCCGTTCTTCCGCTCGATGCTCTCGAACATGGGCATGGTGCTCGCGAAGACCGATCTCGCCATCGCGTCGCGCTACGCCGACCTCGTTCCCGATCGCGCGCTGCGCGAGCGTATCTTCGCGCTGATCGCCGCCGAGCACGCGAGGACGCTGCGGCACTATCTGGCGATCGTCGGGCAGGCGAGCCTGCTCGAGGACAACCCGACACTCGCGCGCAGCATCCGCAATCGCTTTCCCTATCTCGATCCGCTCAATCATCTGCAGGTCGAGCTCGTGCGGCGCTATCGTTCGGGCGTGACGGACCTGCGCACCCAGCGTGCGATTCACCTCACGATCAACGGGCTCGCCGCCGGGCTGCGCAACAGCGGTTGACGCGGAGGCGCACGGTATAATCCGCGCCGCGGCTTCAGGACGATGCGCATTCTCCTTTCCAACGACGACGGCTACTTCGCACCCGGGCTCGAACATCTGGCTGCGGTGCTGAAGCCGCGGGCCGAGGTCACGGTGGTCGCGCCGGAGCGCGATCGCAGCGGCGCATCCAACTCGCTGACGCTCGACCGGCCGCTGTCGGTCCGGCGCGCGTCGAACGGCTTCCTGTTCGTCAACGGCACCCCGACCGACTGCGTCCACCTCGCGGTCACCGGCCTGCTCGACGACCTTCCCGACATGGTGATCTCCGGGATCAATCTCGGGGCCAACATGGGCGACGACACGATCTATTCGGGGACGGTCGCGGCGGCGACCGAGGGATTCCTGCTCGGCGTGCCGTCGGTCGCGATCTCGCTCGCGTCGAAGACCGCTGCGCACTTCGAGACTGCGGCGGCGGTCGCGCTCGAGGTCCTCGACCGGCATCAGGAGCGCTCCGCCGGGCCGTGGCTGCTCAACGTCAACGTACCCGATGTCCCCCAGGCGATGCTGCAGGGTTACCGCATCACTCGGCTCGGCCGGCGCCACAAGGCCGAAGACGTCGTGCGCATGCAGACACCTCGTGGCGAGACGGTCTACTGGGTCGGTGCCGCGGGACCCGCCGCGGATTCGGCCGAAGGCACCGATTTTCACGCCGTCGTCAACAACTTCGTGTCGGTGACTCCGCTGCAGATCGATCTCACCAACCGCGACCAGATGGCAGGCGTCGCGGCATGGCTCGACCGGCGTCCGGCATGAGGGGAGGCAGATTGACGATGGGGGGAGCCGGCATCGGCAATCGCGGCGGCACGAGCGGCATCGGCATGACGTCCGACCGGACGCGCGCGCGGATGGTCGAGCGGCTGCGCGCCGAGGGCATCCGCGACGAGGTCGTGCTGGCGGCGATGAATGCGGTCCCGCGTCACATCTTCGTCGAGGAGGCGCTGGCGATCCGCGCCTACGACAACGAGCCGCTTCCGATCGGGCACGGTCAGACGATCTCGCAGCCGTGGGTCGTCGCGCGGATGACCGAGCTCGCGCGCAACGGTCGCGATCTCGCGGGCGTGCTCGAGATCGGAACGGGGTGCGGCTACCAGACGGCGGTGCTCGCGAGGATCGCCGACACCGTCTACACCGTCGAGCGCATCGGTGCGCTCGTCAACAAGGCGCGACGGCACCTGCAGGCGTTGAAGATCAGGAACGTCCAGCTCGCACATGCCGACGGCAGCGTCGCGCTCGACGAGAAGCTCGACGTCGATGCGATCGTCGTCACGGCGGGGACTGCGCACGTCCCGACGCCGCTGCTGAAATGCCTGAAGCCGGGCGGGCGCATGGTGCTGCCGCTTGCCGGCGGCGACAGCGACGATCGCCGCACGCAGCGTCTCACGGTGATCGAGCTGGGATCGACGGGCATCCGCGAGCAGACCTTCGATGCCGTGCGATTCGTGCCGCTTCTTGGCGGGCTTGCCTGAACCTTTGCCGGGAGCGCAAGTCGCTTCAACCATGACCCCGTCTCTTCCTGCCGGCCGCTGCGTGCGCGCCGCCCGCTCGGCTGCGCTCCTGATCGGCGCCGCGATGATCGTCGCCGGCTGCGCGACTCCGAATCCCGCACCGGTCGAGGAGCGCCCGGCAGTGAAACGCGCCGGCGAGCGCGTCCCGGGCGCCGCGTCGCAGCCGAGCGGACGCGCTGCAGCCTACACGGTCAAGCGCGGCGACACGCTCTACCAGATCGCGCTCGACAACGGACTCGATTACCGCGAACTCGCCGCGTGGAATCACCTCGCCAACGTCGATCGAATTTACGCCGGCGAGGTTCTGCGGCTCGCTCCGCCGGGCCAGGCTGAAGCCACAGGCAGCGCGTCCGCGGCCAGCATGGCGGGGGCCAGTCCGACGTCCGAATCCGCGAATGCCGCCAACGCGCAAGCCGGGCCCGGCGTCACCGTGACGCCGCTCCACGTCGAGCCGCCGATCGTCGCGTCGACGGTGTCGCCCGCGCCGGTCGCGCGGGAGCCTCCCGGAAGCGCGACGACGCCGACGGGAACGGTCGCATCGCCGGGGCAGGGCGCTGCGCCGGCCGTGGTCGCGCAAGGCGAGATCGAGACAGAGCCCAAGGCGGTCAAGCTGCCGTACTCCGATCGCGCCGTCAGGGAGCTGAATCTCGCCGCGAGCTCGGTCCCGGCACCGGACCAGCCGGTCGTATCGCCGGGCGCAGATTCCGCTGCGCCAGGCGGCGCACCAGCCGCAACGTCGCCTGCGCAACCACCGAAGGTGGCGATCGCAGCGCCGTCGTCAGGCAGCGCAGCGGCTTCGACGGACAGCGCGACGGCAGCCAGCGATCAGCTCGGCTGGGTGTGGCCGGCGAAAGGGAAGGTGATCGCACAATTCTCCGATTCGGCGAATCTCAAGGGCATCGACATCGCCGGCACAATGGGTGAGCCCGTCTACGCGAGCGCAGCCGGGAAGATCGTGTACGCAGGCTCCGGGCTGCGCGGCTACGGCAAGCTGATCATCATCAAGCACAACGCGATGTACCTATCCGCCTACGCGCACAACAGCGCGCTCCTGGTGAAGGAGGGACAGCAGGTCGCGCGCGGGCAGGAGATTGCGCAGATGGGCAACAGCGACGCCGATCAGGTCATGCTCCACTTCGAGATCCGTCGCTACGGGAAGCCGATGGACCCGGCGAAGTTCCTGCCGCCGGCGTAGCCCTGCGGAACACGCGCCACCGCGCTCGGTCACCGCGACGCGGCGCACCGTCGCTGCGAATCACGACGCGCAGGCGCAGCGCATTACCGCGACGCGTTACGTATGCGCGGTCGCGCGCAGTGCCGCCGGTGACGGTAACACCTCGATTGCCCGCGCAAGGGTCGCGACGAGTGCCGAGCGCTCGTCGTCCGAAACCGGGCCGAAGCGCAGCATCGCGTACGCATCGCCGATCGCGCCGAAGGCGATCGCGAACTGCGGCCAGCGCTTCGCCGCGCGCGACGCATAGGCGATCGGTCCTTCCCACGCCGGCCGCGGAAGTCCGGCGCGCGCGAGGCGGCGGCAAAGCGCGTTCCACAAGCGCACCGTCCGCTCGCCGCGCCGTCGCTTCACGGCGAACGCCGCGAACACCGCTCCCGCCCACGCGAGCACGGCGGCCATCGCCACGGCCGCCGCCTGCCACGCCGGGAAGCCGTCGAGACCCCAGTTGCGCCACAGCGTACGCTGGCGATCGTGGTCGAACTCGATCACGTTGCGCCGCCAGCGGTAATTGATCGCATCGAGGGCGAGCTGCACGTTGTTGATCCATCCGCTGTCGCCACGGGCGAACAGCGGCACCGGATCGCTCGCGGGCACCGACCCGTACAGGCCGCGCTCGATTCGCGATGGCGCGACGACGGCGGTCGGATCGAAGCGTTGCCACTGCCCGTCGACGACAGCCTCCGCCCACGCATGCGCATCGGACTGACGCACGATCATGTAACCGCCGCGCGGATTGATCTCGCCGCCCTGATAGCCGGTGACGACCCGCGCCGGGATGCCGGCGGCGCGCAGCAGCACGACGAACGCGCTCGCGAAGTGCTCGCAGAATCCGCGGCGCGTGTCGAACAGGAACGCGTCGACCGGATGGTCCTCGAGCAGTGGGGGCTGCAGCGTGTAATGGAACGGCTGGTCGCGAAACCAGCGCAGCACGGTGGCGATGTAGTCGCGATCGCCGGGATGTTCGCGGCGCAGCGCCTGCGCGAATGTGACGGCGCGCGGATTGCCGGGCGGCATCCTCGCGTCGATGCGCAATTCGTCGGCCGACGCGACCGGATGACGAGTGCCAAGGATCGATTCCTGCACGTAGCGGAGCGGCCGCGTGAGCGGAGCGCGCGTGACGAGCTGCAGATCGCGCGCGAGGCTGGCGACCGGGCCGGACGACGCCACGCTGCCGGAATCGGCCACGGGCAGCGACGACGGCAGGTCGAGAGCGAACAGCCACCGATGATCGTCGGGCTCGAGCGTCACCGCGTAGCGGACCGGGCGGTCGCCGCGCGCGAGGCTGCCCCCCGGGCGTGGCGGCAGCGCGCGCCACTCGCGTCCGTTGAAGAGCGACAGCACCGGGCCGCGCCAGTATCGATCCGCAGGGCGTGGCGGCGGACCGTCGAAGGTCACGCGAAATGCGACCGCGTCGGAGAGCGACAGCTCGCTGATCGATCCCGGCGCCATGCGGTCGGAGAGTCCCGACTGCGCAGCGTGGTCTGCGGGAAGGCCCCAGAGCGGCGTGGCGAGCCGCGGGAACACGAGAAACAGGCCCGCAGCGATCGGCAGCCCCTGTGCGATCAACGACGCGCTGCGCGTCCATGCGGAGCGCATCGATGGATCAGCGGCGCCGGGCTCACGCCGGGCGAGCGCTTCGAGCGCCACCCCGGCGGCGACGATCGCCGGCAGCATCGCGAGCCCGCCGAGCAGCGATTGCGAATAGAAGAACGGCGTCAGCGCGACGAACATCGCGAGACATGCGAGCAGCGTGCCGTCGCGCGCAGTCCTGATTTCGAGAAACTTGATGCCGGCCAGCACGAACAGAAAGGCGACGCAAGGATCGCGCCCGACGAAATATCCGTACGACTTGCGCAGCGCCAGCGCGATTGCGACCGCGAACAGCGCGAGGGCCCACGACGGAATGCGTGCCGGACGCGTGCGCAGCAGCCGGCCGTCGCGGCGAAGCAACGCGAAGCGGAGTCCGGCGACGAAGAGACCGAACGCGGCGACCCAGATCGGCAGATGCACGACCAGCGGCAGCTGGGCTGCGACGAGCAGCACGCCGAGCGCGCGAATTTGCGCCGGGTCCAGCGGGCGCGCGGCAGTCGCCTGCATCAGCGGGTATCCGCGTCGAACAGGGCGAGCGCGGTCAATGCCTCGCGCAGATGCTCGCGCGAGAGCGCCGGGCGAAGCTGCACCCCGGGAAGGGTCAGCGCGAACGGACGCGCAGCGCGCTCGCAGGCGAGCACCCACGCAGTGAGCCGGGCGAGGCGCGCCTCGATCGCAAGCGCGGCCGGAACCGACGCCCAGGCGAGTTCCACGGTCCCCTGACCGCTGCTGCCTTCGAATGACTTGCTGAACCAGCCCGCGCCGCGTGCGACGGCCTTCCACGCGACGCGTTGCAGTGGATCGCCGGGCTGATAGTCGCGCAGTCCAGCAAGCTCCGAATCCGCGCTCGCGCCCGCTGTGCGCTCGCCCGCGCCTTCGGCTCCGGCGGGAGGCGGAGGAGCGTTGAGCTCGGGTGCCGGGAAGACGACTCCGGTGAGCGGGAAGTGGACGTAGGCGAATCCCCGCCATAGTCCGAGCGGCTGGTCCGACGACAGCGTAATCCGCCCGAGTGCGATCCGGCCGCGCGCCTGGGTCGGCACGCGCAGCGCGATCGCCTGCGTCGCGTAGGGGACGAGCGAAACGCTGGCCATGGCACCCGCCGCACGCAACTCGATCGCGCGCCGCGCGATCGCGCCCGCGGCGAGCGCGACCGAGAATGCGAGCGGCTCCCCGGCGAATGCTTCACCGCCAGCGAGCGGCTTGATTTCGAGCCCGGCGAGGTTGCGGAACGTGTGCAGCAGCGCCGCGGCGACGAGGCCGCCGAGGAAGAACGTCAGCACGAGTCCCAGCGACAGTGCGTAGTTGAGCGACGTCAGCAACATCAGGATCAACGTTGCGATGATCGCGAAGCCGCGGCGCGTCGGCAGAATGTAGATGCGCGAATGGCGCAGGACGACCGGCGCGCGGTCGGCGGGCCGCGACCGGAAGGCGCGCTGGCGCAGGCGCGCCGTCCACGTGAGCACCGCAACGGTCACGGTGCGGCGGCGATCACGGCAGCGGCACCGCCCGCAGGAGCGCCTGGGCGAGCGCCGCGCCTGCGCGCGCGCCGCCGGCAAGGCGATGGCCGGCCACCGCCGCGAACACCGCCTGCAGATCTTCCGGCACGACCATCGCCCGTCCTTCGATCAGTGCGTAGGCGCGGGCGGCGGCGAGAAGCATCAGCCCGGCGCGCGGGCTCAAGCCACGCCGCGCCATGCCTTCGAGACGCTCGCTTCGCGCGCCCGCGGCGTGGCCGCGCGACGCCGCGAGGAGCGCCTGTACATAGTCGAGGAGCGCCGGTGCGACGTGAATCGACGCGGCTTCGCGTTGCCACTCGCGCAGCGTCGGCGCGTCGGCCTGGGCGGCGATGCTTTCGAGCCGCGGTCGCCGGTCGCCGCCGGCGAGCAGGTCGCGCTCGGCAGAAGCATCGGGGTAGCCAAGCTCGATCGCCAGCATGA
Organism: Burkholderiales bacterium; assembly: GCA_025981645.1. Classification (GTDB taxonomy): domain Bacteria; phylum Pseudomonadota; class Gammaproteobacteria; order Burkholderiales; family Casimicrobiaceae; genus VBCG01. The sequence continues at coordinate 11,002 of JAICXH010000065.1, forward strand.
AGCGGTCGAGCTGCGACTCGGGGAGCGGGTACGCGCCGATCTGCTCGACCGGATTCTGCGTCGCGATCACGAAGAACGGATCGGGGAGGAGGCGCGTCTCGCCATCCTGCGACACCTGGCGTTCCTCCATCGCTTCGAGAAGCGCGCTCTGCGTCTTCGGCGGGGCGCGGTTGATCTCGTCGGCGAGCACGACCGAGCGAAAGACCGGACCCGGATGGAAGCGGAATGCATTCGACCGGCTGTCGAAGATCGACACGCCGAGCAGATCGGCGGGCAGAAGATCGCTCGTGAACTGGACACGCGCGTACTGTAGCCCGAGCGCTGCGGCGAGCGCCTGCGCGAGCGTCGACTTGCCGACACCGGGAATGTCTTCGATCAACAGGTGCCCGCGGGCGATCAGGCAGGTGAGCGCGAGCCGAATCGGCTCGTTCTTCCCGACCACGACCTGCGCGATCTGCTGCAGCACTGCGGTGAGCCGGCGCGAGGTCGGCAGGGTCTGCGATGCGGGGCGTACGGTCATCGGATTCTCGCAATGCCGGGGAAGCGATGGCGCACTCTAGCGCGCCTTCGAGCGCATCGTCATCGCCGGTCGGCGGCGGTACACTGACGCCGGTACCATCCGTTTCCCGTTCCCGCACGGTTGCGACTCCCCTTGACCACTGCGTACATCACCCACCCGTCCTGCCTGCTGCACGAGATGGGGTCCGGGCATCCGGAATGCCCCGAGCGGCTGACCGCAATCGGCGACCGGCTGATCGCCTCCGGCCTCGATTCGCTCGTCACCCACGTCACCGCGGAGGCGGCGAGCGACGAGGTCCTTGCTCGCGTGCATCGGCGCGACTACATCGATGCTGTCACGCGCGCGGCCCCGCGGCACGGCCACGCCTGGCTCGATCCCGACACCGCGCTCAATCCGCACTCGATCGATGCCGCGCGGCACGCGGCGGGAGCCGTCGTGCACGCGGTCGACCTCGTCATGACCGGCGCCTGCCAGAATGCATTCTGCGCGGTGCGCCCGCCTGGCCACCACGCCGAGCGCGCGCGCGCGATGGGCTTCTGCGTGTTCAACAGCGTCGCCGTCGGCGCGGCCCACGCGCTCGCCGCGCATGGGCTCGAGCACGTCGCGATCGTCGATTTCGACGTCCACCACGGCAACGGGACCGAGGACATCTTTTCGGACGATCCGCGCGTGCTGATGGTGTCGACGTTCCAGTATCCGCTCTATCCCTATTCAGGGATCGACGATCCCGCAGCGAACATGGTGAATGTTCCGTTGCCGCCGGGCAGCGGCGGGCGAGAATTGCGCGACGCGGTGCTGGAGCGGTGGATTCCCGCGCTCGAAGCGCACCGCCCGGAACTGATCCTGTTCTCCGCCGGATTCGACGCCCATCATGAAGACCCGCTCGCGAACCTCTCGTTCACCGAGGACGATTTCGCGTGGGTGACGCGCGAGATGATCGCCGTGGCGAGGCGCTGTGGTCACGCGCGGATCGTCTCGTCGCTCGAAGGTGGCTATGCGCTGTCGGCCCTCGGGCGCAGCGCGGTGGCGCACCTGCGCGAGCTGGTGATCGCCTGACCGGAGCCCGGGCCGCGGCGGCGGGCACTGCCGCGATCTCGGTGCGCGACCTCGTCAAGCGCTACGCGCGCGTCGAGGCGGTCGCAGGCATCAGTTTCGACGTTCGCGCCGGCGCCACCACGGCGCTTCTCGGCGGCAACGGCGCCGGCAAGACGACGACGCTGTCGATGCTGCTCGGCGTGCTCCTTCCTTCCGGAGGCAGCATCGAGGTGCTCGGCTGCGACATGCTGCGCGAACGCCATCGAGTGCTGCCGCGGCTCAACTTCACCTCGCCCTACGTCGATCTGCCGAAGCGCCTCACCGTGCGCGAGAACCTCTCGGTGTTCGCCGACCTCTACGGAGTCGCGCGGCCGTCGACGCGAATCGGCGAGCTCGCCGCCGAGTTCGACCTCGGCGCGATCCTGCGGCGCCCGTACGGCGAGCTCTCGGCGGGGCAGCGCACGCGCGTGTCGCTCGCCAAGGCCCTGCTCAATCGCCCGGACCTGCTCCTGCTCGACGAGCCGACCGCGTCGCTCGACCCCGATGTCGGCGACCGTATGCGTAGCTACCTCGAGCGCTACCAGAAGGACAGCGGCTGCACGATGCTGCTCGCCTCGCACAACATGGGTGAGGTCGAACGGATGTGCAGCGACGTGCTGATGCTGCGCGCGGGGCGCATCGTCGACCAGGGGTCGCCGGCCGATCTCATCATGCGCTACGGGCGCGATACGATGGAGGAGGTGTTCCTCGACATCGCGCGCGGCACGGTCGAGGAGGCCACGCCGGGCCTTCGCGCCGAGGGGATGCTCCCGTGACGCGCGATGCGCTCGCGCTGTCGCTGCGGCGCATCCGCGCGGTGTGCCGACGGCACATGTATCTGCTGCTGCGAAGCTGGCCGCGGCTCGTGTCGATGGCCTATTACCCGACGGTGACGATGATCCTGTGGGCGTTCGTCACGCTCTACCTCGCGCCGACCAACAGCTTCCTGCAGAGCGCGCCCGGCTTCTTCATCGGCGCCGTGCTCCTCTGGGACGTGCTGTTCCGCGGCCAGCTCGGCGTCTCGCTCACCTTCGTCGAGGAGATCTACTCGCGCAATCTCGGCAACCTCTTCGTCAGTCCGCTACGCCTCCACGAGCTCGTCATCGGCCAGCTCGCGCTCAGCGTTCTGCGTACGCTGATCGGCGTCGGCGGCGCGTGCTTGTTCGCATGGCTGCTGTTCCGCTACTCGATCTTCTCGATGGGATTGCCGCTCGTCGCCTTCTTCAGCGGGCTCCTCGTGTTCGGCTGGGCGATCGGGCTCGCGGTGTCGGCGATGCTGCTTCGCTTCGGGCTCGGCGCCGAGGAGCTCGCCTGGGCGGCGATCTTCCTGATCGCGCCGGTCTCGGGAGTCTATTACCCGATCGACGTGCTGCCGGCGCCGCTGCAGGCGATCGCGCACATGATTCCTGCCGCGCACGTGTTCGAAGGGATGCGCGGCGTGCTCCTTCGCGGTGTGTTCGACGCGACGCTGCTGTGGCAGGCGCTCGGGCTCGACGCGGTCTACCTCGTCGTTGGCGTGGTTCTGTTCGCGCTATCGGTGCAGGGGGCGCGCCGGCGCGGGACGCTGCTGCAGATGGGCGAGTAACGCCGGTCAGCGGGCGGCCGGCGGCGCGGCGACCTGGAACGTCGCGTGGCAGGCGACGCAGCCGCCGAGGATCGACGAGAGTTCGCCCAGTGTCTGCTCGCGAGACGCGCCGCCGGCGGCGTCGGCCGCGAGCCGATCGAATCCGCCGTGGACACCGAAGGCGAGCCGCTTGAATTCGAGCGGAAGCTTCGCGAACATCGTCACCGGAGCGTCGTGCGCGGCCGCCGTCCCCATCGCACGCGCGGCGGCCGAGACCTCTTTCGCGTCGCCGCGGGCGAGCCCGTCGGTGATGCGCTGCAGCCCTGCGACGAATCCGCGCATCTCGCGAAGCATCAGCGCGCGCTCGCCCGGCTCGAGCGCGACGACGACGCGCGCGTCCTGCGCCGGCAGCGTCGAGCCGACCACGACGAACTTGACGACGAGCGCGACGAGCGCGACGACGAGGAGCGCGATCACGACGAGGCTCGCGCGCAGTTTGCCCTGTTGAGTCACGGTGCTGTCTCCATTTCCAGCGCCAGCGCCGCGACGACGCGCCGCGATTCGGCCACGAGGATGTTGAACGTACGGCACGCCGCGTGCGTGTCCATCGTCTCGACGCCGACACGCGCTTCGTAAAGCTCGCGCAGGAGCCGGGGATGGGGAAAACGCTGTCTCGTCCCGGTGCCGAGCAACACGATCTCGGGTTTCGATTCGAGGAGCCGCTCGAAATCGTCGGCGGACAGCGCATCGAAGCCGGCGGGCGCCCAGCCGGTGACCACGCGATCGGGCAGGAGCACGATGCCTTCGCGGTACTCGTCGGCTCCGACGCGGATCCAGCCTTCGCCGAATCCTGTCACGACGTGCGCGCCCGGCGCCTGCAGGTGAAATTTCATCGGTTCGATTCGCGGCCCATTCGGCGGCCCCCAGCCGGACTTCGCCTCGTGCGCACCATTATCGCAAGGTGGGGCGAACCGTTCGCGTAGAATCTCGCATTCACCATGTCTACGTCGCTCGGACGGTTCCGGGCGCTTACGCTAGAGACCGGCATGACCTCCTCTCCCCAGACGCACTTCGCACGCATCGAGCGGCTGCCTCCGTACGTCTTCAGCATCACCTCCGAGCTCAAGATGGCGGCGCGCCGTCGCGGCGAGGACATCATCGATTTCGGGATGGGCAACCCCGACGGGCCGACGCCGCCGCACGTCGTCGCCAAGCTCGTCGAGACGGTTCAGCGCGGCGACACCCACGGCTATTCCGTATCGAAGGGCATCCCGCGGCTGCGGCGGGCGATCTGCCACTGGTACGACCGCCGCTGGGGGATCCAGTTCGACCCCGAGACCGAGGCGATCGTGACGATCGGCTCGAAGGAGGGAATCGCCCACCTCGCGCTCGCCACGCTCGGCCGCGGTGACACGGTGCTCGTCCCCAACCCGAGCTACCCAATCCACATCTACGGGCCGGTGATCGCCGGCGCCGACATCCGCCAGGTGCCGCTGACGCCCGATGTCGACTTCTTCGCCGAGCTCGAGCAAACGATCAAGCTGTCGGTGCCGAAGCCGAAGATGCTGATCGTCAACTTTCCGGCCAACCCGACGGCGCAGTGCGTCGAGCTGCCGTTCTTCGAGAAGCTGATCGCGCTCGCGCGCGAGTACGGCATCTGGGTCGTGCA
>JAICXH010000023.1 GCA_025981645.1 Burkholderiales bacterium
GGCACCGGCGGCGGTGCCGACCAGATGTCGCGCTTCATTCAGGGCGTCGTATCGAAGCATCACCTGATGAAGGAACCGATCATCGTCGTCAACGAGTCGGGGGGGGCCGGGGCGCAGGGCTTTCTCGACGTCAAGAGCTCGAAAGGTGATCCCGAGAAGCTCATCATCACGCTCTCCAACCTGTTCACGACGCCGATGGCGACCGGCGTCCCGTTCAGCTACAAGGACTTCACCCCGGTCGCGATGCTCGCCCTCGACGAGTTCGTGCTGTGGGTGAACGCCGACACGCCGTACAAGACCGCGATGGAGTACATCGACGCGGTCAAGAAAGCGCCCGGCAAGTTCAAGATGGGCGGCACCGGGTCGAAGCAGGAAGACCAGATCGTCACCGCCGAGATCGAGCAAAAGACCGGAGCCAAGTTCACCTACCTCCCGTTCAAGGGCGGTGGCACGGTCGCCGTACAGCTCGTCGGTGGGCACATCGACTCGTCGGTGAACAATCCGATCGAGGCGGTCGCGCAGTGGCGCGCCGGCAAGCTGCGCCCGTTGTGCGTGTTCGACTCGCAGCGGATGCCGTACACGGCGAAGGTCACGGCAACGATGTCGTGGCACGACATTCCGACCTGCAAGGAGTCGGGTCTGCCCGTCGAGTACCTGATGCTGCGCGGCTTCTTCCTGCCACCCGGAGTCCCGCAGGATGCCGTCAACTTCTACGTCGATCTGTTCAAGAAGGTGCGCGAGACACCGGACTGGAAGGAATTCACCGAGCAGGCGGCATTCAACCAGTCGTTCATGACGGGTCCCGAGTTCGCGACGTGGCTCGCGAACGCCGAAACGATGCACCATGACCTGATGGAGAAGGCAGGCTTCCTCGCCAAGAAATAGCGCGGGACGCGCGCCGCGTCACCGGCCCGTGACGGGCCGGCGGCGCGGCGATTTCGATCGGCCAGGAGGAAGCCCGTGGACGAAGACGTCAAGGACGGCGAGCATCGCTCGCTCATCTCGGTGCGCGCGGCGGAGATCGTCGTCGCAATCGTTGTGCTGCTGTTCGGCTCGACCTTCATGGTCAGCAGCTACAAGCTCGGTTTCCGCTGGGGAATCGAGGGGCCGCAGTCGGGGTTCTTCCCGTTCTACGTCAGCCTGATCATCGTCGTCTCGAGCCTGTTCATCCTCGTTGGCGCAATGCGGATGCGCGGGCCGAAAGGACGGGCATCGTTCGTCGAGCGCGGCCAGATGGTCCAGGTGCTGAAGGTGCTGATCCCGGCGGCGATCTACGTGCTCGGGATCCAGCTGATCGGCATCTACGTTTCGTCGATCATCTACATCGTCGGCTTCATGCGCTGGGTCGGACGCTATCCGTGGTGGAAGAGCGCGCTGATCGGCGTCGCGATCGTCGTCACCTTCTTCTTCATGTTCGAAGTCTGGTTCCAGGTTCCGCTCTACAAGGGCCGTTGGGACCTCACGTCGTGGACCGGGTATTGAACGAAGCGCTCGTGACCGCACCCCATCAGGAGTGACGCGTGACTGATCTTGGCTACCTGTTCCACGGATTCGCCGTCGCACTGACGCCGTTCAACCTCGGGCTGATGCTGCTCGGCATCATCCTCGGCGTGATCATCGGCGTGCTACCCGGCCTCGGTGCGGCCAACGGGATCGCGATCCTGCTGCCGCTGACGTTCACGATGCCGCCGACGTCGGCGATCATCATGCTGTCATGCATCTACTGGGGGGCGTTGTTCGGCGGGGCGATCGCATCGATCCTGTTCAACATCCCCGGCGAGCCGTGGTCGGTCGCGACGACCTTCGAGGGCTACCCGCTCGCGCAGCAGGGCCGCGCGGGCGAGGCGCTGACGACGTCGTTCACGTCGTCGTTCGTCGGCGCCTTCGTCGCCGTCGTGATGATCACCTTTCTCGCTCCGCTGATCGCTCGCTTCGCGCTGCAGTTCGGGCCGCCCGAGTACTTCTCGGTCTACCTGCTGACGTTCTGTAGTTTCGTCGGTATGGGCAAGGGGTCGCCCGCCAAGATCCTCGCGTCGATGATGATCGGTTTTGCGCTTTCGGCGGTCGGCATCGACATCGTGACGGGTGGCCTGCGGCTCACCTTCGGCTTCACGAGTCTCCTGAAAGGCTTCGACTTCCTGATCGCGGTGATCGGCCTGTTCGGCATCGGCGAGATCCTCCTCTCGATGGAGGAAGGACTGTCGTTCAAGGGCAGCACCGCGCGGATCAATCCAAAGATCGTGTTCGAGACGTGGCGCAAACTGCCGCGCTACTGGCTGACGTTCATCCGCAGCACGATCATCGGCTGCTGGATGGGCATCACGCCCGGAGGCGCGACGCCGGCGTCGTTCATGAGCTACGGCGCCGCCAAGAAGTTCTCGAAGGACGGCGACAAGTTCGGCACCGGCGTCGTCGAGGGGCTGGTGGCACCGGAGACCGCCGCACATGCGGCGGGTACGAGCGCGTTGCTGCCGATGATCACGCTCGGCATCCCGGGCTCGCCGACGGCTGCGGTGCTCCTCGGCGGCCTCCTCATCTGGGGCCTGCAGCCGGGCCCGCTGCTGTTCCAGGAGAAGCCCGACTTCGTCTGGGGTCTGATCGCCAGCATGTACCTTGGCAACGTCGCCGGACTGATCGTCGTGCTGAGCCTCGTGCCGCTCTTCGCCAGCATCCTGCTGATTCCGTTCTCGATCATCGCCCCGGTGATCGTCGTCATCTGCGCGATCGGCGCCTTCACGGTCAACAACTCGATGCACGACATCTGGTTCATGATCGGCTTCGGAGTAGTCGGCTACGCGTTCAAGAAACTCAGCTATCCGCTTGCGCCGATGGTGCTGGCGCTGGTCCTCGGCAACAACGCCGAGGACTCGTTCCGGCAGGCGATGCTGATGTCGGGCGGAAGCCTGTCGATCCTGTGGTCGAACTGGCTGGTCGGCAGCATCTCGACGCTCTCGGTCGTCATGCTGTTCTGGCCGCTGATCTCGCAGGGCATTCGCATGCTGATCCCGTCGAAGCGCGACAAGCTCGCGAGCGAGCAGCCGGTCGATTAGCGGCGCGGGCGGCCAACGCGAACTTCCGCACTTCGCGCAGCGATCGCAAGCGACGTTGCGGTACGCCATCGTCACGGGCGATCTTGAGACCGATCTTGACACTCCCGAGGCGCCGAGACTACGCTTGATTCGCTGATCGTTGTCGCGTACTGCGCACCCGCCGCCGAAGCTGCGGAGAAGGACACCATGAAACCGACGTTGTCGTTTGCCGCGTTCGCATCGGCGCTCCTGGTCGCGGCGTGCAGCTCGCTCGGTTCATCGGGATCGGGCGCGCAGGGTGCCAATCAGACGCAGTGGAAGGAAGTCACCCGGCTCGAGGGCGGGCAATTCGTGACCTACCGCGTGCCGGTGAATCAGCAGGTCAACAACAATGTCAACTTTCATTCGTTCGATGCAAGCGCGACGCCGGCGCAGTCGGGCTCGACGTCGGCCGGCAGCGCAGCGCAGGCGGGCCGTGCCACCACGGCGCCGGGAGTCGACACGTCGAAGACGCCGCCGCTCCTTCCGACAGTCGGCAGCAGCGGCGATGTCACGCCGCTCTTCGGTGCGTCGGTGGCCGCGGCGGGCAACGCCGGCGCTGCAGCGGGCAACGCCGGCATCGCAGCAGGCAGCAGCCCTGCCGCTGCGGTCGGAAGCGCTGCGGCGCCCCGGCCGAATCTCTCGGGGGAAGCCGAGACGACGCTCGGCCAGGCGGAAATCGCCGTGCGTGACGCGCAGAGCCGCTACGAGACTGCGAAAGCCGCACTCAACCGCGCACACCACGCGGCTGCGACTGGCGACAGCGTCGTCGTGATCGAATTCGCCCGCAGCGCGATCACCCTCGCCCAACCCGGGCACTGATTCACGCCCCTCCCGAGGATCGAGCCCGAACCGCGGGCTCCGGGAGCGGTTCCTTCGAGCCTCTCCGGGCACTACCGCGCCCCTGATTCGGGACGTTGGCCCGTACCCCGAGCCCGGCTTCGTGAGCCGGGTAGTCCCCTCGTTGCGAATACGTCACACGGCTGCGAAACAGCTACGAAATACTCGTACGAAATACATTGACACGTCTTGATATATCACATACCTTATTTCCAATACTGATCCGGAGTGACCGCGTCGGCACGAAATCGACGTCGGCCTCTGGAGCCGCAGATCCCTAAGGAGGAAGGCGCCATGCAGCACGTGCCCGACGGCAGTCGCAGCGATCGTTGCGCGCCGCGCGTGCGTTTGTGCGCCCCCGCGTCCGTTCGGACCTCCAATTTCGCATCACCCGTTGCCTGATGGACCAGCGTTCTGAACGCGCTTCACCGTTGCCGCTTGGCGCACATACCGCAGTGACCGACCAACAACGCAGCATGGGGGCTCCTCGCATGAAATCGAAACACAAGCTACTGATCGTCGTGATGGCGGCTGCGGCGCTCGCCGGAATGTCCGCTACCGGCCAGGCCGCGGAATGGAAGCTGATCAAGACCATCCAGGTACCCGGTCACCCGATCAACGTGGTCGACTTCAGCACGCTCGATCAGGAGAACGGACTGATGTACGTGTCCGACCGCTCGAACCGCGGCGTCGACGTCTTCGACACCAACAACGATACATTCGTGCGTCGGTACGGCGGCTTCCGCGGCGTCTGGCAGAAGCCCGAGCACTCGGGCCCGAACATCGCCATCCGCGAGGACGACGTGATGTGGGTGACCGATGCCCCGAGCAACGTCAAGGCCCTCGACATCAAGAGCGGCAAGATCCTCGACACCTTCGACTGCAAGGGAGGCGACGCGCGTATCGACGGCGCCGCGTTCGACCCCAAGGATCACGTGGTGATGGGCGAATCGGCCGACAGCACGATCCCGTACCTTTGCTGGATCGACACGAAGAGCATGAAGATCGTGCAGAACGAGAAGTGGATGCGCGAAGCGACCGCGGGCCTCGAAGGGTCGCAATGGGATTCGCGCACCGACCTGATCTACCTGGCGCTCCCCGAGGTGCGCCACGGTCCCGGCGCGATCTACGCCTTCGATCCTAAGACCCGCCAGGTCGTGAAGACGTATCCGCTGCCCGCGGGAGACAACTGCGAGGCGGGCGGCATCGCGCTCAACATGGAGCAGGACGAAATTCTCGTCGGCTGCGACACGAAGGATTACACCGACATCGTGAGCCTCAAGGACGGGCACGTCGACCAAACCGGCATCCTCGGCGGGACCGACCAGGTCGCGTACGACCCGGGCACGCACATGTACTTCCTCGGCTCGCGCAGGGGCTCGAAGGGATCGGTGCTCGGCGTGATCGACGCGCGTACGCACAAGCTCGTCGCGGCCCCCGAGACGGCGCCGAAGACGCACGCGGTCGCCGTGAACGAGCACAACCATCACGTCTACCTGCCGATGGAGTCGAACTCGAAGCCGTTCGACAACAACCCGGCGAAGGGGCTCTCGTGCACGCACGGATGCATCGGTGTCTACGCCTACGAGTGATCGAGCTGTGCCTCGGCGGCAACCGCGGTTCGAACCAACGATTCGCGTGAACGCAAGTACGCGCAATTGCCACACACCCAGGAGAGGAGTCGAGCAATGAGCACCAGGCACAAGCTCACGATGCTGGCGGGTATGACGTCGGTCGCGCTGTTGCCGCTGTCGGCGGTGACGCCCGCGGCCGCGCAGACGGCGCCCGATATGCAGAAGCTGCAGGACGAGATCAAGGTCCTGCAGCAGCAGATCCAGGATCTGCAGTCGCAGGTCAACGACGCGCAGGCGACCGCGGACGATCTGAAGAAGACGGGCGGCCCGTCGAACAAGGATCACCCGGGTTTCTGGAAGATTCCCGGAACCGAGACGTGGATGACGGTCGCCGGGCACATCAAGCTCGACGCGATCTACGACCGCAAGCAGTCGGTGGGTCCGCAGACCGACTTCTCGGCGATCCCGATGGAAGGCGCGCCCGGCACCGATCGGACCGGCAACTTCCAGGCGAACGCGAAGCAGAGCTACCTCTACATCGAGACGCACACGCCGACACCGTACGGCGACCTGATGTCGCACCTTTCGACCGACTTCTATCTGTCGACCCAGGGCAACACCAACATCTCGAACTCGTACGCGATGCGCCTTCGCAACGCCTACGCGTCCCTCGGCGAGTGGACTTTCGGGCAGGACTGGACGGCGTTCCAGGACACGGCGGCGGGACCGAACGCGCTCGACTTCAACGGTCCGGCAGGGCAGGTATTCCTCCGCCAGCCGCAATTGCGCTGGACCCACGTCGTCAAGGGCGAAGGCAACGCGCAGAACCAGTTCATCGTCTCGGTGGAGAACCCGACCGGCGACTACTTCAGCCCGGCCGGCCTCTATAACGGCAACACGACGAACGTCGACCAGGATGGACAGACCGCCGACCCAGGCGGTTGCTCGGTCGGTCGCGTGACGCCGTGCCAGAACGGTCCGAGCCAGCTCGCGCGCGTTCCCGATCTGATCGGGCGTTGGGAGCACGACGACGACTTCGGCCACGTCTCGGTGCAGGCGGTGGCGCGCAATATCGCGGTCAATACCGGCGTCATCGGCGTTCCCGCCGACCAGCAGGTGAAGACCGACAAGTGGGGCTACGGGCTCGGCGTTTCGGCCGTCGTCAACATGAACACGGTCAATCCGATGCTCGGCGCCGACCAGGTCTACTTCTCGTTCCAGGGCGGCCCCGGAATCGGTCGCTACCTGCAGGATTTGCTCTTCAACGGCGCGATCCTGAACGACAACACGCACCAGCTCGACCTGATGACTTCGATGGGCGGCTTCATCTCGTACGAGCACTTCTGGCCGGGTGACGACTGGGAGACCAATCTCATCTACGGCTGGGAGAAGACCGACCTGAAGGACGTCGACCAGCTCGTCGCCGACGGAGCGCAGCTCACCAAGCAGTCGCAGTCGGTGCACCTCAACCTGATCTGGCACCCGGTGCCGAACACGAGCTTCGGTGTCGAGACGAGCTGGGGCAAGCGGCAGGTCGGCGGCTTCATTCCGCCGGGCCAGCAGGACCACGGCACGATGGAGCGTTATCAGTTCACCGGGGTCTACAACTTCTGAGATCGTGTGACGAGGCGCGCGCGATCGGGCACCGGCCCGGTCGCGCGCGCGGGCCCCGCGATCCGGACAGGACGCGAGCAGCGCGACGAATACCCTGCAATGCCGCACTCGAACGAACGCGCGGAAGACGCGTCGCGCGTGCGGCCCGAACCTTGGCCTGACGTCCCGGACGACCTGACCTTCCCCCACCCACGGTCGCAAGGTCGCCCCGGCATCTCCTGGAGGCAAACGAAGTGAACGCAACCGACGTGCATGACCCGATGCAGAACACCGGGTTGAAGAACCGATGGTCCCAGCTCGTCATGGGGATCATCTGCATGGCGATGATCGCCAACCTGCAATACGGCTGGACGCTCTTCGTCAACCCGATGTCGCAGAAATTCGGCTGGACGCGTGCGGCGATCCAGGTCGCGTTCTCGATCTTCGTGCTCTGCGAGACCTGGCTGACGCCGATCGAGGGCTGGCTGATGGACAAGTTCGGTCCACGCCCGGTGATCCTCGTCGGCGGTATCCTCGCCGGGCTGTCGTGGATCATGAATTCGTACGCAACGTCCCTCGGCATGCTGTACTTCGCGGCGATCATCGGCGGGGTCGGCGCGGGCAGCGTGTACGGAACCTGTGTCGGCAACGCGCTGAAGTGGTTCCCGGACAAGCGCGGACTCGCCGCGGGCCTCACCGCCGCGGGGTTCGGCGCCGGCGCCGCGCTGACGGTGATCCCGATCGCGCACATGGTGCATGCCGGGAGCTACGAGCAGGCATTCTTCACGTTCGGCGTGATCCAGGGCCTGGTCGTCTTCGTCGTGTCGCTGTTCCTGATCCGGCCTCCGACGACGGCGGCCAAGGCTGCGGTGGCAGGCGCGGTGAACCCGCTCACGCGGCGCAACTTCACCCCGGGCGAGATGCTGAAGACGCCGGTGTTCTGGCTGCTCTACGTCTGCATGATCCTCGTCGCATCGGGCGGGCTGATGGCAGCGGCCGAGGTCGCTCCGATCGCCAAGGACTATGGCGTCAATGCCGTTCCGGTCAATTTCCTGTGGTGGACGCTGCCGCTGCTGACCATGGCACTGTCGATCGACAGCCTCGTCAACGGCCTCACCCGTCCGCTGACCGGCTGGATCTCGGACCACATCGGTCGCGAGAACACGATGCTGCTGGTGTTCTGCGTCGAGGGGCTCGCGATCTGGGGCCTGATGAACTTCGGTCACTATCCCGCCGGCTTCCTGATCTTCGCACCGTTGATCTTCCTCGGCTACGGCGAGATCTTCTCGCTCTTCCCGGCGGTGAGCGGCGACACCTTCGGCCCGAAGTTTGCGGCGACCAACAACGCGCTTCTCTACACGGCGAAGGGGACGTCGTCGCTCCTGATCCCGCTTGCCAACGTGCTGAAGCACTCGGCGGGAAGCTGGGTCCCGGTGCTGTGGATCGCCGGCGCGCTGCCGATCGTCGCGGCGATCCTCATCAAGCTCGTGGTTTCGCCGATGAGGCGTCACATGCTCGAGAACCTCACCCCGGAACCGGATGCCGGCGCGCCGGTGCAGAAGGCGCCGCAGACCGCGTAGCAAGCAGAGACTCTTTTTATCGGAAAAGGGGCGGTGTCGACCGCCCCATTTTTTGGGTTCGCGGAGAAAGGGATGAGACTGCAACTCCTGACGGCGGCAGCCACGCTGGCGCTGCTGGCCGGCTGCGCGAGCTACCAGTCGAAGCCGCTCGTTTCGCGTCCGAGCATGCTCGACGCGGTGCCGCACGTCACGATCGACACGCGCGACATGCCGCTGCCGGAACTTCGGTCGCACGTGTTCGACCCGAGCCACGGTCTCGACATGACCGACGTCGCGATCCTCGCGGTCCTCGACAATCCGGACCTCAAGCTCGCGCGCGACGACGCGCACACCGCACGCGCGCAGGCGTTCGCTGCAGGCCTCCTTCCCGACCCGCAGTTTTCCGGCGAAGTCGATCGGCCGGGACCGAAGGTCGCCGGTAGCGACAACGCGGCGTTCAACTTCGGCCTCAGCTTCGACGTGGGCTCGCTCGTCTTCGGGCCGGTCAAGCGCAAGTCGGCCGAAGCTGCTGCACGACAGACCGATCTCAACCTGCTGTGGCAGGAGTGGCAGGTCGTCGCTCAGGCGCGCGTGCTGTTCGCGCAGATCACGTCGAACGCGCGCCTCGTCGGCGTGCTGACGCAGAACCGCGCGCTGCTGCAGGCTCGCTACGAGCACACGCAGGCGGCACTCGCGAAGGGGTTCACGACCGCCGACGTGGCGATCGCCGACTTGACCGCGCTCGCCGCCGTCGAATCGCAGATCCACGACGCCGAGTCCGATCTCAGGAAAGGGCGCTCGGATCTCGCCGCGCTCCTCAACTTGAGCCCCGTGGTCAAGCTCGACCTCGTCGGCGCTGCACAGCTCCCGCCGCTCGACGAAGCCAAGGTGCGTTCGATCCTCCCCGATCTCGCGAGGCGCAGGCCCGACCTGATCGCGCTCCAGGCCGGCTACGAGAGCCAGGACGAGACCTATCGCGCCGCGATCCTTCAGCAGTTCCCGGACATCACGATCGGGCTCAACCGGCAGCGCGACACGAGCCGGATCTACAGCACCGGGTCGCTTGTGAGCTTCAGCATTCCGATGTTCGACCGCAATCGCGGCAACATCGCGGTCGCCGTCACGACGCGCCAGAAGCTGTACGACGACTACGAGGCGAGGCTCAACGCCGCCTACCGGAACGTCGAAGTGATCCTCCAGACCGAGCCCGTGCTCCAGCGCCAGCTCGAGGAGTCCAACGGGGCGCTCGCGAAACTCAAGGCCGCAGCAGTCGACGCCGACGCCGCGTTCCGCGCGGGCAACCTCGACGAACTGGGTTACGTCAACCTGCGGTCCGGCGTGCTCGCCAAGCAGGTCGAGATCATCAAGCTCGAGGAGACGATTCTCGAGCAGACCATCGCATTGCAGACCATGATCGGCAGCGAAGTCCCCGTCCGACCGGTCGTCACTTCCGCGGGAGCGAAATCGTGAATCGCAGATCAGGATGGCTGGTGATGCCGGTGCTGGCGGCGCTCGCAGTCGCGGCGACTCCAGCGTGGCCGGACGACAGTGCGCGGCACGCGGCAACGGTGCTTGTCAAGACCGCGCCGCTTTCGAAGAAGACGCTGCCGGTGCTCCTCACCGCGTATGGCACCGTCCAGCCCGACAGCGGCAACACCGTGCACATGGTCGTGCCGCGCGCGGGTCAGGTGACGAAGCTCGTCGTGAGTCCCGGCCAGGAAGTGCGCCGCGGACAGCAGCTCTTCGAATTCGCGACCGGCGCCGCGACGCTGCTCGGCTACCAGCAGGCCGCATCGACGGTCAAATTCGCGACGGCCGACCTCGCGCGGACGCGCGAGCTGTTCAAGGAGCGGCTCGCTACCAATGCACAGGTCGCGACCGCCGAGAAGGCGCTGTCCGACGCCCAGGACGCGCTGAAGGCGCAGGAGCGGGTCGGGGCCGGGCGCAGCGTGCAGTGGATCGTGTCACCGGGCGACGCGATCGTCACGGAGGTCAATGCCAAGGTCGGCGACCGCCTCGATCAGGGCGGCACCGTGCTGCAGCTTACCGAGCGCGGCGCCGTGCAGATCATGCTTGGCATCGAGCCCGAGCAGGCCGACAAGGTTCACGCCGGCATGCCGGTCGCCATCACGTCGGTGTTCGACCCGTCGCGCACGATCGCCGGCAAAATCGACGGCGTGCACGGGATGATCGATCCGCAGACCCGCCTCGTCGATGCGGTCGTACGAATGGAAGGAAAGCCTGCCGCGGGGCTGCTGCCGAACATGCGCGTACAGGGGGTGATCACGACCGGCGAGGTCAGCGGCTGGGTGGTGCCGCGCCAGGCGGTTCTCACCGACGACCAGGGCGCGTACGTCTACCAGATCAAGGACGGCGTGGCACAGCGCGTCGGCGTGAAGACCCTCCTCGACAGCGACGATGTGTACGTGATCGACGGTCCGCTCGATCCGAAGCTCGCGCTGGTCACGCTCGGCAACTACGAGCTCTCCGACGGCCAGGCGGTGCGCGAGGCGGCTGCCGCCGGTGCTGCGGCGGCTGCGGCGCCGGCTGGTGCGGCGAAGGTGAACTGAATGAATTTCACCGGCTGGCTGCAGACCCACCGTCGATCGGTCCTGTTCCTGCTCGCGATCCTCGCGATCGGCGGGGTGATTGCTTCGTTTCAGCTTCCGGTGACGCTGTTTCCGGACGTGAGCTTCCCGCGCGTCGCGGTCGAGCTCGACTCGGGAGACCGGCCCGCCGACCAGATGGTCGCGCTCGTCACGCGCCCGGTCGAGGAGGCGATCCGCCACGTTCCCGGCGTGCTCAATCTGCGGTCGCTGACGAGCCGCGGCAGCGCCGAGATCCAGGTCGATTTCGGCTGGGGCCGCAACATGGTGGCCTCGACGCTCGAGGTCAATTCGGCGGTGACGCAGATGCTGCCGACGCTGCCGCAGGGAACCACCGTCGAGACGAAGCGAATGGACCCGACGGTCGATCCGGTGATCTCGTACAGTCTGTCGTCCGACCGCCTGTCGCTCACCCAGCTCTACGACGTCGCGCAGTATCAGCTCCGCCCGCTGCTGTCGTCGGTGAGGGGGGTGGCGAAGATCGGCATCACCGGCGGCACGCCCGAGGAGTACCGCGTCACCGTCGACCCGGCGCGGCTCGCGGCCTACGGCCTCACGCTGACCGATGTGTCGAACGCGCTCGCGCAGGGCAACGTGCAGCAGGCCGTCGGACACGTCGAAGACCACTATCAGCTCTACCTCGTGGTTTCGGACAGCCGCTATCAGAGCTTCGCGCAGATCTCGAACACCGTCCTGCGTACGGGCCCCAACGGGCTTGTCCGCCTAGGCGACGTCGCCAGGGTGACCGACTCGACGGTGCCCCAGTTCATCCGCGTAACCGCCGACGGCCACGACGCCGTGCTGCTCGACGTCTACCAGCAGCCCGACGGCAACAGCGTGCAGATCGCCGACGACATCAAGAGCGTCCTCGCCACCTCGAAGGACGTGCTGCCGCCGGGCGTGAAGCTCGCGACGTGGTACGACCAGAGCGTGCTCGTGACGGAATCCGCGAAGAGCGTACGCGACGCGATCCTGATCGGCATCGTGCTGGCGGCGATCGTGCTGTTCGTGTTTCTTCGCAACGCCAAGATCACGCTGATCGCGATCGTTGTCGTGCCGACCGTGCTCGCGACTACCGTCACGCTGCTGCTGTTCTTCGGCATGGGCTTCAACATCATGACGCTTGGCGGCATGGCCGCGGCGGTCGGGCTCATCATCGACGACGCGGTGGTCATGATCGAGCACATCGTGCGGCGGCTGCGCGACGCGCCGGAGAACCACAAGGGCCGGGTGATGCTCGCCGCGCGCGAGTTCTTCCAGCCGCTGTCGGGCTCGTCGGCCGCGACGATCATCATCTTCTTTCCGCTCGCCTTCCTCGGCGGGGTCACCGGCGCGTTCTTCAAGGCGCTGTCGCTGACGATGGGTGGTGCGCTGGTCATCTCGTTCCTGATCACCTGGCTCGCGGTGCCGATCCTCGCCGATCACTGGCTGAACGAGAAGGACGCGAGCCACGAGGACGTCGGGCGCGCGACGCGCGCGGTCCATCGCCGCTACGACTGGCTGATGCGCAGGCTGCTCAAGTGGCCCGCACTGACGCTGCTCGGCGTCATCCCACTGATCGCGATCGGCTACCTCGCCTACCACGGCGTCGGCTCCGGCTTCATGCCGCACGAGGACGAGGGCGGCTTCGTCCTCGATTACATCTCGCCTCCCGGAACCTCGCTCGCCGAGACCGATCGGATGCTTCGCCAGGTCGAGGACATCATCCGGGCGAATCCGAACGTGCAGACCTACTCGCGGCGGACCGGCGCCCAGCTCGGTGGAGGCGTCACCGAGGCGAACACCGGCGACTTCTTCGTCCGCCTCAAACCCTACCCGCGCGCGCCGATCGACGACGTGATGCAGCAGGTGGCTAACCGCGTCAAGCAGGACGTGCCGACGCTCGACATCGACACCGCGCAGTTGATGGAGGACCTGATCGGCGACCTCACCGAAGTGCCGCAGCCGATCGAAGTCAAGATCTTCGACGACAATCAGGCGCAGCTCGTCGCCCTCGCGCAGAAGGCGACCGACGCGCTCGGCAACATCAAGGGCCTCGTCGACCTGCAGAACGGCGTCACGCCGGCAGGGGACGGGCTCAACGTCCAGATCGACCGCACCAAGGCGGCGGCGCTCGGCTTCAACGTCAACGACCTCACGACGCTGATCGACGGCTACCTCGAAGGCAACGTCGCAACGCAGATCCAGCGAGGCGCGAAAACGATCGGCGTGCGCGTCTGGGTGCCGAAGGACATCCGTTCGAACACGACGAAGCTCGACGACCTGCTGCTGCGATCACCGTCCGGCAACGTCTTTCCGCTCGATGCCGTGGCGAAGATCGAGGTCGAGAATGGCCAACCCGAGATCACCCGCGAGAACCTGAAGCGGATGGCGTCGGTCACCGGGCGCATCGTCGGCCGCGATCTCGGCTCCACCGCGCGCGAGGTCAAGGCGGTTATGGACAAGCCCGGCATGCTGCCTCCCGGCGTCTATTACACGCTCGGTGGGCTCTACAAGGAGCAGCAGGAGGCGTTTCGCGGCCTCACGCTGGTCTTCGCCGGTGCCGTCGCGCTGGTGTTCCTGCTGCTGCTGTTCCTCTACGAGCGTTTCCAGATCGCGATCTCGATCATGGTCATGCCGCTCCTTGCGATGTCCGCGGTGTTCGTCGGCCTCTACGTGACGGGGATCGAGCTCAATATCACCGCGATCATGGGCATGACGATGATCGTCGGTATGGTGACCGAGATCGCGATCTTCTATTTCTCGGAATACCGGGAGATCGTTGGCGAAGTCGGCCACTTCGAAGCGCTGATCGCCGCGGGGAAGAACCGGATGCGTCCGATCACGATGACCACGCTCGCGGCGATCCTGACGCTCTTGCCGCTGGCACTCGCGATCGGCCGCGGCTCGCAGATGCAGCAGCCGCTGGCGATCGCGATCATCTCGGGGCTGATCGTCGCGCTGCCGCTGGTGCTCTTGGTGATGCCGGTGCTCTTCAACCTTCTGTGTCGCGGGAAGAGCAGCCTGCGGCCTGTGCATCCGGCCGACTCCCCGCAGCCGAGCGACTGACCGCCGATCGATCGCGGGCCCTGGCCGGGCCCGCGACCTTGATCAGGGCGCGCTCAGCCGAGCTTCGCGATCAACGTGTGGAGCGCCTTCTCGCACTCAGCCTTGTCGGGAGCTTTCGCTTCCAGCTTGCCGAGCGTGAGGTCGAGCTGGTTGTCGATCGACTTCCACGTGTTGTAGCTTTTCTTCTTGTGCGAGTCCTCGTGGTTGTCCCACGTGGTCTCGAAGTCCTTCATCTTCTTGTGTGCGCCGGCGAAGTCGCCGGCCGTCACCGATTTCAGCGCGTCCTCGGCAATGGTCTTGTACTGGGACAGGTCGCCGAGCGGGGACATGTGCGCCGCCCCGGCCATCGAGCCGGTTTGCGCCTGCGCGACGACGACGAATCCGGGCGCCGCGAGCAGCGCGGCGCACAGCACACTCGGAACGATCACCTTGAGCTTCAACGAACGTGGCATCAGAGTCTCCATCAGTTGGCGGAACGGCAGTTCCGCGGGGGTTCGACCTTCAAACTGGATTCGAGGAAACGTATTCTTGTACCTGCCGAATGCAGCGATGCGTGGGACATGAAGCAGGACGATGATAGCAGCAGCGATGCGTCGAATCGAGCGTGAAATCGTGCGAAACGACAACGCCTCGCGAGCTACGCCAGCGCCGCGGCCGGACCATTCACCGAACGTCGGAAGGCTACAGACGGTTGACCAGCGATCCGATACCGGCGATGGCGATTTCGACGGTCGAGCCGTCGCGGATCGATCCCACGCCGAGCGAGGTCCCGCACGCGACGACGTCGCCCGGAACGAGCGTCATGTCGTGGGAGATCAGGCTGACCAGCTCGGCCGGCGGGAACACCATGTCGGCGAGCGGATAGTTCTGCCGCTCGACTCCGTCGACGCGCGTCACCACGCTGGCTGCGCGCCAGTCGAGATCGGTCGCGATGACCGGGCCGAGGCAGCCGAAGGTGTCGAAACCCTTGGCCCGGCACCACTGCGTGAAATGGGCATCCTCGTTCATCACGTCGACGGCGGTGACGTCGTTGACGCAGGTATAGCCGAAGATATGCGCGCCGGCCTCGGCGGGCGGCACGTTGCGCGTCCGCTTGCCGATGACGATCCCGAGCTCCCCCTCGAACGCGATCCTGCCGCCGTAGCCCGCGGGGCGCTCGATGCGGTCATCCGGGCCGGCGAGCGAGCTCGCCGGCTTGATGAGGAACAGCGGATGCGCGGGGACGGGTTTGTCGAGTTTCGCCGCAAGGGCGTGGAAGTTGTTCCACAGCGCGATGATCTTCGACGGCGCACATGGAGCGAGCGGCGTGACGTCGGCGTACGCGGTGCGGTCGCCGGTTGGCCGGGCACCACTGAGTGGATCCCCGTCGTATTCGTCGATCCGGTCGGCGTCGAGCGTGCCGAAGCGGATCTGCCCTGCAGCCGTCCGGAAACGTACCCATCGCGCCATCGTGCGCTGCCGGTCCGGGTGACCGGGTCAGGCGTGGAGCGCGGCGCGCGGGTGCTGTGCGGCGGCGGCCGGCCGCATGACCGCGGCATTCGCCGTCGATTGCTCGCGGGTGCAGGCGCAGGCCGTGCACTCGCGCGCAAGCAGGTTGACGAGCGCGTGCACCGCCTCGATGTGCGGAGTCGGCGTGCCGGTGAGACGGCCGAGTTCGAGCACCGAGCTCACGAGCGCCGCGATCTCCGGCGGACGCCCGGACTCGACGTCCTGCAGCATCGATGTCTTGTGCTTGCCGACCTTCTCGGCTCCGGCGATGCGCTGATCGAGGCCGACGCGAAAGCGGATGCCGAGCTTTTCGGCGACCGCCTGCGCCTCGCTCATCATCGAGGCGGCAAGCGCGCGGGTCGGCGCGTACTGGCAGATATCGACCAGGGTCGAGCGGGTGAGCGCGCTGATCGGGTTGAAGGTCAGGTTGCCCCAGAGCTTCAGCCAGATCTCGGCACGAATGTCTTCGAGCACCGGCGCCTTGAACCCCGCCCGCGTGAAGCACTCGGCGGTTCGCTGTACGCGATCGCTCGTCGAGCCGTCGAGTTCGCCGACCGGAAAGCGGTTGCCCTCGATGTGACGGATCACGCCGGGTGCGACGAGCTCCGATGCCGGGTAGACGACGCAACCCAGCACGCGTTCGGCCGGAACATTGCGGCCGATGATTCCGTCGGGATCGACGCTGCGCACCGGGCTTCCGGCGAGGTCACCTCCGTGACGGTGGAAATACCAGTAAGGAATTCCGTTCTGCATCGTCACGACGACGGTGTCGCGGTCGAAGAGCCGCGGTACATGCGGCGCCACCGCCTCGACCTGATGCGCCTTCATCGCCAGGATCACCATGTCCTGCGGGCCCGCGGAAGTGTAATCGTCGGTGGCCTTCACGCGCGCGACGAGCGGCTCGCCGCCGTCACCCGGAAGCAGCCGGACGCCGTTCGCGCGAATGGCTTCGAGGTTGGCGCCGCGGACGATGAACGTGACGTCCTCGCCGGCGAGTGCCAGCTTCACCCCGACGTACCCGCCAATGGCGCCTGCACCTATGATCGCGATCTTCATCGGCATCTCTCCCGCACGCGGTTGATCGATGTCATCTCACCCGCATCGTAGGGCGCCACGAACATATAGACCAGTTTAACTTTCTTAACTCGTTCATAAGTTAAAGCTTAAGATGGCTTCCGATGCGTTCGGTCCGTGGCATCCGGGCGTCGAGTCGACGATCCCCGACGCGCTGCGGCCGCTCGCCACGATCCTGCGGCCCGGGAACGTGTTCACCGGCGCCGCGCGTGCAGCGGAACTGCACGACCTCACCGGTCTTCCGCTCGCCGAGCTCGTTGCGTGGAGACCCGAGCGTCTCGCGCTGCACGAGCTCCTCGTCCGCGTCACCGCGAGCGTTTCGGTCCCCGATCCGGAGGGCTCGAAGATCGAGGACCTGGGCATCAACTTCCGCGAGATCACCCGGCGGATCCTGTCGCGCTACGTCGAGCCGAGGATGGAGGCCGTCGCGTCGGCGTGGAGCGCGGCGAGGCGCGAGCTCGCCGAGCTCGTGTCGCAGGCGCTCGCTGAAACGACCGCCGGTACGCCTTTGGTGCCCGCGCACCCGGTGCGATGGAGCATGCGGGTGCGCGACTGGTTGGGGTGGCGGCGTGACGCGCGTTCCGTTTCCGCGGTGTGCGACGCGACCGGGCACGGGTCCGCGTTCGATCTGCTGACGCACCGGATCACGGACTGGGAGCGCCGCGCGCGCGCCGCGTCCGCCGGACGCGAGCGGGCGGCGCTGCGCGCACTCGCGAGGGTCGTATCGGCGGTACTGGTGAGGCACGGAGCGATTTGGGGAAGCCGCGAGCTCATCGCGTCGCTCGCCGTCGACATCGCGTGCAACGCGTTCGCCAGCGACGAGATCGGGCGCCTCGTCGAAGCGTGGGTCGTCGAGGCTGCGAAGGCGGAGGGTTACGCGCTGCTGCCGCGCCAGCCGCGGCCGGTCATCATGAACACGAAGGGGCCGTCGGCGTCCGGCAAGAGCACGCTACGGCCGCTCCAGAAGAAGCTCGCAGGCGAGCTCGGCGTCGACTGGAGCGAGTTCGCACTGATCAGTCCGGACATCTGGCGCAAGCAGCTCATCGATTACGCGAGCCTCGGCGAAGCCTACAAGTACGGCGGAGCGTTCACCGGCGAGGAGCTGCACATCATCGATCAGAAGCTCGACCGCTACATGGCGCGGCGCGCGGCGGACGACGACGTGCCACACCTCCTGATCGACCGTTTCCGCTTCGACAGTTTCGCGCCCGATTCGAGCGAGGCCGGCAGCAATCTGCTGACGCGCTTCGGGCAGGTCGTCTATCTGTTCCTGATGGTCGCGCCGCCCGAAATGCTCGTCGAGCGCGCATGGAAGCGTGGCCTCGACGTCGGCCGCTACAAGGCGGTCGACGACACGCTCGCCCACGCGGTCGAGGCCTACTCCGGAATGCCCGACCTGTTATTCACCTGGATCGACCGGCGCGACAAGGACGTCCACTTCGAGTTCCTCGACAACAGCGTGCCGAACGGCGAGCGTCCGCGCACGGCGGCCTTCGGCCACAACCGCAAGCTCAACGTGCTCGATGTTCGCTGTCTGCTCGATATCGAGCGCTTCTGCCGGATCGACGTCGACGCGACGGCGCCCGAGCGCCTGTACCGCGATCGGAACGTGCTCGACGCGGCGCGCAACGCGGGCTTTCTCGCGCGCTGCGTTGCACGCTTCCCCGAGGTCAACTTTGCCGACGAGTCGACCGGACGCATCTACGCGCACATGGCGTCGGGAGCGATCGCCTGGGTCGATCGCGTGGGGCTCGAGCGCGCGTTCGAGGACACCGACACGCGCGACGGGCTGCTCGCCGTGATTCCCGCACTGCGCGACTTTCCGTCGCCGGATGTGGCGGCGTCGGCGCCGGTGTCACCGGTATTTCTGCGCGACGACCTCGATGTCGCCGTGTTCCGGACGATCGGTCAGTGGGGTGCGGGCCGGCGCTGATCGACGCTCTTCGCGCGCAGTCGCGTGAGGGCAAGGATGGTGTCGACGATCGGCGTCGGTACGCCGGTCGCGCGGCCAAGCTCGCTGACCACGCCGACGAGGGCGTCGACCTCCATCGGGCGCCCCTGCTCGAGGTCCTGCAGCATCGACATCCTGTGCGGCCCGAGGGCCGTGGCGCCGGAGAGCCGGCGCGACGCCTCGACGCGAAGCCTCAAGCCCAGCTTCGCTCCGATCGCTGCCGCTTCGTCCATCATCGCGACGAGCACGGCGCGCGTTCCCGTATCGGTGGTGACGACGTCGATCGTCGCCGACGTCAACGCGCTCACCGGATTGAAGCAGAGATTGCCCCAGAGCTTGAGCCAGATCTCGTCGCGAATGTCGTCGCGGATCGGCGCTTCGAAACCGGCGGCGACGAAGAGTTCGTGCAGCGTCTCGATGCGCTCGCTGCGCCGGCCGTCGGGTTCGCCGATGGGAAAGCGCCCTCCGTGCTCGTGAACGATGACCCCCGGCTCGACGATTTCGGTTGCCGGAAACACCACACAACCGACGGCGCGCGCATAGCCGAGCCGGCGTCGCTGCGCGCCACCCGGATCGACGCTCTCGAGCGCGAGTCCCTGGTACGAAACGCCCGGCGTTTCGAAGAACCAGTAGGGCAGGCCGTTGCTCGCCGTGACGATCGTCGTCCGCTCGTCGACGAGCGGCGCGATCGCGTCGAGCGCGGCGGGAATCGAGTGCGCCTTCAACGCAATGATGACGTAGTCCTGCGGTCCCAGTTCGCGCGGATCGCCAGTCGCGCGCACCGGCGTCGTTCGCTCCTCGCCCGCGATGCGCAGGACGAGCCCGCGGCGCCGCATTGCCTCCAGGTGCGCGCCGCGCGCGACGAGGCTGACGTCGATCCCGGCGCGCGCGAACTCGGCACCCAGATAGCCGCCGATGGCGCCGGCACCGAAGATTGCGACCTTCATGCGGAGAAGCGCTCGCGCAGCACGTTCTTCTGCACCTTGCCCATCGTGTTGCGCGGCAGCGCGTCGACGACGTGCACGCGCTTGGGCACCTTGAAGCTGGCGATGTCGCGCTTCAGCGCCGCGATGATGGCGTCGCCGTCGACGAGCTCGCCGGGCTTCGTCACGACGATCGCCGTCACCGCCTCGCCGAAATCGGCGTCCGGAATGCCGATGACCGCCGACTCGGCGACGCCGGGCATCACGTCGATACGCTCCTCGACCTCCTTCGGATAGACGTTGAGGCCGCCGCTGATGATCAGGTCCTTCGAGCGCCCGGCGAGGCGCAGGTAGCCGGCGGCATCGCCGTCGGCGACGATCTCGCCGAGGTCCCCGGTGCGGAACCAGCCGTCGGCGGTGAATTCCTCGCGGGTCCGGTCGGGGAGCCGCCAGTAGCCGGCGAACACGTTCGGCCCGCGTACCTGCACGCTGCCAAGCGTTCCCGGCGGACACACGCGATCGGCATCGTCGGCGATGCGCACACTGATCCCCGGCAGCGGGCGCCCGACGGTCCCCGCCGCGCGGATTCCGGCAAGCGGGTTCGACGCGATCATCCCGGTCTCGGTCATGCCGTAGCGCTCGAGGATCGCGTGCCCGGTCCGCGCGCGGAACGCCTCGAAGGTCTCCGCGAGGAGTGGCGCCGAGCCGGAGACGAACAGGCGCATACCGGGGCAGAGGTCGCGCGTGAACCGGTCTTCGGCGAGGAGCCGCGCGTAGTAGGTCGGCACGCCCATCATCACGGTCGCCGATCGCAGCGCGTGCAGCACCGGCTGCGCGTCGAAGCGCGGCAGCCACAGCATCCGCGCACCGGCGAGGAGGACGCAGTGAACGGCAACGAAGAGGCCGTGCACGTGGTAGACGGGGAGCGCATGCAGCAGTACGTCGTCGCGCGTGAACGCCCAGGCCTCGACCAGAGCGAGGGCGTTCGACGCGAGGTTGCGATGGGTGATCATCGCGCCCTTCGACCGCCCGGTCGTTCCCGATGTGTAGAGGATGGCCGCGAGATCGTCCGGTGCCGATGTTGCCGTCGCGAACGTCGCAGGCTCGTCGCGCGACCGGTCGCCGAGCTCGCCGCCCTGTGCATCGAGCGTCAGTACCCTCGCCTCCCGGGCGATTGCGGCGATCTCGCCGAGTCGCTCGGTCGAGCAGACGATCACCGTCGGTGACGCGTCTTCGAAGAACCACTCGAGCTCGCTCCTGCGGTAGCCGGTATTGAGCGGCAGGTAGACGAGTCCCGCGCGCAGGCACGCGAGATAGAGCGCGATCACCTGCCAGTGCTTGCCGGTCTGGACGGCGACGCGGTCGCCGCGGCGGGATGCCGCCGCGACGAGCGCGTTGGCGATCTTCGCCGACTGGGCGGCGAGCTCGTCGTAGTGGACGACCGGCCCGCCGGGAATCAGGATGCAGGGTTGTTCGGATCCGCTCGGGAAGTGCGCTTCGAAGAGCGCGTACAGGTTGGCATTCATCGCGGGAACCGAGGTCTCTCGCATAAAGCGCTGCTTATGCAAACCATTATGAACTTTCGCTTTCGATTATGGATCAGCGGCTTTACGATAGGGGATTCGGTTCGCCCGGCGGCGCGAGTGGAGGCGGCGTGAAGATTCACGAATACCAGGCGAAGGAACTGCTGCGTGCCAGCGACGTGCCGGTTCCGCGCGGCAAGCCCGCATTCTCCGTCGAAGAGGCCGTCGCCGCGGCGCGCGAGCTCGGCGGGCCGGTGTGGGTGGTGAAGGCGCAGATTCACGCCGGAGGGCGCGGCAAGGGCGGCGGCGTCAAGCTCGCGCGTTCGCTCGACGAAGTGCGAATGCTCGCCGGACAGATCCTGGGCATGCAGCTCGTCACCCACCAGACCGGCCCCGCCGGCCAGAAGGTGAGGCGGCTCCTGATCGAAGAAGGCGCCGACATCCGCAAGGAGCTCTACGCGGCACTGGTCGTCGACCGGACCGCGCAGCGCGTCACGCTGATGGCGAGCGCCGACGGGGGGATGGACATCGAGGAGGTGGCGGCGAGGACGCCCGAGCGCATCCACCGCGTCGCGATCGATCCGGGCCGCGGCCTGACGGCCGACGACGCCGATGGTCTCGCGCGCGAGATCGGCGTGCCGGAGGCGAGCGTTCCTGCCGCGCGGGCGGTGTTCCAGGGGCTCTATCGCGTGTTCGAGGCGACCGATGCGTCGCTGGTCGAGGTCAACCCGCTCGTCGTGACCGGGGACGGACGCGTCGTCGCGCTCGATGCGAAGCTCAACTTCGACGCCAACGCGCTCTTCCGGCATCCGGAGATCGCCGCTTTGCGTGATCTCGACGAAGAGGACCCCGCCGAGATCGAAGCGTCGAAGTACGACCTTTCGTACATCTCGCTCGACGGCGACATCGGCTGCCTCGTCAATGGGGCCGGGCTCGCGATGGCGACGATGGACGTCATCAAGCTCTACGGCGGCAGCCCGGCCAACTTCCTCGACGTCGGCGGCGGTGCGTCGGCGGAGAAGGTGACCGAGGCCTTCAAGATCATGCTTCGCCATCCGGGACTGAAGGCGATCCTCGTCAACATCTTTGGCGGCATCATGCGCTGCGACGTGATCGCGCAGGGCGTGATCGCGGCGTCGCAGGCAGTCAGGCTGACGGTGCCGCTGGTGGTGCGGATGAAGGGTACCAACGAGGACGAAGGCAAGGCGCTCCTCGCGCAGTCCGGCCTGCCGATCATCACCGCCGGCGACATGGCCGACGCCGCGCGCAAGGTCGTCGAGGCCGCGCACGGCCAGCGCTGATCCGGCGACCGACGTGAGACAACGAGCGACGTCCACCAACGAGAGACGGGACCGATGAGCATTCTGGTGAACCGGAATACGCGCGTGATCACGCAGGGGATCACCGGCAAGACGGGGCAATTCCACACCCGCATGTGCCGCGAGTACGCGAATGGACGCGCGTGCTTCGTGGCCGGGGTGAATCCGAAGAAACCCGGCGAGGATTTCGAAGGCATTCCGATCTACGCGACGGTGAAGGAAGCGAAGGAAGCGACGGGGGCAACGGTCTCGGTGATCTATGTGCCGCCCCCGTTCGCCGCCGCAGCGATCGACGAGGCGGTCGACGCCGGGCTCGATCTCGTCATCTGCATCACCGAAGGCATTCCGGTGCGCGACATGATCCGCACCCGCTACCGGATGCAGGGTAGGAAGACGCTGCTTCTGGGGCCCAATTGCCCGGGGGTGATCACCCCCGACGAGATCAAGATCGGGATCATGCCGGGACACATCCACCGCAGCGGAAGGATCGGCGTCGTGTCGCGCTCGGGAACGCTGACTTACGAAGCGGTGGGGCAGCTTTCCGCGCTGGGGCTCGGGCAGTCGACCGCGGTGGGCATCGGCGGCGATCCGGTGAACGGCCTGAAGCACATCGATGTGCTGAAGCTCTTCAACGACGATCCGGACACCGATGCCATCGTGATGATCGGCGAGATCGGCGGCAGCGACGAGGAGACGGCCGCCGAATGGGCCAAGAACCACATGAAGAAGCCGGTCGTCGGCTTCATCGCCGGCGTGACCGCTCCGCCCGGCAAGCGCATGGGCCACGCGGGCGCGATCATCTCCGGAGGCAAGGGAACCGCGCAGGCGAAGCTCGAGGTCATGGAAGCCAGCGGCATCAAGGTCACCCGCAATCCTGCCGAGATGGGGACGCTCTTGAAATCGGCGCTTTGAGCGCAATTGATGCAGTAAGCGGGACTACAATAATGGGTCGACGGCAAAGCGTCGGGCGACCTTGGAGAACGCCACATGGACAATGCCACTGCAGTACGTAACGCCACCGGGTCCGCGACCGCCATCAAGACCAGCGAAGCGCCTGCCGCACCTGTTGCCGAGACCGAGGAGACCGACGGCTTCCACCTCGTCATCGACGCGTTGAAGCTCAACGGGATCGACACGATCTTTGCGGTACCAGGCATCCCGATCACCGACCTCACGCGCAAGGCGCAGGCGGCCGGCATCCGGGTGATCTCGTTTCGACACGAACAGAGCGCGGGCTACGCCGCGTCGATCGCCGGCTACCTGACGCGGAAGCCGGGCGTGTGCCTTACCGTGTCGGCGCCGGGTTTCCTCAATGGCCTCACCGCGCTCGCCAATGCGACGACCAACTGCTTTCCGATGATCCAGATCAGCGGCTCGTCGGAACGCGAGGTCATCGACCTGCAGCAGGGCGATTACGAGGAGATGGATCAGCTCGCGATCGCGAAGCCGCTCGCCAAGGCCGCCTTTCGCGTGCTGCACGCCGAGGACATCGGAGTCGGGGTCGCGCGCGCGATCCGTGCCGCGGTCTCGGGCCGGCCGGGGGGCGTCTACCTCGACCTGCCGGCGAAGCTCTTCCCGCAGGTGATGGACGCCGTGACCGGAGCGTCCACGGTGATCAAGGTGGTCGACCCGGCGCCGAGGCAGATCCCCTCGCGGGAAGCGGTCGATCGCGCGCTCAACCTCCTCAAGGGTGCGAAGAAGCCGCTCATCATCCTTGGCAAGGGGGCGGCGTATGCGCAGGAGGATACCGCCATCCGCGCGCTCATCGAGAAGACGGGCATCCCGTACCTGCCGATGTCGATGGCGAAGGGGTTGCTGCCCGACACGCACGAGCAATCGGCGGCCGCAGCGCGCTCGTTCGTGCTGCCCGAGGCTGACGTCGTCGTGCTGATCGGTGCCCGCCTCAACTGGCTGCTGTCGCACGGCAAGGGCAAGACCTGGGGAGGCAAAACTCCGACGGCGTGGGGCGGACAGCGCTACATCCAGATCGACATTTCGCCGCAGGAAGCCGACAGCAACGTGCGCATCGATGCGCCGGTCGTCGGCGACATCGGCTCGTGCGTCTCGGCGCTCGTCGCCGGCATCGGCACATCGTGGCCGAAGCCGCCGTCCGAATGGCTCGGTGCGATCGCCGAGCGCAGGAATCGCAACGTCGCGAAGATGGCCGAGACGCTCGCGAAGAATCCGTCGCCGATGAACTTTCACAGCGCGCTCAACGTCGTGCGCGACATCGTCGGGGCCAACCCCGACGCCTACTTCGTCAACGAGGGCGCCAACGCGCTCGATTTTACGCGCAGCATCGTCGACATGGCGAAGCCCCGCAAACGGCTCGACGTCGGTACCTGGGGCGTGATGGGCATCGGCATGGGGTTCTCGATCGGCGCCGCCGTCGTTGGCGGCGAGCAGGTGATCGCTGTCGAAGGCGACAGCGCGTTCGGCTTCTCCGGCATGGAAGTGGAGACGATCTGCCGCTACAAGCTGCCGGTATGCATCGTGATCCTCAACAACAACGGCGTTTACCGCGGCAACGAGGTCAATCCGACCGGAGGCGCCGATCCGCACCCGCTCGGCTTCGTCAAGGCCGCGTCCTACGAAAAGCTGATGGAAGCGTTTGGCGGGGTCGGCGTTCGCGTGACCACTCCGGTGGAGCTTCGCGCGGCGATGGAAGAGGCGCTGCGCTCGAAGCGGCCGACGCTCATCAACGCACTGATCGACGAGAGCGCCGGAACCGAGAGCGGGCGCATCTCCAACCTCAATCCCGTATCGAAGAAGAAGTCCTGAACCCGGGCGCGCGTGGCCCGCGTGCCCGATGACGAAGCGTTCGCCCGCTGTTGACGAGGAAGGCCCGGCGCGCGAGCGCATCCGCTCGTTTGCCGACCCGGGCAGCGTCGAACTGCTGCCGTCGGCGGGCGCGAGCCCGCATCTCGCACGCTTCGGGATCGCCGCACGCGACGACGACGGCATCGTCGGCGCGCGCGTGCGCGTCGCCGGGCTGCCGATGCTCGTCGCCGCGCAGGATGCGAGCTTTCTCGGCGGCAGCGTCGGTGCGAGGCACGCGCAGGCGCTGCAGTCGCTGTTCGGGCTCGCGCGCGCCGAGTCCGCCGCTGCGGTGGTGCTGCTGCTCGCGTCGGGCGGCGTGCGACTGCACGAAGCGAACGCTGCCGAGCTCGGTCTCGCGCGCGCGCTCACCGCGCTCCTCGATGCGCGAGCGGCGGGGGTCCCGGTGCTCGCGATCGCCGTCGGCCACGTGTTCGGCGGCGCGTCGGTGCTCGCCTGCGCCGCCGATCGCCTCGCCGTGCTTCCGCAGGTGCGGATCGGACTCTCGGGCCCGCGCGTGCTCGAGTCGGTCCACGGCAAATGGGAACTCGATGCCGACGACGAACGCGACGTCGACCTCGTGTTCGGCGCGCTGTCGCGCACCCGCGCCGGCTACACCGAGCTCGTCAAAGACGAGCCCGAGGCGCTGCGCGCATGGGCCGCACGCGCGGCGGGCCGGCGTGAGCCCTTTGATGCGCAGGTCTTTGCGGCGCACACCTGGCTCGCGGCGCGCGTCGCCGCGGACGTGGCGCAGACGCCGGCGTTCGAAGCCTTGCCGTGCTTCGATGGCGCGGCGCCGGTCGACCCGGCCGGGCGCCTCTGGCGGCATCCGCGCTGCTGGCTGACGGCGCCGAGCTCCGGCGTGACGATCGGGCCCGCCGAGGCGCACGCGCTCGACAGTGCGCTGCTGCTCCACGTCGCCGGTGCGGGCGCCGCAGCGTCCGCGCCGCTCGTGCTCGTCGAGGATTCCGCCGGCCACGCCGTATCGCGCGCGGCCGAGATGCGCTTCGTCTCGCAGTATCTCGCGCATCACGCCGCCGTGCTTGCGCTCCTGCGCCACCGCGGCCGGCGCCTTGTCGGCCTCCTCGCGGGGACCTGTCACAGTGCGGCATTCTTCAGCCACGCGCTTCAGGCGGATGAGCGTTACGCCCTGCCGCAAGCAACGGTCGTCGCGATGGAGCCGACCGCGATCGCGCGGGTGACCGGCCTCGACGCCGCCCCGTTGATCGAGAACGATCCGATGCTCGGACATCCGGTGCGGCACTTCGCCGCGCAGGGTGGCGTTGTCGCAACGATCGACGAAGCATCGCTTTCGGCACTCGGAATCTGATGCACACGGACATCCGGCCGCCCGAGCCCATCCGCGTGGGCGCATGTGCGGCGATGCTCGCCGCCGTCATCTGGGTCACCGCCATGTCGCTCACCGTCGTCCGCGCCGCTGACGCGAGCACCGCCGCGTTGGCGGCTTCCGGCGCTCAGGCGCAGCGCCCCGACGGCGCGCGCGAGGACCGCTGGGCCGCCGAGGTCGCACCCGACGTCGTCGTCGGCAACGTCGTGTGGCTCGCGACCGCTTCGCGCCCGCGCGTGCTCGCGATCTATACCGAGCCCACTTCGCGACCCGCGCGCGCGGCGGTCATCGTCGTGCACGGCATGGGAGTCAATCCCGACTGGGGAGTGGTCGGCGTCCTGCGCAGCGTGCTTCCCGACGACGGTTTTGCGACGCTGTCGGTGCAGATGCCGGTGCTTGCCGCCGACGCCCCGCGCAGCGCGTATCGCGCGCTCTTCCCGGAAGCAAACGAGCGGCTCGATGCAGCCTACGCGTGGCTCTCCACACGCGGTTACGCGCGGATCGCAGTGGTCTCGCACAGCCTCGGTGCGGCGATGACCGATGCATGGCTCGCGGCGCCGCATCCGTCACCGATCGCCGCGTGGGTGCCGGTCGGCATGCCGGTAGCGTTTTCGCGGCCGCCGCGCGAGCCGGTGCTGGACGTCGTCGCCGAGCACGACCTCGCCGACGTCGTCGCAGCGGCACCGGCGCGCCGGGCCGAGCTCGTTCACGTTCGCTGCTCGCGCGAGCTACGCATGCCCGGGGCCGATCACTACTTCGAACGCGGCGGCAGGAAGCTGGCCGCGGCGATCGTGGCGTTCCTCGACGAAGCGCTTGCGGCGCGCTGCGCCTACTGACCGGAACGCACCGGCAAACGCGAGCCGCGCGCGCGTACTTGCGTCGGCGCGCGCGTCAGTCGCGGTCGTCGTCGATGCCCGCGGTCGCGCGCATCACCCGGTCGCGCACTGCTGCCCAGGCGACGCCCGTGGGCAAGTCCTCGATCAGGATCACGTCGACGGCGGCAGCGTCGAGCCGGCGCAGATTCGCGTAAAGCGCGTGCGCGTAGCGCGCCGGGTCGCGCGGGGCCGTGATCCACACGCCGTCGAAGTCCTCGGGAGCATCCGGATCGAACGCGAGCACGCCGACCCGCTCATCGCGTCCGGCGAGCTGCGCGACTTCGGCGCGCAGCGCCGGGTGGGCGACTCGCGACGCTGCCGTGTGCGGGGCGTAGTGCGACGGCAGCGTGCCCGGCGCGCGCGGTGCGGTGGCGTGACCTTCGGCCGGCGTGCGGCCGAGCACGGCGGCGATCGCGTCGGCGCCGATCGCGCCCGGGCGCAGGAGGAGCGGAAGGTCGCCGTCGAACGCGACGATCGTGCTCTCGATCCCGACCTCGCAGGGGCCGCCGTCGAGAATCAGCGCGATCGCGTCGCCGAGATCGTCGGCGACATGTGCCGCGGTCGTCGGCGAAACGTGCCCGAAGCGGTTGGCCGAAGGCGCGGCGATGCCGCCGCCGAACGCTTCGAGGAGCGCGCGCGCGACCGGATGCGATGGCGCGCGCAGCCCGACCGTCGACTGCCCTCCGGTCACCGCATCGGGGACCCGCGGCCCGCGCGGGACGACGAGCGTGAGCGGACCGGGCCAGAAGCGCCCGGCGAGTGCCCGAGCCCCTGCCGGCATCGAGCCCGACCACTGCAGTGCCGAATCGAGCCCGGTGACGTGGACGATCACCGGGTGATCGGCAGGCCGGCGCTTGGCTTCGAACAGACGCGCGAGCGCGGCCGGATTCGACGCGTCGGCACCGAGGCCGTACACCGTTTCGGTCGGGAACGCGACGAGCTCGCCCATCCTGAGGAGGCGGGTCGCTTCGTCGATCGCCGGGTCACCGGCGATCGCGGGGTTCCCGGCGCCG
Source organism: Burkholderiales bacterium (assembly GCA_025981645.1). Classification (GTDB taxonomy): domain Bacteria; phylum Pseudomonadota; class Gammaproteobacteria; order Burkholderiales; family Casimicrobiaceae; genus VBCG01. The sequence goes on from JAICXH010000023.1 coordinate 28,620, forward strand.
ATCACGGCAAGGATGCGCGCGCTCATCGCGACGGCCGACGCGTGGGACCGCCGCGCACGACCCCGCCTGCTAAAATGCGCGGCTCGACCTGCGTCCGGCGCGATGGTGCACGACGCAATTCTGCAGGAGTGGCGATGGACGAATACCTTTTCACGTCGGAGTCCGTTTCGGAGGGTCATCCGGACAAGGTGGCCGATCAGATCTCCGATGCGGTGCTCGACGCGATTCTAGAGCACGATCCGACCGGGCGCGTCGCGGCCGAGACGCTGGTCTCGACCGGCCTCGTCGTGATGGCGGGCGAGATCACGACGACGGCGAACGTCGATTACGGGCGCATCGCGCGCGAGGCGATCCGTGGAATCGGCTACAACGACCCGGAGCTCCGCTTCGACGCGGACGGCTGCTCGGTGATGGTCTGCTACGGCAGGCAATCGCCGAACATCGCCCAAGGGATCGATCGCGCATCGGATGATTACCTGAACCAGGGCGCGGGCGACCAGGGGCTGATGTTCGGCTACGCCTGTGACGAGACGCCTGCGCTGATGCCGTTCCCGATCTACTACGCGCACCGCGTCGTGCAGCGGCAGAGCGAGGTGCGCCGCGACGGGCGGCTGCCGTGGCTGCGGCCCGATGCCAAGTCGCAGGTCACCGTGCGCTACGTCGACGGCAAGCCGAGGAACGTCGAAACCGTCGTGCTTTCGACGCAGCACCACCCGAGCATGAACGAGCGACAGAAGGAGCTCGCCGAGGCGGTGATCGAGGAGATCGTGAAGCCGGTCTTCCCGCGCGAGATGCTTGCCGGCGCGCGCTTTCTCGTCAATCCGACCGGCCGCTTCGAGATCGGCGGACCGCACGGCGACGCCGGCGTGACCGGTCGCAAGATCATCGTCGACACCTACGGCGGTGCGGCGCCGCACGGCGGCGGTGCATTTTCGGGGAAGGACCCGTCGAAGGTCGACCGATCTGCCGCGTACGCGGCGCGCTACGTCGCAAAGAACGTCGTCGCGGCGGGCCTCGCGCGCCAGTGCCAGGTGCAGGTCTCCTACGCGATCGGCGTCGCGAAGCCCATCAACGTGACCGTCTACACCGAGAACACCGGACGCATACCTGACGCGCGGATCGCCGAGATCGTCCGGACGCAATTCGACTTGAGGCCGAAAGGGATCATTCGCATGCTCGACCTCTTGCGGCCGATCTACCGCAAGACCGCGGCCTATGGACATTTCGGCCGCGACGAGCCCGAGTTTACCTGGGAGGCCACCGACAAGGTCGAGGCACTGCGCGAGGCAGCCGGATTGCGCGAGCCGGCGCTCGCCGGAGGCTGAGGCGGACGCCTCGTCCCGCTGCCGAGCGGGCCCATTGCGCACCGAACGCGGGTCGCGGCAATCCCCCCGGGAAGGTCGGTGCGCCGAAGCTCGTGTGCTGACGCTCGTGGAATGCCGGTGAACCTTTTCGATCCGATCGCGCTGCGCGGGCTCTCGCTCGTCAATCGCATCGTCGTCTCGCCGATGTGCCAGTACTCGGCGGTCGACGGCCGCGCGACCGACTGGCATCTCGTGCACTGGGCGCAACTGATGATGTCGGGGGCCTCGATGTTCACGATCGAGGCGACGTCGGTCACCGCAGACGGGCGCATCAGCCCCGGCGATCTTGGCCTCTACGACGACGGATGCGAGGAAGCGATCGCGCACACGCTCGCGCGTGCGCGCGCACAATGTCCGCCGGTCGCGATCGCGCTGCAGCTCACGCATGCCGGGCGCAAGGGGTCGTCGTACGAGCCGTGGAACGGTGGCGCGCAGATCTCGGTCGGCGCAGGTGGCTGGGTCGCCAAGGCACCGTCGGCGGTGGCGTACGCTGCAGGCGAGGCCGCTCCGGCCTCACTCGACGACGCGGGGCTCGCCGCGGTTCGCGACGCCTTCGTCGCGAGTGCCTTGCGCGCTCACCGCATTGGCCTCGACGCACTCGGACTCCACTTCGCGCACGGCTACCTGTTGCATGAATTCCTGTCGCCGCTCTCGAACCTGCGCACCGACCGCTACGGCGGCGGATTCGAAGGGCGCATCCGCTTTCCCCTCGAGGTGTTCGATGCCGTACGCGCCGTGTGGCCGGAGTCGCGTCCGCTCGGTGTGCGCCTCTCGTGCACCGACTGGGTCGACGGCGGATGGGACATCGAGCAATCGGTCGAACTCTCGCGTCGGCTCGTCGCGCGCGGCGTCGACTGGATCGACACGTCGAGCGGCGGCGTCTCGCCCGCGCAGAGGATCCCGCTCGCGCCGGGATACCAGGTCGGCTTCGCCGGAGCAATCCGGCGCGCGACCGGCGCGACGACCGTCGCCGTCGGCCTGATTACGAGTCCCGAGCAGGCTGCGGCGATCCTCGCTGCCGGGGACGCCGACATGGTCGCGCTTGCGCGGGCATTTCTGTGGGACCCGCGCTGGGTGTGGCATGCAGCGGCTGCGCTGGGGGCGAGCGTCGCGCCGCCGCGGCAGTACTCGCGCGCGGCTCCGCGCAACGCCGCGGCGGCATTCGCCGGCGCGAAGATCGCACAGCGCTAGTTCACGCTTCCCGGCAAGGAGCGCCTCCTGGCGGCAAAGCGCGGGGCGCGCCCGCCGAGCGCTATAATTCGTCGTTTTCCACGATCGATCCCATCATGGCCGAACGCAACCGCACCCGCCGCAACACGCTCGAACGCCGCTGCCTTCCGAAGACTTTCAAGCGCATGTTCGTAGGTTCCCCGAAGGGCGTCTTCAAGATGCTCGAGAAGATCAAGAAGGCGTGACGCCGAAGTGCCGGCTGGCCACGGGGCCCCGCCGCCGCGCGATCGGGGTGACCCCGCCTCGAGCCCCGCCGGATGCGTTTCGCCTACTATGACCGCCTGTCCGCCGCGCGCAAGAGGATCTATCGCGCGAGCGATGCGATCGACTCCGTCGCGCTGCCGAGCGAACTTGCGCTCGCACCGGTCGTCGGCGCGATCCGCCACACGCTCGTGGCCGATGATCGCGCGCGCTTGCGTGCTGCCTGCCAGGAGCTCGTCGACAGTCTGACGCGCGGCTGGCAGGTTCCGCCGGTCGCGATCCGCGTGCTCGCCGCGCGCCCCGCCGATGACGGTGGCGAGCTGCACGGCCTCTACGAGCCTCCCGATGGGGGTACCCGCGCGCGCATCACCGTCTGGATGCGCACCGCGCAGCGGCGCCAGGTGGTCGCGTTCAAGAGCTTCGTTCGTACGCTCTGCCACGAGCTCTGCCACCACCTCGACTACGAGCTCTACGCGCTCGAGGAGACGTTTCACACCGAGGGCTTCTACAAGCGCGAATCGAGCCTCGCCAACGCGCTCCTCGAGATGGAATCGGCCGCGGCAGGCGATTCGGGCTCCCGCGCGCGCCCGCAGCGCGACGTGGGCGCCGAAAGCACGCGCGGATGACCGGCGAGGACGAGCACGCGGCGATCTGGCGTCCGCTCGCGCTCCTGTGGCTGTCGGGTGTGGCGCTGCGACTGACGATCCTCGCGGTGCCGCCGGTGATTCCGGCGATCAGTGCCGAATTCGGCTTGAGCGCGACCGAGGTCGGGCTGCTCGGGAGCATCGCTCCGCTCCTGTTCGCCGTGGCGGCGACGGGCGGTGCGCTGCTGGTCGCCCGGATCGGAGTACGCGGGGCGCTGGTCGGCGGTCTCGTGATCGTCGCGGCAGGCACGGCGCTGCGCGGTCTCGCGATCGACTTCACGTGGCTCATCGTCGCCAGCGTCGTCATGTCGGCAGGCGTCGCGATCATGCAGCCGGTGATGCCGACGACGGTGCGTCACTGGATGCCGCCGGGCCACATCGGGCTCGGTACTGCGACCTACACCAACGGCCTTCTCGTCGGCGAGGTGATCCCGGTGTTCGTGATGCTTCCGGTTGTCGTGCCGCTGATGGGTGGGAGCTGGCGCGCGGCGCTCGCCGTCTGGGCGATCCCGGTCGCGCTGACGGCGCTGTTCGTCCACCGCGCAGCACCGCGCTTTCCGGATCCGTTCGTCGCGCTGAGGCATTCGCCGCGCCGCTGGATGCCCGACTGGCGACGCGGGCTCGTGTGGAGGCTTGGCATCCTGTTCTGCTGCATCAATGCGATCTACTTTGCCGTCAACGCGTTCATTCCGATCTACCTGACGAGCCACGGGCGCGCAGACCTCATCAGCGCGACGCTGACCGCGCTCAACTTCGGTCAGATTCCCGCCTCGCTGCTGTTGCTCGGCGTCGCGCGGCGCCTCGAGCGGCGTGCCTGGGCCTACGTCGCGTCCGGGCTGGTGTCGTTCGCGGCGGTCGTCGCCCTTGCCTTCGCAATCGGACCGCTGACGCCGTTGTGGGCCGGGATCCTCGGCTTCTCCGACGCCGCCGCGCTGATCCTCGGCTTGACGCTCCCACCGCTCCTCTGTGCACCCGAGGACGTCGCGCGCACGTCGGCAGGGGTCTTTACGCTGAGCTACGGAGGGGCGGTCGGCATCGCGCTCCTGGCAGGCGCGCTGTGGGACGCAACCGGAATCGCCTGGCTCACCTTCGCCCCGATGGCGGCATGCGCGGTGATCCTCGCGGCCGTTACGCTGGTCCTGCGCGCGCAGCGCGAACTCCGCTGAGGTACAATCCGCCCTCTCCCGTGCCCCGAGGAGCGTTGCAACCCGTGCCGGCTTCGGCCGCCGGGCCAGGCTCGGGGCAGGCACTGATGCCTAGTGCAACGGCGCTCGTTGAACCGCGGCTCGTCCTGCGGGCAACGGGCAACCGGTTCGCCCACCGCCTGCAGCCGGCCGCCCACCAACGGAGTGAGCGATGAACGCTGCCAACGAATCGAGAAACTTCACCGACTGCGAGGTCGCCGACCTCGCGCTGGCCGATTGGGGCCGCAAGGAGATCGCGATCGCCGAGACCGAGATGCCCGGTCTGATGGCGATCCGCGACGAGTACGCCGGGACCAAGCCGCTCGCCGGCGCGCGCATCGCCGGCAGCCTGCACATGACGATCCAGACCGCCGTGCTGATCGAGACGCTGCAGGCGCTCGGGGCCCAGGTGCGCTGGGCTTCATGCAACGTTTTCTCGACGCAGGACCACGCGGCGGCGGCGATCGCTGTGCGCGGCACGCCGGTGTTCGCGCGCAAGGGCGAATCGCTCGACGAATACTGGGCTTACACGCACCGGATCTTCGAGTGGGACGGGGCGTCGGCGCTCGCGCCGAACATGATCCTCGACGACGGCGGCGACGCGACGCTCCTCGTCCACCTCGGCGTTGAGGCCGAGGCCGATCGCTCGGTGCTCGCGAATCCGGGGAGCGAGGAGGAGGTCGCGCTGTTCGGCGCGATCGCGAAACGCCTCGCTGCGGATCCGACGTTCTATTCGCGGATCAAGGCGAGCATCCGCGGCGTCACCGAGGAGACGACGACGGGCGTGAAGCGCCTCTACCAGATGCATCGCGAGGGGCGGCTCGGCTTCCCGGCGATCAACGTCAACGAC
>JAICXH010000139.1 GCA_025981645.1 Burkholderiales bacterium
CGCGCCGCGCGGTTGTAGCCGATCCGCAGGTGTCGCTGGACCAGCGAGATCGACGGGCGCCGCGTTTTCAGCACGACGGCGACCGCCTGGTCGTACATCGGATCGGCCTCCGCATCGGCGCCCTCCGCGCTGCCGGCGTCGGTGTCGCCGTCGACCGCGGCGGCGCCTTCGAGCAGGCCGTCGACGTATTGCGGCGCGCCCTGGGACTTCAGGTGCTCGACGACACGGTGCACTTCGGCGTCGGAGACGAACGCTCCGTGAACACGCAGCGGATAGCCCGTTCCGGGAGGCAGGTAGAGCATGTCGCCTTGTCCGAGCAGCGTTTCCGCGCCCATTTGATCGAGGATGGTTCGAGAGTCGACCCGGCTCGCCACCTGGAAAGCGATCCGCGACGGAATGTTGGCCTTGATGAGACCGGTGATGACATCGACCGACGGCCGCTGCGTGGCGAGGATCAGGTGGATGCCGGCGGCCCGCGCCTTTTGGGCGATCCGCGCGATCAGCTCCTCGATCTTCTTGCCGGTGACCATCATCAGGTCGGCAAGCTCGTCGACGACCACGACCACCAGAGGCATTTCCTCGAGCGGCTCGGGGTCTTCGCCGGCCGCAGGGGCGGGATGGACGAGTGGAGTTCCGGCCTTGCGCCCTTCGATCACCTTCTGGTTGTAGCCGGCGAGGTTGCGCACGCCAAGCTGCGACATCAGCCGGTAGCGCCGCTCCATCTCGCCGACGCACCAATTGAGCGCATTCGGCGCGAGCTTCATGTCGGTGACGACCGGTGCGAGCAGATGCGGAATGCCGTCGTACACCGAGAGCTCCAGCATCTTGGGATCGATCAGGATGAGGCGTACCTCGCGCGGCTCGGCCTTGTAGAGCAGCGAGAGGATCATCGCGTTGACGGCGACCGACTTGCCCGAGCCGGTCGTGCCGGCGACGAGCAGGTGCGGCATCCGCGCGAGATCGGCGATGACCGGCTTGCCGGCGATGTCCTTGCCGAGTGCCAGCGTCAGCATCCCCGGCGCGTCGTTGTAGGTCGTCGTCGCGAGGATCTCGACGAGGCGCACGATCTGCCGGCGCGCGTTGGGCAGCTCGAGCGCCATGCACGACTTGCCGGGAATCGTCTCGACGACGCGAATCGAGACCACCGACAACGCGCGCGCGAGGTCCTTCATCAGGTTGACGATCTGCGCACCCTTGACCCCGACGGCGGGCTCGATTTCGAAGCGCGTGATCACCGGACCCGGGTACGCGGCGATCACCTTTACCGCAACGCCGAAGTCGGCGAGCTTGCGCTCGATCAGCCGCGACGTGAATTCGAGGGTCTCGGCGCTGACGGCCTCGGTTGCCGCCGGCGCGTCCTCGAGCAGCGCCAGCGGAGGCAGCGGCGAGTCGGGCATGTCGGTGAACAGTGGACGTTGCCGCTCGCGGATCACTCGCTCGGATCTGGGTGCGCTCGCCGCCGGGGGGACGACGAGCGTCGGCTCGCGAAGTGCGGTCTCCTCACGAAGCTGCTCGACCGTGGACTCGCGCTCGGCGGCGCGTTCCATGCCGATGCGCCGGTCGACGGCCTCCTCGCGCCGGCGGCGTAGTTTCAGCACGATGCGCTCCAGCGCCGCGCCGATGCCTTCCATCACGTGCAGCCACGACACGCCGAACAGGAGCGACGTGCCGATCGCGAACAGTACGAGCAACAGCAATGCCGCGCCGTTGAAGCCGGTCGCGCCGGCGAGCGAGGCGCCGAGAAGACCACCGAGTGCTCCGCCGGACGCGAGCGGAAGCACCCCGGGAAGGCGCAGGATGTGCAGCGCCTCCAGCGCGGCGCTCGACAGCAGGACCAGCACAAACCCGACCGCGCCAAGAACCAGCGGATGTTCGCCGCGGTGCTCCGGACGCACGACCCGTCGATATCCGGCGACGACGAGCACGACGCCGCCGGCCACGCACCACCACGCCGACCAGCCGAAGAGATAGAGCAGGAGATCCGAAAGCCACGCTCCGACGATGCCGCCACGATTGCCGAGCGGCGCCCCCGTTCCGGAATACGACCAGCCGGGATCGCTGCGCGTGTAGGTTGCGAGGATCAGCGCAAGGTAGACGAAGCCGGCCACGACGAGCAGCCACCACGACTCGCGCACCAATCGCGCGAAGCGTGGCGGAAGCTCGCGAGGCGGCGCGCTTCCGCGGCGGCGGCGGTTGCCATTTTTCTTGAAAAACATCAGGTTGCAGCTAGAAGCTAAGAACGGGCATTATAGCGGGGCCGCGCTGCCCGGTGGACGGAAGGACGTGGTGGCGCCGGCGCTTGCGATGGGGAGCCGTGTCCCCATTTCCATTAAACTGAACGGTTTTCGGTCGAAGGAACTGCCATGTCCGCGAAACACGCCCGCGTCCTGATCCTCGGCTCCGGACCCGCCGGATACACGGCGGCAGTATACGCTGCGCGTGCGAATCTTCGCCCGATGCTGATCACCGGACTCGCCCAGGGCGGCCAGTTGATGACAACCACCGAGGTCGACAACTGGCCGGCCGATGCCGACGGCGTACTCGGACCCGACCTGATGGAGCGCTTTCGCAAGCACGCGGCGCGCTTCGAGACCGACATCGTCTTCGACCACATCACCGCGGTCGACCTTGCGAAACGGCCGTTTGTGCTGACCGGGGACAACGGCAGCTACAGCGCCGACGCGCTGATCATTGCGACCGGTGCATCGGCCCGCTATCTGGGCCTCGCGTCCGAGCAGATGTTCATGGGTCGCGGCGTATCGGGTTGCGCGACCTGCGACGGTTTCTTCTACAAAGGCCGGGATGTCGTGGTGGTCGGCGGCGGCAATTCCGCCGTCGAAGAGGCGCTCTACCTGTCGAACATCGCGAGGCACGTCACCGTCGTGCACCGGCGCGATCGCTTTCGCGCCGAGGCGATCCTCGTCGATCGGCTGCTCGCGAAGGCACGCGGCGGCAACGTCGAGATCGCGTGGAATCACGTCGTCGACGAGGTGCTCGGTGATGCGACGGGCGTCGCCGGCGTGCGCATCGCCAACGTGCACAGCGGCGCGAAGCGCACGCTCGACGCGCACGGACTCTTCGTCGCGATCGGACATACGCCGAACACGGCTCTGTTCGAGAAGCAACTCGAGATGGACGGCGGCTACATCCGCGTCCGCGGCGGCAGCAGCGGCAACGCCACCGCGACCAGCGTCGCAGGCGTGTTCGCCGCAGGCGACGTAGCCGATCAAGTCTATCGCCAGGCAGTCACCTCGGCAGGCACCGGGTGCATGGCCGCGCTCGATGCCGACGCGTGGCTCACGACGCAGCCTGTCGACGTCGCCGCGAAGGAAACCGCGGCCGCGTGATGCGGCGCGACAGGGACCCGTCGCATGCCACGCGTGGCCGACCTGAAGTCGCTGCTGCACCCCCCGAATGACCACGCGGGCGTTGCAACGCCTTCGGCGCGTGCGGGCAAGCCGGGTGGGAACGCGAAACCGGTCGTAAAGGCGAAGCCGGCCGTGAACGCGAAGCCGGCCGTGAACGCGAAGCCGGCCGTGAACGCGGACATCGACCTCACCACCGCCTTTGGCGACGTCACG
>JAICXH010000082.1 GCA_025981645.1 Burkholderiales bacterium
ACAACCTCTACGGCTGCCGCGAGTCGCTGGTCGACGGCATCAAGCGCGCGACCGACGTGATGGTCGCCGGCAAGGTCGCGCTCGTTTGCGGGTACGGCGACGTCGGCAAGGGCTCGGCGCAGGCGCTGCGCGCGCTCGCAGCACAGGTGTGGATCGCCGAGATCGATCCGATCTGCGCGCTGCAGGCGGCGATGGAGGGCTATCGCGTGGTGACGGTGGACGACGCCTGCGACAAGGCCGACATCTTCGTCACCGCGACTGGCAACGTCGACGTCATCACGCACGCCCACATGCTGCGGATGAAGAACAATGCGATCGTCTGCAACATCGGCCACTTCGACAACGAGATCGACGTCGCGTCGCTCAAGAGCCATCGCTGGGAGAACATCAAGCCGCAGGTCGACCACGTGATCTTTCCGGACGGCAAGCGGATCATCCTGCTCGCCGAGGGGCGGCTCGTGAACCTCGGCTGCGCGACCGGCCACCCGTCGTACGTGATGAGCTCGTCGTTCGCCAACCAGGTGATGGCGCAGATCGAGCTGTGGACGGCCGCGAAGGAGCGCTCGGATCGCTACCCGATCGGCGTCTACGTGCTGCCGAAGCACCTCGACGAGAAGGTCGCGCGGCTGCAGCTCTCGAAGCTCGGAGCGAGGCTCACCGAGCTCACCGACCGCCAGGCGCGCTACATCGGCGTCGACCGCGCGGGTCCGTACAAGCCGGACAGCTATCGCTACTGATATGCGCATCGCGGTCATCGGCGCTGGCGGAGTCGGCGGCTATTTCGGGGCGAAGCTCGCGCGCGCGGGCAACGACGTCGCGTTCGTCGCGCGTGGCGCGCAGCTCGCCGCGCTGCGCGAGCGCGGGCTCAAGGTCGAGAGCGCCGGCGGGGACATCGTGCTCCCTCGGGTCGCCGCGACGGATGATCCATCGACGCTGGCGCCCGTCGATGTGGTGATGCTCTGCGTCAAGCTGTGGGACGTCGAGGCTGCCGCGCGGCAGGTCGTATCCCTCGTGGCGGCTGGGGGCGTCGTGATCCCGTTCGAGAACGGCATCGACGCGCCCGGAATCGTCGCGAGCGTCGTCGGCGCCGACCATGTGCTGGCAGGAGTTGCCTACATCGGGGCGACGATCGCCGAGCCCGGCGTGATCCGCCACGTCGGATCGATGGCGCGGCTTCGCGTCGGAGCGTTCGCCTGCGGCCCGGTGGACGCCGCGCGCGGGTTCGCTGACGCTGCGGCCGCAGCGGGCATCGAGATCGAGCACTCGGCCGACATCCGCCGCGCGCTGTGGGAGAAGTTCGTGTTCCTCGTCGCCATCTCCGGAGTGACGAGCCTCGCCCGCGCGCCGGTCGGGGTAGTCCGCAGCGACCCGGACCTTCGCGCGGCGTTCGAGGCCGCGCTGCGCGAGTCGCTGGCAGCGGGGAACGCCGAAGGCGTTGCGCTCGGCGACGAATTCGCGGCGAGTGCGATGCGCTTCATCGATTCGCTGCCTGCCGAGATGCGCACGTCGATGCAGGTCGATCTCGCCGCAGGGCACCGTCTCGAGGCGCCGTGGTTGTGCGGCCGCGTCGCGTCGCTCGCCGTGCAGCATGGCTTCGCGGCGCCCGTCAACGCGACGATCTTCGCTGCGTTGAAGCCCTACCTCGCGGGGGCCTGACGTGCGCCTCATTCTGACCTGGCTCGCGAATGCGGTGGCGCTCCTCGCGCTGCCCTATTTGTTTACGCACATTCACGTCGCGTCGTTCGGCGCGGCCCTCGTTGCCGCGCTGGTGCTCGGTCTCGTCAATACGCTAATCCGGCCGGTGCTCGTGCTCCTCACGCTGCCCGCGACGCTGCTGACGCTCGGCCTCTTCATTTTCGTCATCAACGGGCTCCTGTTCTGGTTCGTCGGCTCGTTCGTCAAGGGCTTCACCGTCGACGGGTTCTGGGTGGCAGTCTTCGGCGCAATCGTCTACAGCATCATCTCCTGGGCGCTCGCGTCGCTGTTCCGACCGCGAAACGCGGCGCACCGATAACCTCCGATGTTGGCGGACTGTGTTTATTGACTCGTGGGCTCTCACGAAGCGCATTCATTTTGAGGGCGCGTCCACGTGTGGAATTCTCGGATCGAGGTACGAAATGAAGAAACACCTGCTCTTGATCCTCGGCAGCGCATCATTCGCGCTGCTGACCGCATGCGCGACCCTCTCACCGACGACGACGCCAAAAACCTCGCTGTGGGAGGTCAGCACCGCGCAACGCGTCATCTACATCGCCAGCGACACCGAAGTACTGTCCGCCAGCGATTACCCGCTGCCCGCGCAGTTCGCGGCGGCATTTTCGGAATCGGGAAGTCTCTATGTCGAGCAGATTCCTCCGGCAAGCAAGGAGAATCAGGAAAGTTTGCATTCGGACATGGTGAAGTTTGCCTTGCTCCCTGGAGACGAAACGCTTCAGGATCTCCTGACACCGGCGCAGCTTGCAACAGTGCAGGCGGCGATGCAGACCGCGGGGCTTCCTTATTCACACTTTCAGCGGCTGCAGCCCTGGCTGGTGGCACTGATACTGATGTCCGATCCTGCGAATCACGCCATACTGGGTATCAAGCCACAGGAGCAGTTGACAAGGCGCTTCTATCTTGACGCGAAAACCCGCAACGTTCCGGTAACGCCGTTCGAGAGTTACGCGAAGACTTTCCAGATCGGCTCATCCATGCCCAGGGAAGTGCAGGTCGAATGGTTGCTGCACGTGAGCAAACCGGACGATGACAAGCAAGACAAGCACGCCAAAATTCGCGAGCTGGTCAAGGCATGGCGCATGGGCGATACCGCTGCCGTGGCCGCTCTTTCGGGCAGCTTCAAGGTCTTCCCGAAAGTCCGAGAGGCTTTGGTCGTACAACGCAATCAGACGTGGGTCCGGATCCTCGAGGACAAACTCGGTACGAAGGGCGAACCCGTCTTTGTGGTGGTGGGTGATGGCCATTTGCTGGGGCAGGAAAGCATGCTTTCGCTGCTGCGTGAAGCCGGCTATCGCGTCCGCCAGTTGTAGGCCATCACGTGCCGTCCAACTTCTCGGTCGACCCGACGGTCATCTGCTGTGCGGATTCGCGGCGTTGATGTAGAATGGTTCCATTATGGAGGTGTTGGATCCATTTCGGAGGCACACCATGTCCGTCAATTTCTCGATCAAGAATGTCCCCGATGGCATCGCGGCACGACTCCGTACACGAGCAGCCGCCAATCATCGGTCGCTGCAACGCGAGCTCATGGCCATCATCGAATCCGCCGCATCGACATCGCGCGGCGACGCCGAGATCCCGAGTCTCGTCACGAGCACGCGCGAGCGTCACCCCGGACGACGGTTGCGGCCCATCGAGGAGGTCGTCGAGGAGTGGCGGAAGATCCTGCCGCACACGACCGACGGTCCGTCGTCGGTCGACATCATCAGGAAAATGCGGGACGAGCGCTACGGCATCGAGCGCGATCGACCGAACGATCCGCGACGCCCGTAACGCATGGCCACTGTTCTCGTCGCCGAGCCGCCGGCCCGTTGGGCATCGCGACCCCGACTCGTTGTGGACGCGAGCCTCGTTGCCGCAAGCGCCTTCGGCGAGGCGGTTTCCGAGCAGGCAGACGGTCAGATGCGCGGTCGAAGCCTGTGTGCGCCCGCGATCATCGACTACGAGATTGCGAATGTCGCGCTGACAAAAATTCGCGCACGCCGCGTCTCCAGCGGAGATGCCGCGCGTATTCTCGCTACGTACGAGGAGCTGGAAATCGAGCGCTTCGTCGTCGATGTACCCGCAACCGTTCGCGTGGGCGAGGCGTTCGGGCTATCCGCCTACGACGCCGCTTACTTGTGGGTTGCGGGGCGCCTCCGAGCACCGCTCGCGACCTTCGACGCCCGTCTGGCAGCAGCGGCGAAGTCCTACCTTGCACAGTTGGGTGAGTCGGAATGACAAAGCCTGCCACGCCGCTCTACAGCCTCGAATTTTTCCCGCCGCGGACGCAGGAAGGCGTCTTGAAGCTCCGCGCTGCGCGCCGCGAGTTCGCCGCAATGAAACCGGCGTTCTGCTCGGTCACCTTCGGCGCGGGCGGTTCGACGCGCGAGGGGACGCTCGCGACGGTGCTCGAGATTCGCGCCGAGGGGATGCAGGGCGCGCCGCACCTCTCGTGCATCGGCTCGACGCGCGAAGGCATTCGCGAGGTGCTCTTGCAGTATCGGAGCCACGGAATCCGCCACCTCGTCGCGCTCCGCGGCGACCTTCCGTCCGGCAGTGCCGGCGTTGGCGATTTCCGCTACGCGAACGAGTTGGTGCGCTTCATCCGCAACGAGACCGGCGACTGGTTCCACATCGATGTCGCCGCCTACCCCGAGTATCACCCGCAATCGCGAACGGCCGAGGACGATCTCGCGAGTTTCCAGCGCAAGATCGAAGCGGGAGCGGACTCGGCGATCACGCAGTATTTCTTCAATCCCGACGCATACTGGAGCTTCGTCGAAGCCTGTGCCGCGCGCGGCGTGTCGGTGCCGATCGTCCCCGGCATCATGCCGATCGCGAGTTTTTCGAAGCTCGCGCACTTCTCCGACACCAGCGGCGCCGAGATTCCGCGCTGGATCCGCCGACGGCTCGAGGGCTACGGTGACGATACTGCGTCGATCCGCGCTTTTGGCCTCGAGGTGGTCACTCGATTGTGCGAAGTTCTGATCGCGCGCGGCGCGCCAGGACTTCACTTCTACACGTTGAACCAGGTGAGTCTCACCGCCGAGATTTGGCGTCGCCTCGGCCTCGCGAAGGGCTGACCGCGCCTACTGCGCTTGGCTCCCCGGCGTGTACGACTCGAGCTCGAGCAGCGCGTGCTGCACCGGGATCACGTCGATGCCGTCGCGCTGGTCTCCGCGCTCCCGGTACTGCGCGTCCTTCTCCTCGCGCACCGGTGCGCCGACCGCGGGGGCGTACCAGATGAGGTAGTTGCACGTCGTGGGCTCGCGCCAGAACTCCTGATCGTCGAGGCGCATCAGCACGCGCATCCTGATCGCGTCGAAGGTTCCGGCAGGAGTCGTGACGCGGTCCCAACCCTCGACACGGACGTAATGGTTGATCTGCCCGGCCTTCTTCGTCGTTTCGTTGTAATTGTCGATCCACTGGTTCCAGCTCGCTCCGGGAACGAGCGGGAAGCGGTAGCGCAGGAGCGGCGTCCTGAATTGGCGGGTCTCGTCGTTGAAGAGCGCGCCGACGCGAACGACTCCCGGCGCACTCCAGACTTCCGTGCGCGTACTGTCGACGCTCGGTCCGTGCTGGGTGACCCGGACCGTGTAGCCACCCGCGTCGTGGGCGACGATCTCGCGAGTCTCGGTCCACACGACCGGCGTGCGAAAGCCGTCGCTCGCGCGATAGATCCAGCGCGCGCCCACGGCAAGCTGCGGCGCTTCGACCGGCGGACGGCCGGCGCCGGATTCCGTGGTGATCGCGGCGCCCGGGAATGCGCAGCCGGCGACGAGCGCCACTGCGGCGGCGACCGCGACGAGCCGCAGCCGGGCGACGGCGGCGCACCCGATGGCCGCGCGAATCATGCGCAGCGTTTCCTCATTCCGGAGTAAACCGCCGCGCAGCGAAAGCGTTCCCGCACGCAATGCCTTGTTACTCCTGCGGACGATCGGTGATCGCGCCCTTGCTCGCCGTCGAGACGAGGCGCGTGTACTTGGCGAGCACGCCCTGCGTATAGCGTGGCTCGGGCGGGCGCCAGCGCGCGCGGCGCCCGGCGAGCGTCGCATCGTCGACGTCGAGCTCGATCGCGAGCCGGTTGGCGTCGATGGTGATCGAATCGCCTTCCTCGATCAGCGCGATCGTGCCACCGACCTGCGCCTCTGGCGCGACGTGACCGACGACATGCCCCCACGTTCCTCCCGAGAAGCGGCCATCGGTGATCAGCCCGACCGAATCGCCGAGGCCCTGCCCGATCAATGCGGACGTGGGCGCGAGCATCTCCTGCATCCCCGGCCCGCCTTTCGGGCCTTCGTAGCGGATGACGATGACGTCTCCCGCGCGGATTTTCCCGGCGAGAATCGCTTCGAGACACTGGGGTTCGGAATCGAACACCCGCGCGGGGCCGGTGATCGCGAGATGCTTGATACCGGTTATCTTCGCGACGCAGCCCTCGGGGGCGAGGTTGCCGCGCAGGATCGCGAGGTGTCCATGCGCGTACATCGGTTTCTCAAAGGGCCGGATCACGTCCTGGTCGCCGCGCGGCTCGCGCGGCGTCGTCGCGAGTTCGTCGGCGAGCGTGCGGCCGGTGATCGTCACGCAGTCGCCGTGCACGAGGCCGCGGTCGAGCAGCATGCGCAGGACCTGCGGCACGCCGCCCGCTGCATTGAAGTCGACGGCAACATAACGTCCGGAAGGCTTGAGGTCACACAGCACCGGAACGCGCTTCCTGATGCGCTCGAAATCGTCGATCGTCCATTCGACGCCTGCCGCCGACGCGATCGCGAGGTAGTGGAGCACGGCGTTGGTCGAGCCGCCGGTCGCCATCACGAGCGAGATGGCATTCTCGATCGACTTCCTCGTGATGATGTCGCGCGGCTTCCGGTCGACTTTCACCGCCTCGACCAGCACGGTCGCCGAAAGCGCCGCCGAATCGGCCTTCTCGGGATCGGGCGACGCGAGCTGCGAGCTTCCGAGCAGGCTCATGCCGAGCGCCTCGAACGACGACGACATCGTGTTCGCCGTGTACATGCCGCCGCAGGCGCCGACACCCGGGCACGCATTGCGCTCGATGCCGTCGTAGTCCTCCTTCGACATCTTGCCGGCCATGAACGCGCCGACCGCCTCGAACGGCGAGACGATGGTGAGCGCCTGGCCCTTCCAGTGCCCCGGCTTGATCGTGCCCGCATAGACGAAAATGCCCGGCACGTTCATCCGCGCCATCGCCATGATCGCCGCGGGCATGTTCTTGTCGCAGCCGCCTGCCACCAGCACGCCATCCATCCGCTGACCGTTCACGGCGACCTCGATCGCATCGGCGATCACCTCGCGCGACACCAGCGAGTACTTCATCCCCTCGGTGCCCATGCCGATGCCGTCGGTGACGGTCGGGATGCCGAACACCTGCGGCATCGCGCCGGCCTGCTTCAGCGCGACCATCGCGCGATCGACGAGCGGCTGGATGCCGGCGTTGCACGGGTTCATCGTGCTGTGCCCGTTGGCGACGCCGATGATCGGCTTGTCGAAATCGGCGTCGCCGAAGCCGACGGCGCGCAGCATGGCGCGATTGGGCGAGCGGGCGACTCCGTGCGTGATCAGTTGCGAGCGGCGGTTGTACGACACGGGGATTCTCCAGGGAGCGAGGCGGGTTCCATCGCGAGTGCGCTCACGCGGAACGACGATCGAGAAACGGTTCGAGGTGCGGCCGTTGCCGCGCACCGGTCACGATAGCATCGCGCCCCGGGCGCGACAACGGGCGGTGCTTTGCGCGCAGGTGTGGTATATGGACGCGCATGCTCGTCTACCCGAACTTCGATCCGGTCGCGTTTCGCATCGGCCCGCTCGCCGTGCGCTGGTACGGTCTCATGTACCTCGTCGGCTTCATCCTGTTCATCGTGCTCGGCCGGCGCCGCGCGAAGAACCGCGCGAGCAGCGGCTGGCGCGTCACCGACGTCGACGACATGCTCTTCTTCGGCGTGTTCGGCGTCATCTTCGGCGGACGGCTCGGCTACGTGCTGTTCTACAAGCCCGACTACTACTTCGCGCATCCGCTCGAGATCTTCGAGGTGTGGCACGGGGGCATGAGCTTCCACGGGGGCCTCATTGGCGTGCTGATCGCGCTGTGGTTCTTTGCCCGTGCACGCGGCCGGCGCTGGCTCGACGTGACCGACTTCGTCGCGCCGCTGATCCCGCTCGGACTCGCCGCGGGGCGTCTTGGCAACTTCATCAACGGCGAACTCGTCGGCCGTCCGACCGATGTCCCGTGGGCGATGGTGTTCCCCCAGGTCGACAATCTGCCGCGTCACCCGTCTCAACTCTATGAGTTCGGCCTCGAAGGGGTGCTGCTGTTCATCATCATGTGGGGCTTTGCGTCGAAGCCGCGCCCGACCGGCGCGGTGTCGGGCTTGTTCCTCGTCGGGTATGGCACGTTCCGCTTCATCGCCGAATTCGCGCGTCAACCCGACAGCTTTCTCGGCTTTCTCGCGCTCGGATTCACGATGGGGCAGTGGCTGTCGCTGCCGATGATCGCGATGGGCATCGCGCTGATGGTCTGGGCGTACCGCGGCGCGCGCGACGGGCCGCGAGCACGCGGAAACTGAGGCAAGCCCCGCCGCGCGACGGCCAAGCGATGGCCGGGGGCTAGTCGAGCCGGCGGAAGTCGCCGTCGACGGTGCTGGCGCTGTGCCGAGACGAGGCTCTGCCTGCAGCGACCGGCTGCGGCTCCAGCCTGCCATGCAGGTTGATCGGCAACGCGAGCAGCAGCAGGGCCAGCCCGTCGGAGATGATGCCGGGGGCAATCAGCAACAGGCCGGCGAGCACGCGCCTGCCGCTGTCGAGGAGCGAGCGCAGCGGGTTCTCGTGCCCACGAAACGCGGCGAGGGTTCGCGCCCTGAACTCGTCCCGCTCGTTGGTGAGCACATACACTCCGGCCATTGCCGAGCCGATCAGCCATATCCAGAGCGGCACCCCGGTCCATCGGGCCAGCCTGACCGTCACGATCAGGTCGGCCACCGGGAAGGCCAGTACAATCGCCAGAATCAGGAACCGCATCGAAACTCCTTGCCGAACGCTCCCGTCCTCGTCGTCACCCACGTTCCCGACGCTTCGACCGCGGAGCGCATTGCGCGCGCGCTGATCGACGAACGCCTGGCGGCCTGCGTGAA
Organism: Burkholderiales bacterium; assembly: GCA_025981645.1. Classification (GTDB taxonomy): domain Bacteria; phylum Pseudomonadota; class Gammaproteobacteria; order Burkholderiales; family Casimicrobiaceae; genus VBCG01. Next base: position 8,847 of record JAICXH010000082.1, read on the forward strand.
CATCGGCGCTCCAGTCGAGTCAATCTACCACTGGCAGGGCCGCACCGAAACCACGCGCGAAATTCCGCTCGTCGCGAAGACCCGTGCGACGCTGGTTATCGAGGTCGAAGCGGCCATCGTCCGCCTGCATCCCTATGACATTCCCGAGATCGTTGCGATCCCTGTCGTCGGTGGTCATTCGCGCTATTTTGCATGGGTCGACGCCGAAACGCGCCAGCCGAAACACAATGCGCCGACGCCTGGCTGATCCGGCGCCCACCGGCTCGCCTGCGCGGCGGCGTGCGGGGCTCGCGATCGCGGCGCGCGTCATCGTGCTGGCGGCGTTGGCAGTGCTGGCGGTCCCCGCCGCGCGGCCCGCGCTCGCCCAGATCCCCGGTGCCGGGCCGGAGCTTCTGTCACCCGACCGCGCGTTCAGACTGTCGGCGCGCGCACTCGACGCCGACACCGTCGAGGTCCGCTTCGACATTGCCGACGGGTACTACCTCTACCGCGACCGGATGTCGTTTCGCGTCGAGCCGGTGCCAGCGGCCAGTGCATTGCTCCCGCCAGGGAAGCGCAAGCACGACGCCTTCTTCGGCGACGTCGATACCTACCGCGGTATCGTCGATCTGCGTGTCCCGCTGAAGCACGCAGCGGCACCGGGCGAGATGCTGACGCTCTACGCCGAGACGCAGGGCTGCGCCGACGCAGGCGTCTGCTATCCGCCCAATCCGCAACAGGTTCGCATCACCGTCCCGGCGGCCGGGGCGCGGGCCGGCGACTTCGTCGAGCCACGATCGAAGCGTCTTTTCAACTAGGCGGACCATGCGACGGCGGACCCTCATCATCGGCGGCGCGATCGCGGCCGTGACCGGTGTGGGGGCAGGGTACGCGGCCGTCGAGGCGTCGCGGATGCGGCGGCGCTCGTCGGCGGCGCTCCTGGGCCTCGTTCTGCCGGACCTCGCCGGACGCGAGCAGCCGCTCGCGCAATGGCGCGGCAAGGTGGTCGTGGTGAATTTCTGGGCAACCTGGTGTGGACCATGCCGCGAGGAAATGCCCCACTTTGTCCGGACGCAGGCGGCGCAGGGAGCCAACGGCCTGCAATTTGTCGGCATCGCCGTCGATCAAGCCGCTAAGGTTCGCGAATTCGCCGGTCAACTCGGAATCAACTACCCGCTGCTGATCGGCGGTTACGGAGCAATCGAGTTGTCGAAGACGCTTGGCAATTCGGTCGGTGCGCTGCCGTTCACGATCATCATCGACCGGCACGGCGAGCTCGCCTGGAGCCACCTCGGCGCAGTGAAGGAGCCGCAGTTCAGCGCACTCGTCGCGAAACTCCTTGCGGCCACCTGAGCCGCGCCTCGGCCCCGGCATCGAGCTCTGGCACGATCCGTGCCGATCGCCGGCGATTCTGCTGGCATCTGCTGGACATCTGCGCCGAATCGCGGCAGACTCTTCGCTTTTCCCGCCGAGCGCCCGACGTGCAGGGCCCGTCATGGATCTACGCAAGCTCAAGACACTGATTGAACTCGTCGAGACATCGGGGATTGCCGAGCTCGAAATCCAGGAAGGGGAGGAGCGCGTGCGGATCAGCCGCGCCGTCGCGCACGGCCAGCCGATGATGATGGCGCCACAAGGCGCCATGGCGTCCGCCGCGCCCCCCGTGGCTCCGCATCCAGGCGTCGCGATCCCCGAGCCCGCTCCCGAACCCTCGGGTCACGTCGTCAAGAGCCCGATGGTGGGTACGTTCTATCGATCTGCGTCACCGGGCGCGAAGGCGTTCGTCAACGTGGGCGACACCGTCCAGTCGGGAGACACGCTCTGCATCGTCGAGGCGATGAAGCTGATGAACGAGATCGAGGCCGATGCCGCCGGAACGGTGAAGGAGATCCTCGTCGAGAATGGTCAGCCGGTGGAATTCGGCCAGCCGCTCTTCGTCCTCGAGTAGCGGCACGCGTGGCGAAGCGGGCGATCACTTCGGGAGCCGCGGCAGGCGGCTCGTACCGGTAGCCGCGATGCCGGGCGAGCGCGGCAAGCTCTTCGACAAGGTGCTGATCGCCAACCGGGGCGAGATCGCTCTGCGCATCCAGCGGGCGTGTCGCGAACTCGGCATCAAGACGGTCGTCGTCCATTCGGAAGCCGACCGCGACGCGAAGTACGTCGCGCTCGCCGACGAATCGGTATGCATCGGCCCGGCGCCCTCGGCACAGAGCTACCTCAACATTCCGGCGATCATCGCGGCGGCCGAGGTGACCGACGCGCAGGCGATCCATCCCGGCTATGGCTTCCTGTCCGAGAATGCCGACTTCGCAGAAAAGGTCGAGCGCTCGGGGTTCGTGTTCATCGGCCCCAAGCCGGAGACGATCCGCCTGATGGGCGACAAGATCAGCGCAAAGCTGACGATGACCAAGGCC
>JAICXH010000110.1 GCA_025981645.1 Burkholderiales bacterium
ACGTTGACTTCTGCGGCACCAGCTTGACTTGCAACTCGCAACCCACGGCGCTGGCATAACGCTTCAGCGTAGCGAGGGACGGAGCGTGTTTGCCCGCAGCCTCGAGCCGAGAGACAGCGCTCTTAGTAGTGCCCATACGCTCCGCCACGGCGTCCTGGGTAAGCCCAGCGCGCGAGCGGGCCTTGAGCATCTGGCCGGCGACCCGGTATTCCAGATCGAGTGCGTCGTACGCCGTGGTAAAGCCGCGCCGCGCACGAGCTCTTGCCAGGAAGGCCTTATGGTCGTGAGGGACAGGCTTGTATTTCAGTTCAGCCATTGAAGAACTCCTTCAGGCGCTTGCGCGCCACTTTCAGTTCGCGGTCCGGCGTCTGCTGGGACTTCTTGATGAATACGTGAAGCACAATGACACGCTGGTCGACTGCGAAGCAGTACATTGCCCGCCCGATGCCGGAGCGGCCGCGAGGCCGTAGCTCGAACAGCCCTTCACCAAGCGCTCGCGAGTGCGGCAGACGGAGATTCGGACCATGCTCGATCAGAAGCTCGACAAGACGCGCGTAATCGGCAAGCACGTCGACCGGCCACGATTCAACCTCCGCAAGGACGCGCGCGTGGAAGTACTCGACGGCGAACGCCATGCAGCGATGTTAGCAAATGTGCTAACGTTCCGCAATGGCCGCCTCTCACTAAACCCAGGGTCGGAGGTAGCCGGTGCGCCGACGAGTTCCCCGTGCCGGACTATCGGCCGGCTACGCGTTGCGCGTCCCGCGACACGCAGGGTAGCGTGAGCAACCCCAGAACTGGCTCCCGGCGTTCCGACTCTTTCGAGTCGTTCGGCGCACCATCGAACTCCCGCAACGAGGGCATGGTTCTCCGATCGACACGGCGTCGGATGTCCGGGCAGGTGGAAGTTCCGGCAACGGCGTCCCCGAAGCGTGCTTCGGGGCCTCGGGCTGCTGCCCGGTTTCGGTAGTTCGCGGCGCAGACGCGGCTTTAACCAACCCGAGCATCCGGACGAGCTCTCGGCCATCGATCAGCTTGATCGGCTTGTCTCGCGCGAAGTCGATCGCATCCGGAGTGTAGCTGCCGCTCGTGACGAAGATTGCGCCGTGGGCCTTCTCTCCGGCAGCGACCCCGTAGAGCTCGCGCACCGCCTGCACGCCGACGGTCCAGGTCTTCCAGCGTTTGCATTGGGCGAGAAGCGTCTTGTCCTTGGTTCGCAGCTCGAGATCGACCCCGCCATCGGCACCCCCGCCGCCGCGCTCCGTGACGCGATAGCCCTGGCGCCTGAAGGCTTCGCCGACCAGGCGTTCGAAGTCCCGCCACGACAGCTCGCGAATGCGTTCGATCGTCGCGTGTCCCTCGACGAGGCGCTTGCGCTGGGCCTGATTGAACAGCGCGAACGGTATCGGAACCAGAAAGACGAGCGCGATCCAGTGCGCCCGTGCTGCGATTGCACTGGCGAGCGGCACGAGCCGCACGTGTGACGCAAGGAAAGACGGAATGAACCAGCGCGCACCGGCGAAGACGGCTGCTGCGACGACAGGGCTCACCCACCAAGGTAGGCGAGCGAGTTCGACCAGGAGATGCGAGTTGCGTCGTGCCAAGCGCCGGCTACTCCACCGTCACGCTCTTCGCGAGATTCCTCGGCTTGTCGACGTCGGTTCCCCTCAGAACCGCCGTGTGATAAGCCAACAACTGCAGCGGCACGACGTGCACGATCGGGGAGAGCAACCCGCGGTGTTCGGCGACGCGGATCAGGTGCACCCCGTCGCCTCCGCTCAGATGCGAGTCGAGGTCGGCGACGACGTAGAGCTCGCCGCCGCGTGCCCGGACCTCCTGCAGGTTCGACTTCAGCTTCTCCAGCAAAGCGTCGTTGGGCGCGATCGCGACGACCGGCATGTCGGCGTCGACGAGTGCCAGCGGCCCGTGCTTGAGCTCGCCGGCCGGATACGCCTCGGCGTGGATGTACGAGATTTCCTTGAGCTTCAGCGCGCCTTCGAGCGCGATCGGGTAGTGCAAGCCGCGGCCGAGGAAGAGCGCGTGCTGCTTCTTCGCGAAGTGCTGCGCCCAGCCGATCAGATGCGGCTCGAGCGCAAGTGCGCCGCGGATCGCCGCCGGAATGTGGCGAAGATCGTCGAGGTGGCGCGCCTCGTCTTGCGGCGATAGATGCCCGCGGAGCTTGGCGAGCGTGAGTGCCAACAGAAACTCACCGGCGAGCTGGGTGGTGAACGCCTTCGTCGACGCGACGCCGATCTCGGGGCCCGCGCGCGTGAGGAAGGTGAGCTCGGTCTGGCGCACCATCGAGCTCGTCGCGACGTTGCAGATCGCGAGCGAGTGCTTGTGGCCGATCGATTGCGCGTGCTTCAGTGCTGCGAGCGTATCGGCGGTCTCGCCCGACTGCGACACGACGACGACGAGCGCGTCGGTGTGCGGAACGCTGTCGCGGTAGCGGTATTCGCTCGCGATCTCGACGGTGCACGGGATCTTCGCGAGCGACTCGATCCACTGCCTGGCGACGAGGCTCGAGTAGTAGCTCGTCCCGCACGCGAGGATCAGCACCGAGTCGACCTTCGGCAGCACCTCCGCTGCCTTCGGCCCGAACAGCGACGGCGAGATCGCGACGATGTCCTCGAGCGTGTCGGCGACCGCGCGCGGCTGCTCGAAGATCTCCTTCTGCATGAAGTGGCTGTAGGGTCCGAGCTCGACCGCGTCTCCGCTTCCCTTCACTTCGATCACGCGCCGCCCGACCTTCGCACCCGACGCGTCGTAGATCGCGTAGCCTTCGCGGCGCACGTCGGCGACGTCGCCCTCTTCGAGATACGCGACGCGGCGCGTGACCGACATCAAGGCGGAAGCGTCCGAGGCGAGGAAGTGGTCGTGCTCGCCGATGCCGACGAGAAGCGGGCTCCCCGCGCGCGCACCGACGACGCGGCCGGGTTCGCGCGTCGAGATGACCGCGATCGCGTAGGCGCCGCGGAACTCGGCGATCGCGAGCTGCACCGCGGCGAGAAGATCGCCGCGGCCATCGCCGTGCCAGTGCAGGTGCACGAGGTGCGCGATCACTTCGGTGTCGGTCTGCGTGCGGAGCGCATACCCGGCAGCTTTGAGCTTCTCGCGCAGCTCCTCGTAGTTCTCGATGATGCCGTTGTGGACGACGGCGACCTCGCCGCCCGAGAGGTGCGGGTGCGCGTTGTCGGCGGTCGGCGCGCCGTGCGTCGCCCAACGCGTGTGCGAAATCCCGGTTGTGGCGGTAAGGTGCTGCGCTTCAGCCTGCGCGGCGAGGTCGGCGACGCGCGCCGTCGACACGAGGCGCTCGAGCACGGGATGCGCGCCGCCGTTGACGACGGCGAGGCCGGTCGAGTCGTAGCCGCGGTATTCGAGCCGCCTGATTCCTTCGATCAGGATCGGGACGACGTTTCGGTCGGAGGTTGCGCCGACGATGCCGCACATGTCAGGTTCCTTTCGATGCCTTCTTCGGGCGCTGCCATTCGTCGATCACCACCTGCCTTGCGCGTGCGACGGTGAGGCGCTGCGCCGGCACCGAGTCGACGACGGTGCTGCCGCCACCGATCGTGGCGCCCGCGCCGACCTCGATCGGCGCAATCAGCACGCAGTTGGATCCGACGTGGACGTCGTCGCCGATTACCGACCGGTGTTTGCTGGCGCCGTCGTAGTTGGCGGTGATCGACCCCGCGCCGTAGTTGACGCGTGCACCGACCGTCGCGTCGCCGAGGTAGGCGAGGTGGTTCGCCTTCGAGCCCTTGCCGAGGGTGCTCGCCTTCACCTCGACGAAATTGCCGATGTGAACGTCGTCGGCAAGCGCGGTCGCCGGACGTAGCCGCGCGTACGGCCCGATGCGGCAGTTCGCCCCGATCGTCGCCGAGTCGAGGTGGCTGAACGCTTCGATTCGCGTGCCGGCGCCGACGGTGACGTCGCGCAGCACGCAGTGCGGGCCGATCGACGCGCCGTCGGCGAGCGTGATGTCGCCCTCGAACACGCAGCCGACGTCGATCGACACGTCGTGGCCGCATTCGAGGCTGCCGCGAACGTCGATCCGCTCGGGGTCGGAAATCGACGTGCCCGCGACCATCAGCTTGTGCGCGCTGCGACGCTGGACGATTCGCTCGAGGGCGGCGAGTTGCGCGCGGTCGTTGACTCCGGCGACCGACGCTTCGTCCTCGACCGTGTGCGCAGCGACCGCAATGCCTTCGGCGACCGCCATCGCGACGACGTCAGTCAAGTAGTACTCGCGCTGGGCGTTGTGCGGCGTGACGCGCGCGACCCACTTCGCGAGGAGCATCGTCGGCGCCGCGAGAAAGCCTGTGTTGATTTCGTCGATCGCGCGCTCGGTGTCCGACGCGTCGCGCTCCTCGACGATCTTCTGCACGCCGCCGTCACTCCCGCGCACGACGCGCCCGAGCCCGAAGGGGTTGGCCACCCGTGCGGTGAGAAGGGCGAGCCGGCCTTCGGCGGCGAGCTTGCCCTCGCCAGCGAGTGCAATGAGTGCGGCGAGCGCCTCGCCCGGAACGAGCGGCACGTCGCCGAGACCCACGAGCGTGACGCCGTCGGCTGGAAGCGCCTTGAGTGCAACCCGCACCGCGTCGCCGGTGCCGAGCGGCGGGTCCTGCCGCACGAAGACGAGGTCGGGCCGGGCGAGCGCTGTCTCGACGGCCTCGGCGCCAAAGCCGGTGACGAGGGCGATCGCGCGCGGCGAAAGCCGCCGCACCGTCGCGAGCACGTGCGCGGCGAGCGGCCTGCCGGCGAGCGGGTGCAGCACCTTGGGAAGCGCCGAATGCATGCGCTTTCCCTCGCCTGCGGCGAGGAGCGCGACGTTGAGCGATGCGGTCATCGTGAACTGCGCGAACGGGAGCGGACGATGATACCGCGGCGGTTACGCTCTTCCGGCGCGCGGTCGGCTCGCGCGCATCGCAGCGGAGCGCGGCGGCTTCCGCGGACGCGAGCGAGCGTCTCGTGCGAAGGGTGCGGAGGGCGGCCGGTCAGAGCGACTGGCTCTGGCCGATGACCGTGGGCGGACTCGACACGAAGAGGTCGATCACGCTCGCCATGCCGCCGGGGTCGAAGCTGCGCGGGACCGCGGCCTCGTGACACTGCAGGATCTCGCAGCGATCGTACATCTGGCGCAGCCTGCGCTCGGCGTGCGTCTGCGAGCCGGCGATGATCGAGACGTTGTCGATCCGCTGGCCGGTGCGGGTGCGAAGGGTGAAACGGTAGCGGACCATCGTCGTTCCTCCTTGATCCGCGTGCTGCCAGGCGCGCGGGAAGCCAATTGTGCAAATTGCGTACCGACGGTCGGCCGCCCGTGGCGCGCGCTGACGGATGGACGGCCGCGATTGCGGCAAGGGCGGAGCGACGCGCGTCGAGCGTGGAGGCCGGACGCGATGCCGCGCCGGCCGCCGCTGCGGAGGTCGCGGCAGGCCGAGCTGCACATTCCAGGTAAAACAGGGCGTTCCACCGCAGTATGTGCACACTCACGTGATTTCCCCTCGCCGTCGCCGCTTTCGGGCGCGCGAGCCCTCGCTTGCACGCCGAGGCGCGCCGGCACGCGGGCTTTGTCGCGCCTCCTCAAGTCATCTCGGTTGGGTGGCCCGGTCTCGCGAAGTCCGCACGAGTGCCGAAGCGCGTTGGAGGTTGCCCGGCATTGCCCCGGTTGGGGTACGCTGGCGGTCGCCGTGCATCGACCAGGGAGATCTCGACCATGTTCTGCTCCAAGTGTGGCCAGACGCTGGCCGACGATGCGAAAACCTGCCTGAGCTGCGGAGCGCCGGTGTCGGGCGCATCCTCGTCGGGCTCGGGCTCCTCGCAGGGTGCCTCCGGTACGTCGCAGGGGCCCGGCGCGATGCCGCCGGGAAGCGAGCTCATCGCCCGGCTCTACCCGCGGGTGAAGGCGATCCTGACGACGCCGAAGACCGAGTGGCCGGTGATCGCGGACGAGGGTGCCACCTCGGCCGACATCTATCTGCGTTACGTCGCTCCGCTCGCCGCGATCGGCGCGATCGCCGGGTTCATCGGCAGCACCGTCGTCGGCATGAGCGTGCCGCTTGTCGGCACCGTGCGCACGGGTGCGGGAGCGGCGCTCGCCGCGGCGATCGTCGCCTACGTGCTCACCTTCGTACAGGTGTTCGTCGTCGCGCTGATCGTCGACGTGCTCGCGCCTACCTTCGGCGGCCAGAGGGATTCGCTGCGCGCGCTCAAGGTCACCGCGTACAGCTTCACGCCCGGGTGGGTCGCCGCGGTCCTGGTGATCTTTCCTGCGCTCGGCATCATCGCCGGCCTCATCGGCCTCTACGGTCTCTACCTGCTCTACCTCGGCTTGCCGGTGCTGATGCGCTCGCCGCCCGAGCGGTCGCTCGGCTACACGGTCGTCGTGGTGATCGCCGCGATCGTCGTCGGCATCGTCATCGGCATCGTCGTACACGCCTTCGGCCCGCACGCACCGCTGTAGACCGCGGGGTCAATCTAATCCGCGGCGACGATGACTGCAGCACGGGTCGATTTCACCGGGCGCGCGAGCCACACGACGCCGATCAGCACGACGCAGATCAGCGCCGAGGCGTAGAAGATGTCGTTGGCCGACAGCATGTAGGCCTGCTGGTCGATCATGCGGTTGATCGCCGCGTGCGCCTGCTCGGCGCTCATGCCGGCCGCCTGCATCGCGGCGAGCGCGTGCTGCGACGCGAGGTCGTAGGGTGAGATCCCGGAGGCGAGCTGCGCGTGGTGGACGCTCGCGCGGTGATCCCAGAGGGTCGTGGTGATCGAGGTCCCGAACGAGCCGGCGAGGATCCGCGCGAAGTTGAAGAGGCCCGACGCCGCCGGAATGCGCGACGGGTGCAGCCCCGAGAGGCTCAACGCGACGAGCGGCACGAAGAAGAACGCCACCGACGCCCCCTGGATCAGCGTCGGGATCATCAGCGTGCGGATGTCGGCGCTGGTGTTGAAGTGCGAGCGCATCACCAGCACGACGGCGAAGATCGCGAACGACGCGGAGGCGAAGATGCGCGGGTCGATGCGCTGGAGGTTGCGCCCGACCGCGGGCATCAGCAGGATCGCGAGGATGCCGACCGGCGCTAGGATGAAGCCCGACATCGTCGCCGTGTAACCCATGTACTGCTGCAGCCACAGCGGCAGCAGCACCACGTTGCCGAAGAAGGTCGCGTAGCCGAGCGAGATCGAGAGCGTGCTCGTCCAGAAGTTGCGCCGGCCGAAGAGCTTGAGGTCGACGATCGGGTGGCGGTCGGTGAGCTCCCAGACGAGAAACACCGCGAAGCCGATCGCCGCGACGACGGCGAGCGCCGTGATGAAGGTCGAGCCGAACCAGTCGAGATCCTTGCCCTTGTCGAGCATCACCTGCAGCGAGCCGACCCAGAGGATCAGCAGGCCGAGCCCGACGACGTCGACCGGCACCTTCACCGTTGGCGTCTCGCGCTGCCGGTAGATGAGCCAGGTGGCCGCGGCCGCGGCGAGACCGACCGGCACGTTGATGTAGAAGATCCACGGCCACGCGATGTTGTCGGTGATCCAGCCGCCAAGGAGCGGACCGACTACCGGCGCGACCAGCGTGGTGATCGACCACATCGCGAGCGCGGTGCCCGACCGCTCTTTTGCATAGCTCGACAGCAGCAGCGACTGCGACAGCGGA
>JAICXH010000085.1 GCA_025981645.1 Burkholderiales bacterium
CCCACGGCAGGGCGCGAGGTTGTATGCAACGTCAATCACTGGGTTTCGATCGCCGCGCGCTCGCCGTCGCGGCTGCGCTCGTCACACCTGCCTTCGCGCAGGTATCGCAACCGGCCGGCGTGCCCGCGCTCGCGCCGATGTTCGTCACCGCGGCGCGCAACGCCGAGTCGCTCGATGACCTCGTCGCCGACGTCACCGCGATCGATCGCGACGCGATCGCCGCGGCGGGCGCGGACAGCCTGACCGAACTGCTGCAGGGCGTGCCAGGTGTCGAAATCGTACAGAACGGCGGCCCCGGCGCGACCTCGGGCGTGTTCCTCCGCGGCGCGAATGCCGCGCAGACGCTGATCCTCGTCGACGGCATGCGCCTGTCGTCAGCGTCGAGCGGCGCGACCGCGCTCGAGGCGATCCCGCTCGACCAGATCGAGCGAATCGAGATCCTGCGCGGACCTGCGTCGAGCCTCTACGGCGCCGACGCGATTGGCGGCGTGATCCAGATCTTCACGCGCGGCGGGGGCGCCGCACGACAGATGAACGCGTCGATTGGCTACGGGACGTACGGAACTATCGCGGCGAGCGCTGGTGCGTCGGGAGGATCGCCGGTCGCGCGCGGATCGGTCGAGGTCTCGCAGCGTCACAGCGACGGCTTCAACGCGATCGCGAATCCGGCCGATCCGCTCTACGATCCGGACCGCGACGGCTATCGGAACGGCAGCGTCAACGCCCGCGCAGTGCTGACGCCGGCGTCGGGCCAGTCGCTGTCGCTGCAGTATTTTCGAAGCCGCCTCGACAACCAGTTCGATGGCGGCGACGCCTTCAACGACCGCACGGTGACGACCGAATCGCTGTGGCAGGCGCGGTGGGCGAGCGACTTCGCGCCGTGGTGGCGCTCGCGCATGACCGTCGGCGACGGCGGCGACGACTCGGTGTCGCTGACTGGATACGGCGACTTTCCGTTCCGCACTCGGCAGCGTCAGTACGCGTGGCAGAGCGACTTCACGCTCCCTTCCGGCGGAGCGTCCGGCCCTGGTGCCGGCCGATCGTTCGGCACGCTGACGCTCGCACTCGAGCGGCGCGAGGAGCGCGTCGACACCGAGCCAGCGTTCGCCGTCGACGAGCGCGACACGAACTCGGCGACGGCAATCTATCGCGTCGTCGCAGGCGCGAACGCCGTACAGGCCAACCTTCGCTATGACCGCTCGAACCAGTTCGGCGGCAAGACGACCGGCGCTGTCGAGTGGGGTTACCGGCTCTCGCCGACGTGGCGCGTGACGGCGAGTGCAGGCACTGCATTTCGCCCGCCGACGTTCAACGACCTCTACTACCCGGGCTTCTCCAATCCGTCGCTCGCGCCCGAGACGTCGCGCAACGTCGAGGCCGGACTCCACGCGCAGGGTCGCGCGGGGTCGGGCACCTGGCACGCGCAGGTCACCGGTTACGAGAACCGCGTGCGAGACCTCATCGTGTTCCAGTGCGATGCCGACTTCAACTGCCAGCCCAACAACGTGGCCAATGCGACGTTGCGCGGAGTGACGCTCGCCGGCGACCTGGGCTGGAACGATTCGACGTTGCGCGCGTCGCTCGACCTGCAGTCGCCGACTGACGACGCGAGCGGCAACCTGCTTCCGCGGCGTGCAAGGCGGCACGCAAGCGTGTCGTGGTCGCAGTCGATCGGCGCCGTGCGGATGGTCGCCCAATGGATCGGCTCGTCGGCGCGCTACGACGATGCCGCAAACCTGCGCCGCATGGGCGGCTACGGAATCGTCGACCTCTCGGCAGAGCTGCCGATCGCGCACGGCATCACTTTGTTCGCCCGTGCCGACAACGTGCTCGACAAGAACTACGAACTGGCCGCCGACTTTGCGACCGGCGGCGCGCGCTTCTTCGCCGGATTGCGATGGCAGCTCTAATCGGCGCGGCGGCGCTCGCCGTAACACTCGCCGTTGCGCAGCCCGTGATTGCGGCCCAGCCCGCCGTCGCCGTCGTCGATGATTCGGGACAGCGGGTGGCGCTTCCCCATGCCGCGACGCGCATCGTGACCCTCGCCCCGAGCGCGACCGAGCTGGTCTTCGCCGCAGGCGCCGGCGATACCGTGGTCGGCGTCATCAAGGGCTCCGACTATCCGCCTGCGGCGACGCGCCTGCCGATCGTCGGTGACGTCACTTCGCTCGAGCTCGAGCGCATCGTCGCGCTCGCCCCCGACCTGATCGTCACCTGGCCGTGGACGACGCCTTCACAGGTCGCGTGGCTCCGCGGTCACGGCGTCGCGGTGTTCGAAGCCAATCCGTCGCACATTGCAGGAATCGCCGACGACATCGAGCGGATCGGCGTGCTCGCGGGCACCCGCACGGTCGCCGAACGAGCGGCGACACGCTACAGAAGCAAGCTTGCCGCCCTCGAGCGCGCAGCGCCGGCGGGGCGACCGCTCGCGGTCTTTTACCAGGTTTCTTCGTCGCCGATCTTCACGCTGGGCGGTTCGCAGCTCGTCAGCGAGGCGATCGCACGCTGCGGGGGGCGCAACGTATTCGCTTCGCTCCCCGTCCCGGCGGCGCAGGTCGGCATCGAGGCGGTGCTCGCTGCCAACCCGCAGGCGATCGTGGCCGGCACCGATGGTGCGGTTCGCCCGGTATGGCTCGACGACTGGCGTCGCTGGCCCGAACTTGCCGCCGTTCGGGACGGCAACCTGTTCGTCGTCGATGCGAATTTGCTTCACCGGCCGGGCCCACGCTTCGTCGAAGGGATGGCACAGCTGTGCCGCGCGCTTGCCCGCGCGCACCGCGCGACCGACGGTGGGCCGGCCGACTTCGCGCGCCCGAAACTATAATCGGTGCATGAGCAAGGCGTTCACGAACGAAGCGAACGCGAGCGACGAGCGCGACGACGCTCCGGACGAGGCCCCTCCGCTGCCTGCCGGGACGCGCAACTACATGACACCGGGCGGATTCGCCCGCATGAAGCGCGAGCTCGACCAGCTCGTCGCACGAGAGAGGCCCGAGCTCGTCGCGACGGTCGCATGGGCGGCCGGCAATGGCGATCGATCCGAGAACGGCGACTACATCTACGGCAAGAAGCGCCTGCGCGAGATCGACCGGAGGATCAGGTTCCTCGTCCGCCGGCTCGACCTTGCCGAGGTCGTCGACCCCTGCGCGCGCCGCGATCCCGACTCGGCGGACCAGGTCTTCTTCGGCGCAACGGTGACGATCGGCGACGCGCGCGGCGGGGAGAGGACCGTCAGCATCGTCGGTATCGACGAGGTCGATCCGGCGCGCGGCTACATCAGCTGGGTCTCCCCGATGGCGCGCGCGCTGATCAAAGCACGCGAAGGCGACGCGGTCGCGCTCGCCGCACCGGGGGGTACCGAGGAGATCGACGTGCTTTCGGTGCGCTACGTCGCGCTCGACACCGATTCCGGCGCGGGTTGACGCGCGGCGAACGCGCCGCCTATAGTCACGCCGTTTCATGGACAACGAACTCGCCATGCTGGAAGAGCGCGTCGAAGCGCTGGTCGCGCATGCCGCCGCGCTTCGTGCGGCGAACGAGCGCATCGAGCGCGATCTCGTCGCCGCGCAGGAGCGCAACCGCGAACTCGCTGCGAGACTCGTCCAGGCGGGCTCGCGCCTCGACGCGCTGATCGCCAGGGTGGCGCCGTGACGGCGCGCGCGCCGGGCGCGGTGACGCTCGACGTCGCCATCCTCGGACGCGACTACAAGGTCGCTTGCCGCGACGACGAGCGCGAGGCCCTCACCGAGGCGGTGACCTTTCTCGACCAGCGTATGCGCGAGATTCGTGACTCGGGCCGCGTCGCCGGCGGCGAGCGAATCGCCGTGATGGCCGCACTCAACCTCGCGAGCGAGCTCCTGCGCGAGCGGCGATCGGCAAACAGTGCCGTGCGTGCGGCCCCCGGGCTCGCCGCCGCAGGCGGCGCGATTGACGAGGATGCGGCGCGGCGTAGAATCCGCGCGATGCAGGAGGCGATCGACCAGGCGCTCGCCGGCCAGGAGAAGCTCTTCTGAGCGCTTCGGGCGACCCGGCAGCACGCTGGAGGTCGACGCCACCGGCAATCGATTCAATCCCCTGCGGTGTTCGAGCCGGCTATACGTTCTTTGAACCAATGCTCTCGTAGCGAGGTTGCCGAGCCCCAAGCGGACCGGTGTGCGCTCCCCATGCGGAAGTGCCTGATGGTCCCGGCAGGCGACCAATCTTGAACCCCGGTTCAGGATGACGGCCGGAACGGCACAGGCGGGGGGCCTCTCCAGGGAGCGGCGACCGGAAACGGCGCCGCTCCCTTCGTCGCAGCTCGATGTCGTAATCTGGCGCAGCGGTGCCGGCGGACGACTCGAGCGATTCAGCGTGCCGCGTGCGCCGAGCCAGACGGTGCTCGACGTCGTCACATGGATCCAGCGCCACCTCGACGCGACGCTCGCCTATCGCTTCGCGTGCCGCGTCGGAATGTGCGGCTCGTGCGCGATGACCGTCAATGGCGTCGCGCGCTGGACCTGCCGCACCCACGTCGATCGCGTCGCGCCTGCCGGTCGGCTCGAACTGCGCCCGCTCGCTAATCTTCCGGTGATCCGCGACCTCGTCTGCGACATGCGCGAGTTCTTCGACAAATGGACGGCGGCGAAGGGTGCGTTCGTGCCGACGGCGACCCGCCGCGATCCGCCCGCCCGCGTGCCGCCGGCGAGCCGCGAGCGCCGCCACGCCGACGCGGCGATCGAATGCATCGGCTGCGGCGTCTGCTACGCGTCCTGCGACATCGTCGCGTGGCGGCCAGCGTACCTCGGCCCGGCCGCGTTGAACCGTGCATGGACCCTCGAAAACGACGTGCGCGACGGCGCACGCGTCGCGCGGCTCGCCGCCGTGGCCGGCGATGCCGGCTGCCACGCGTGTCATAGCCAGGCAAGCTGCACCGAACGTTGCCCGAAGCATCTCGCGCCAACCGCCTCGATCGCGGGCCTGAAACGGCTCGCGTCGCGCTCCCTCTTCGAGCGCGATCGATGATCCGCGCCGTGCGGCCGGTCGGGTGGCGCAGCGCGATCGCATGATGCGGGCGGATCGCATGATGCGGACGGATCGACCGGCACGGGGAAGCGCGCATTGGCGCGTCGACGCGTGGCTGTGGCTGCTGCAGCGCGCGAGCGCCGCGGTGCTTGCCGTCTGCGTTGCGGTCCACCTCGCGACGATCTTCTACGCGGTTCACGCGGGACTCACCGCACAGACGATTCTCGGGCGCATGCACGCGTCGATCGCCTGGCCGGCGTTCTACGTGCTCTTCGTCGTCGCCGCGGCCGTTCACGCTCCGATCGGCCTGCGTGCGGTGGCCGCCGAGTGGCTCGGATTCGGCGGACGCCGCGCGGACCTCGTCGCGGCGGCGATCGGCATCGCGCTCCTTGCGCTCGGCCTGCGCGCCGTGTGGGCACTCGCACGATGAGCCTCAAGGCGACGCGGCGATGACGAAGCGCGAGACCGCGCTCGCGAGGATCGCATCCCAGCACGATCGTCACGCCGGCTGGTGGGCGTTCATCGTGCACCGCGTGTCGGGCGTGGCGCTCGCGGTCTTCCTTCCGGTTCACTTCTGGGCGCTCGGCGAGGCGCTTCGAGGCGATGCGCGCCTCGACGCGTTCCTGCGCTGGGCGGACGCACCCGCCGTCCGCGCCTCCGAGTGGGCGATCGTCGTGCTCCTCGGCTTGCACCTCACCGGGGGCCTGCGCGTGCTCGCACTCGAATGGCTGCCGTGGCGCGGCTGGCAGAAGAGCCTCGCAGCCGCCGCAGCCGGGGTGTCGCTGCTCGTCGCCGTCGCTTTTCTCGTCGATCTCCTCTGATCGAGCGATAATCGGGCCTGCGGTACCACGATGGCGGAAGGGTGAGGAGGCATGGACGTCGATACGCGGCAGGTGGAGGAAGTCGCGCGCGAGCTATACATCCGCGCGCTCAAGATCCTCCCCGACGACATCAAGGCGGGCTTCGCGCGCCTCGATCGCGACGAGACCGACGCCGGAGGCAAGCGCGTCCTCGGCACGATGATCCGCAACCTCACTGGCGCCGAGGCGACCGACAACCTGCTCTGCCAGGACACCGGCATCCCGATCTACAACGTGACGCTCGGGCGCAACGTGCAGGTCGACGGCGTCGACCTCGAGGCGGCGATCGTTCGCGGCTGCGAACGCGCGACCCGCGAGCACCCGCTGCGTTCGTCGATCGTGCATCCGATCACGCGCGAGAACCGCCACACGTCGAGCGGGCGGCGCGTGCCGGTCATCCACGTCGCGTTCTCGGAGCGGCCGGAGGAGCTCGCGATCGAGATGATTCCCAAGGGGAGCGGCTCCGAAAACAACTCATGGCTCAGGATGGCGGTTCCCGCCGACGGAGTCGCGGCGATCGAGCGCTTCGTCGTCGACTGCGTACTCGACGCGGGCGGGCGCACCTGCCCGCCGACGATCGTCGGCGTCGGCGTCGGCGGCAGCGCCGACCTCTGCGTGCACCTCGCCAAGATCGCGGCGACCCGCGCGCTGGGGAGCGTTTGCGACGATCCCGAAGGCGCGAAGCTCGAGCATGCGCTCTCGGCGGCGGTGAACGAGCTCGGCATCGGTCCGCAGGGTCTCGGCGGCGACGCGACCGCGTTCGCCGTGCACGTCGAACTCGCCGCGACGCACATCACGATGAACCCGGTCGCCGTCAACATGCAGTGCCATTCGGCGCGTCGCGCGCGCGCCGTGCTGACGCCGGGTGCGGTGACGTATGGCTTCTGATCGCCGCGCACAATGAGCGCCGTGACGCTGACGACCCCGGTCGCCGATGCCGACGTGCGCGCACTTCGCGTCGGCGACATGGTGACGCTCGAGGGAACGCTCTTCGGCATTCGCGACGCGACGCTGATCCATCTGTTCGACCGCGGCCGCACGACGCGCTTTGATCTCGCGGGGCACGCCGTGCTGCACACGGCACCGAACGTGCGCAAGGTCGCGCGGTCGCCGCAGTTCCCCGCCGGCTACGCGCCGCTGTGCATCGGCACAACGACGTCGATCCGGATGGAGCGTTTCACCCGGCCGCTGATGGAGCGCTACCGGGTGCGCATCATCGTCGGCAAGGGCGGTCTCGCCGGAGAGTCGCTCACTGCATTCAGGGAGCTCGGCGGGGTCTACCTCGCGGTCATCGGCGGCGTCGCCGCGCTGGAGACGACGTGGATCGAGGCGATCGAAGACGTCGACCTCGACGACCTCAATCCCGAGAGCCTGTGGAAGTTCCGCATCCGCGGTTTCGGGCCGCTGCAGGTCGCGATGGACAGCTCCGGCGGAAGCCTCTACGCCGACGTCGACGCGAAGGCGCGCGCGCGGCGCGCCGCGGTACTCGCCAGTCTCGGCGTCCGGTGATCGAGCGCAGCACCGACGTCCTCATCCTCGGTAGTGGCGGAGCGGGCCTGTTCGCGGCGTTGCACGCGTTCGATGCCGATCCGTCGCTCGCAATCACCGTTGCGGTGAAAGGCCTCCTCGGCAAATGTGGCTGCACGCGTATGGTGCAGGGCGGCTACAACGTTGCGCTCGCCGACGGCGACTCGATCGAGCGCCACTTCATGGACACGATCGAGGGCGGCAAGTGGCTGCCGAACCAGGAGCTCGCCTGGCGTCTCGTCACCGGCGCGGTCGAGCGCATCCGCGAGCTCGAGAACGAGCTCGGCTGCTTCTTCGACCGCAACCCCGACGGCACGCTGCACCAGAAGGCATTTGCCGGGCAGACCTTCGATCGCACCGTGCACAAGGGTGACCTCACCGGCATCGAGATCATCAACCGGCTTGCCGAGCAGGTGTGGGCGCGCGCGATCGAGCGGCTCGAGGAGCATCGCGCCGTCGCGCTCATCGCGTCGCGCGATCGGACACGCATCGCGGGGGTGCTGCTGATCGACGTTCGCTCGGGCGAGTTCGTGTTCGTCCGTGCGCGCGCTGTCGTGCTCGCGACCGGCGGCGGGCCGACGATGTACCGCTATCACACGCCTTCCGGCGACAAGTCCTGCGACGGGCTCGCGATGGCGCTGCGCGCCGGGATCGCGCTTCGCGACATGGAGATGGTGCAGTTCCATCCGACCGGGCTCCTCGCCGGCGCCGAGACGCGCATGACCGGCACCGTGCTCGAAGAAGGTCTGCGCGGCGCGGGCGGATACCTGCTGAACGGCGACGGCGAGCGCTTCATGCTGGATGTCGATGCTCGCGGCGAGCGCGCCACACGCGACGTCGTCTCGCGCGGAATCTTCGGCGAGATGCGGGCCGGTAGAACGTCGCCGAACGGTGGGGTCTGGCTCGCGATGAGTCACCTCGGCACCGATGCGGTGCGCCGGCAGTTCAAGGGGATGGTCGAGCGATGCGCCGACTGCGGCTTCGATCTCGCCGGTGGCCGCGTCGAGGTGGTTCCGACCGCGCACTACATGATGGGTGGCGTGGAATTCGGTCTCGATTGCCGCACGTCGCTCGCCGGACTATTCGCCGCAGGCGAGGACACCGGCGGGGTGCACGGAGCGAACCGCCTCGGCGGCAACGGTGTGGCGAACTCGACGGTATTCGGCGGCGTCGCCGGCGACGAAGTGGCCGCGTGGCTGCGCAGCGCAGGCGCTGCGCCCGCACCCGACGAGGCTGCAATCGCCGCGGCGATCGCGCGCTGCGAAGCGCCGCTCGCGCGTCGCGGCGGCGACCTCAACGCGCTGCGCGAGTCGCTGCAGACGCTGATGTGGGATGACGTCGGCATCGTGCGCTCGCGCACGTCACTCGAGCGGGCGCTCGATGCGCTCGACGCGATCGAAGACGAGCTCGCGGCGACCGGCGTTCCAGGCGATACCCGCGCGTTCAATCTCGCCTGGCACGAATGGCTCAATCTCGACAGCCTCGTCGCGGTGAGCCGCGTCGTCGCCCGCGCCGCGCTCGCGCGCGACGATTCGCGCGGGGCGCATTTCCGCGAAGACTTTCCGCAGACCGGCGATCCCGCACGTTCGGCCTACACGCGCACCGTCCTGTCCGACGACGGCGCGGTGCGGATCGAGTTCGTCCCGGTCGAGTTCACCCGCGTGCGGCCCGGCGAGACGCTCGTCTGACCCCTTGCCGCTTACTGCGACGACAGCACGGCGCCGCCCGCATCGAGCCACTGCAGCGTGACGTTCTGCAGTGCGCCGTGTGCGGCGCTCGGCTCGCGCGTGAACAGCGGCCAGATCAGGTAGCCGCTGCGGAAGCTCGCGAAACGGTCGGGAGACATGGGGTTTGCGCAGAATGCGTTGGCGGTCGTGAGCGCCGCCGTGCCGAGACCGAGCGGGCACGAGAACCAGCCTGAATAGTCGCCCGGGCCGAAATCGGCGACGCGGGCACCGCTTGCGGCATCGGTGATCGTGTACGTGAGCTTCGCGTCGTCGGTCACGGTGACGGCGACGACATAGAGGCGGGCCGACCCGAGCGGCACCGCCAGATTCGCCGAGCAATCGACAAAGTCGAGCGCAGGCGTCCCGTCCACCATCCGGTTGGCGTTGGCGACGAGTTCGACGAAGACCTGCGCGCCGGTCGTCGCCGCATCGTGACAGTGGTCGGCGTTCCACCCCGGCATCGCGAAGAAGATGCCGAGTCCGTCGTAGGGAAGACCGGGGAAGCCGTCGGAACCGAGCTCGGAGTGAAAGCGCAGAAAGACCGGCAGATGATCGATGTTGCTGCCGGCATCGAAGAGCGTGCCGGTGTCGAGCGTGAACGTCAGGCGCTGCTGCGTCGCGCCCACGGGGCGGATCGTCGATTCGGAGATCAGGTAGCCCGATACGGTCGACGCGGGACGCCCCGAATCGATGCCGCTGACGGCAATCGACTGCTTCGGCGGCGCGACGTCGACGATCGAAGTTCGAACGGGAGCGCCGACCGATGTTGCAATACCGTTCACGTTGCCATCGGCGGACACGGTTGCAGTTTCGTTCGCGAAGCCACCGAACGCGTAGCCCGCGACGCCTTCGTCGGTCCACCCGTCGCCGAGCAATCCGCTGCGCGCCTCGGGACTGATCGTGTAGCGCCGTTCGGTGCGGCAGCCGCCGGCGGAGACCGCGCAGCGACTCAGGCGATAGAGTGCGGTGGAACCGGCCACCGCACCGGTGAAGAGGTAGCCTTCGACGCGCTCGTAGTGCCAGCCGCTTGCGAGCGCCGAGGCAGCCTCCCCGTCCGACGTTGTATAGAGGTGCGACGTACCCGAGGCGTCGATGCGATCGAGCCGATAGAGCGGCGCGGTGCCTGCCGGCTGTGCGCAGGCGTACTGCATCGGAATGTTCGTCAGCGGCGAATATCCCAGCGCAGCATGGATCGCCGCGGGGTCGGGCGCCAGGCCACCGGGGCCGGCCGCGTTCGGTGCGGCGCAGGGGAGCCAGGCAGCGACACCGCGATCGGCGTTTCCGTCATCGAAGATGCTGGTGTGCTTGTCTTCGTAGTCGGTCGTGTAGAACGGATTGCCCGCCGAAGGTGAGCTCGTCTCCCACAGCGCGACGAGGTCGTAGTCGGCCGTCGCCGGCGGCGGAGTTGCGCTCGTGCCCGACGAACCGCCACCGCCGCCACCGCATCCGGCGACGAGGACGATTGCTGCGAAGGACGACGCCACGACGGAGCGACAGGTTCCGCGGCGCGCACGCCGGCGGACTGCGTGCTGGCGGGGATCCGATGCGCGCAACACAGGTGATCGTCCTCAACGAGGAGGTTACCATCCGGCAAATGCCCTCCGCCGCGTGAATTGCGTGGGTCGCCTGGACCGGGTCCGCTGGTTGGCCTGCGTGAGTTGCGGTGGGTCCGGTCTTGCCTGTCAGGTCCTGCGTCCTGGGCGCAGCGAACGCGTGGAGCGATCCGTATGAATGCAACGTCTGCCGCGAGGGGGCAAAAGGCAAGACCTGACCCTCTTCGGTACTGGCTGATGAAGTCGGAGC
>JAICXH010000097.1 GCA_025981645.1 Burkholderiales bacterium
CACGGCCGTGCGGACGCGCGTGTGGCAACGGATCCCCGCGCTGCAGCTTCGCGCGCGCGGGTCGACTTCATCGATCATCGCGCGCGGCGCAGGCCGGTCTCCGGGCTCGCCGGTCCTGATCGTCCCGCCTTCCCGACCGCTTGCCGCGGCCAGTGGCGAGTGCTGGACGATCCACACCGGCTTACCGTTGCGGGGGCAGCCACGGCATTGGCGCACAGACCACTATGCGCCGCACCGCGTTCCCGTTTCACCCGCCGGACGATGCACGCCCGGCGGACACCTGCTCTTCAAGTGTACCCGATCGCGCGCCGGGCGGCGGAAGGAGCGCTGCTATAATGCGCGCCCCTTCGGCAAGTCGGCGCGTCGCCACCGCGTTACCAGCGGCTCCACGGCGTGCGAATGCAGTGACCAGCAACCTCTACATCCGGACGTTCGGATGCCAGATGAACGAGTACGACTCGGCCCGCATGGCCGACGTGCTCGCGGCCTCCGACGGCCTCGCGCCGACTGCGCATCCCGGCGAAGCCGATGTGATCCTGTTCAACACCTGCTCGGTGCGCGAGAAGGCGCAGGAACGCGTGTTCCACGACCTCGGCCGCGTGCGGGCGCTGAAGGACACGCGCCCGGAGATCATCATCGGCGTCGGCGGCTGCGTCGCATCGCAGGAAGGCGCCGCGATCGTCGCGCGCGCGCCGTGGGTCGACGTCGTGTTCGGTCCGCAGACGCTGCACCGTCTCCCCGATCTCATCCGCGCGCGACGCGAGACCGGCATGCCGCAGGTCGACATCTCGTTTCCCGAGATCGAGAAGTTCGATCACCTGCCGCCCCCGCGGGTCGACGGTGCGAGCGCGTTCGTGTCGATCATGGAGGGCTGCAGCAAGTACTGCTCGTTCTGCATCGTCCCCTACACGCGCGGCGAGGAGGTTTCGCGCCCGTTCGACGACGTGCTGACGGAGGTCGCCGACCTCGCGCTCCAAGGCGTGTCCGAGATCACCTTCCTCGGCCAGAACGTGAACGCGTGGCGAGCGCCCTCCGCCGACGGCGAGAACGGCGTCGCCGACCTCGCGCTCCTGCTCGAGTACGCCGCCGACGTGCCGGGAATCGAGCGGCTTCGCTACACGACGTCGCACCCGCGCGAGATGAATGCGCGGCTCGTCGCCGCCTACGGACGTCTCGCAAAACTCGCTTCGCACTTGCATCTGCCGGTGCAGTCGGGCTCCGACCGCGTACTGGCGGCGATGAAGCGCGGCTACACGGCGCTCGAGTACAAATCGATCGTGAGAAAGCTCCGCGCCGAGCGGCCGCATCTGTCGTTGTCGTCGGATTTCATCGTCGGCTTCCCCGGCGAGACCGATGCCGATTTCGACGCGACGCTGCGGTTGATCGACGATGTCGGCTTCGACGGCGCCTTCAGCTTCGCCTACAGCCGACGCCCGGGAACGCCCGCGGCCGATCTTCCCGGACAGGTCCCCGCCGACGTCGCCCGGCACCGACTCGAGCGGCTGCAGGCCGCGATCGACGCCCAGTACCGCGCGAAGAGCGCCGCGATGGTCGGCCGCTGCGAGCGCGTGCTCGTCACCGGGCCGTCGGCGAAGGATCCTGGCGAGCTCGCCGCACGGACCGACAACAACCGAGTCATCAACTTCAGCGGCGACGCCACGCTCGTCGACCGCTGGGTCGACGTCGTCGTCACCGGCGCGCAGCCTCATTCGCTGCGCGGCGAACTCGTGGGTAGCGCCGAGCCCGCGGCGCGGGACTACTGAGAGCGCGCCGAACTCCTCGTCGATGCGATCGTCGTCATCCCTCATACGAGCAGGCGCCCGTTCCGCGCGACGCCTGGCAGTCGTCGTCACGGTCCTCGCGACGGTCGCGCTCGCCGGTTGCGCGAGCCTTCACGTATCCGGCCCGAAAGGATCCGAGACGGCGGCGATCGCCGCTGCGGCGGCGACGGCAGCGGTCGAGCATCCACCGGCCCCCACAAACGGCGCACCGGGATCCGCTCGCCCGGCGTCCGCGGCGACGACCGCAGCGGCAGCGGCGGCGAGCGCTGCGGCGCAGGCCGCGCAGGCCGCGAAGCCGTTCGCCGAGGTGACGAAGGACGCGACCGAGCAGAAGGGCCTTTTCAATCTGTGGCGCAAGGACGACAAGGTGTGGATCGAGCTCGCCCCCGATCAGCTCGATCACCCGTACTTCTTCAAGTCGGCGCTGAACCAGGGCATCGGCGAGAAGGGAATCTTCGGCGGCGCGATGACGCGGCCGATCGGCGTCGCGCAGATCGTCGTGTTCCACAAGCACGGGCAGTCGATCCAGCTGATCGCGAAGAACGTCAAGTACACGGCCGCTCCCGGCACGCCGGAGGCGTTCGGCGTCGCCGCGGGCTTCTCCGACAGCCTGCTATCGACGGCGCCGATCGCGTCGCAACCGAAGCCCGGCACGAAGTCGATCCTGGTCGATGCGAACGCGCTCCTCTTCACCGACATCCCGGGTGCATCGACGGTGCTCGAGCGCACCTACCGCCAGGCGTACTCATTCGACGCACGCAACTCGTCGTTCGGGAAGCTGTGGGCGAACCCCGACGACGTCGCGCTAGAGGTTTCCGCCCATTACTCGCTCGGGCACATCGCGCTGCCGCCGCCCCCGCCGGCGAAGTCGACGCTGCCGCCCCCGCCGTCGACACTGCCGGACATCCGCAGTCTCTTCCTCGGCTACTACTACACGTTCGCGACGCTGCCCACCGAGCCGATGCATACGCGGGTCGCCGACGATCGTATCGGTTACTTCACGACGGACCGGTTCAATTTCACGTCCGACCTGCCGCGTCTGCCGATCGAGCACTTCATCGACCGCTGGCGGCTCGAGAAGAAGGATCCGTCGGCGCCGCTGTCGGAGCCGAAGCAGCCAATCGTCTACTGGCTCGACCGCGACATCCCGGTCAAGTATCGCGAGCCGATTCGCGAGGGCATCCTCGAATGGAACAAGGCATTCGAGAAGATCGGTTTCAAGGACGCGATCAAGGTCGAGGTGCAGCCCGACAACGCCGATTTCGACACCTCCGACATCCACCACGCCTCGGTGCGCTGGCAGACCGTGGCGCAGAATGTTTACGGCGCGATCGGGCCGTCGGTTGTCGATCCGCGCACCGGCGAGATCCTCGACGCCGATATCGGCATCGATGCGAACAACATCCGCACGGTGCGAAGCCTCCGCCGCGAGTACATTCCGCCACCGAGCGACGCGTACCGTGCGCTCGCGGGCCCTTTGTGGACGTTGCCGGGTGCGGCCGCGCAGGCGTGGAGCTCCGACTTCGATCGCGCCGCGATCGGACCGATGTGCAGCTACGCGAGTGCCGCCACCGAGGAGGCCGCGTTCGGCCTGTCGCTCCTCGAGCTGCGCGGGGAGATCGCGCCCGACGGCCCCGGCGTCGACCGTTTCGTCGACGCCTATCTGAAGGCGGTGGTGATGCACGAGGTTGGGCACACGCTGGGGCTTCGCCACAACTTTCGTGCGTCGACGGTCTACACCGAAGCCGAGCTCTCCGATCCGGCGTTCACGCGCACGCATGGGATCGCGGGCTCGGTGATGGAGTACAACCCGTGGAACATCGCGACGCGCGGCGAGCGGCAGGGCGCCTACGACATGACGACGCTCGGCCCCTACGACTATTGGGCGATCGAGTACGGCTACCGCGAGGTTCCGGCGGCCGGCGAAGCCGCGGCGCTCGCGTCGATCGCCGGAAGGTCGAGCGAGCACGAGCTCGCCTTCGCGTCCGACGAGGACGTATTCGTCTTCGGCATCGACCCGGACGTCAATGTCCTCGATCTCGGCGAGGATCCGCTCGCCTACGCGAAGAAGCGCTTCGAGCTCGTGCACGAGTTGTGGCAGCGTACCGAGACGTTGCAGCTCGCCCCCGGCGAGAGCTACTCGGTGCTGATGAGGAACTTCACCCGCGGATTCAACCAGGCGGCGCAGGGTGCACTCTACGCGGTCAAATACATCGGCGGGCTCACCACGCTGCGCGATCGCGCAGGCAGCGGCCGCGCGCCGCTGACGCCGGTTGACCCGGCGAAGCAGCGCGAGGCACTTGCGATGCTCGCGAACGACGTGCTGTCGGCGACGAGCTTCCGCTTCGAGCCGGCGTTCCTGCGCCGGCTGACCGCGTCGGTGACCGACATGCGGGACGCCGGCGAGCTCGGCAGGCCGGCGCCACCGCTCGACGTATCGATCGACGAGCAGGTGGCGACGCTGCAGAAGGCGGTCCTCGACCGGCTGATGAGCCCGCTCACTGCGCAGCGCCTGCTCAACAACGAGTCGAAGGTCGACGAGGCGAGCCGTGCGCTGCGCCTTCCGGAGCTCTACCGGACGCTGCACGACGCGGTGTGGAGCGAGCTCGCTCGCGGCGGCCAGATCCCGCTCGCACGGCGTAACCTGCAGCGCGAATACGTACGACTCGTCGCCGATGCGCTGATCAAACCTTCGTCCGACCTGCCTGCCGACGCGCGCGCGCTCCTTCGCGTCGAGGCGAAGTCGTTGCGCGGCGAGCTCGCGAATGCCGGTTCGCGCGGGCGCTCGATCGAGGCTCGCGCACACGTGGCCGAAATGCAGGCGACGCTCGACGAGGCGCTGAAGGCGCCGATCCTGCGGCAGGGCCCGTGACGACTCGCAGGCGCAGGCAGGCTGGCGTCGTGGCGCCGCCACTCCCGCCCGCGGGACCGACCCCACACGGCGGCGGACGTGTCGTCGACACCATCGCACTGGCGCCGATCGACAACCGCGCGCTCGCCAACCTGTGCGGCGCACTCGACGCGAACCTGCATCAGATCGAGGCCGCTCTCGACATCGCGATCGAGCGCCGCGGCGCGCGCTTCACGGTCTCCGGAGCGCCGGGCGCGGTGCGTGACGGCATCCTCGCGCTGCGCCGCTTCTACGCTGCGGCCGAGAAGCCGCTTTCGGTCGACGACATCCAGCTCGGCTTGGTCGAAGTGGCCGCACTCGGCGGGCACACCGGATCGGCTGCGCTCAGAACACGGCGTGCCGATCTGCACGGCCGCACACCGAACCAGGTCGCCTATCTCGACGCGATCCGCTCGCACGATCTCTGCTTCGGCATCGGCCCGGCGGGCACCGGCAAGACCTACCTCGCTGTAGCCTGTGCAGTCGACGCACTGGAGCGCGATGCCGTCAAGCGCATCGTGCTCGTACGCCCGGCGGTCGAGGCCGGCGAGCGCCTCGGCTTCCTGCCGGGCGATCTCGCGCAGAAGGTCGATCCGTACCTGCGCCCGCTCTACGACGCACTCTACGATCTGATGGGCTTCGACAAGGCGGCGAAGCTCTTCGAACGCCAGACGATCGAGCTCGCTCCGCTCGCCTACATGCGCGGTCGCACCCTCAACCACTCGTTCATCATCCTCGACGAGGCGCAGAACACCACTCCCGAGCAGATGAAGATGTTCCTCACGCGCATCGGTTTCGGCACCCGCGCCGTGATCACCGGCGACGTCACGCAGACCGATCTTGCGCGTGGGCAGAAGAGCGGATTGATCGAAGCCGAGCGCATCCTCGGGGGCGTGCGCGGGCTCGCGTTCGTCCGCTTCACGAGCGCCGACGTCGTGCGCCATCCGCTGGTGCAGAAGATCATCGACGCCTATGACCGCGACGCGACCGGCTGAGCGGGCTGCGCGAGAACCCCGCCTCCGGCTCGCGATCCAGTGGCAGGTCGACCCGAGGGCGCTGCCGCGCCGGCGCACGCTGCGTCGATGGGTGCTGGCGGCGCTCGAACGTCCGGCCGAGGTGACGCTGCGCTTCGTCGGCGCCCGCGAGGGGCGCGCCCTCAACCGCAGCTTCCGGGGCCGCGACCATGCCACGAACGTTCTGACATTCGTGTACGATGGACAGCCGTCGCTGTCCGGCGACATCGTATTGTGCGCGCCGGTCGTGAACCGGGAGGCCCGGTCGCAGGGCAAGCGCCTCGTCGCGCACTACGCGCATCTGGTGATCCACGGCATGCTCCATCTCCAGGGTTACGACCACCAGCGCGCCGACGACGCCGTGCGGATGGAGGCGCGCGAATCCGCGATCCTCGCGAGCCTCGGCCACGCCGACCCCTGGCGCGCCGCGAGCTGACCCCCGCCGATGCCGCCGCACGCCGATCCAGACGACAAACCGACGCTGCTCGAGCGCCTGTCGGGACTCCTGACACGCGAACCCGAGGACCGCGACGACCTCCTCGAGGTCATGCGCGGCGCCTTCGAGCGCAGGCTGATCGATGCCGACGCGCTGTCGATGATCGAGGGTGTGCTCGCCGTGTCCGAGGCGACCGTGCGCGACATCATGATTCCGCGCGCACAGATGGACTGCGTGTCGATCGACGACGACCCGCCGCAGTTCATGGAGCTGATCCTCGACACGCGCCACTCGCGCTTTCCGGTCATCGGCGAATCGAAGGACGACGTTGTCGGCATCCTGCTCGCGAAGGAGCTCCTGAATTACTACGCGAATCCTGAGGCGTTCAATCTGCGCGAGATCCTGCGCCCCGCCGTGTTCGTCCCCGAATCGAAGCGCCTCAACGTGCTTCTGCGCGAGTTTCGCGCCAACCGCAACCACATCGCGATCGTCGTCGACGAGTACGGCGGTGTGTCGGGTCTCGTCACGATCGAGGACGTTCTCGAGCAGATCGTCGGCGACATCGAGGACGAATACGACTTCGACGAGAGCGAGGACAACATCATCCCCGAGGCCAACGGCCATTTTCGCGTCAAGGCGCAGACCGAGATCGGAGATTTCAACGCCCAGTTCGGGACGCACTTCGAGGACGACGACTTCGACACGATCGGCGGGCTCCTGCTGAAGTCGTTCGGCCATCTGCCGAAACGCGGTGAAGTGGCGGCGCTCGAAGGCTTCCGCTTCCGCGTGCTGCGCGCCGACAGCCGCAGGCTCTACACGCTGCACGTCGAGCGGGTCGCCCCGCCTGCGCCGGACGACGACCGCAGCGGATGACCGCCGGTCGCGCACTGCCGCCTCTCCTGGCACTCGCCGCCGGGGCGGCAACGGTGTTCGCGTTCGAGCCGTTTCATCTCGGCATCCTGCCGTTCGCGACCCTCGCCGTGCTGTTCTGGCAATGGCAGTACGCGCCCACCGCGAGAAGCGCTGCATGGCTCGGCTTCGCGTTCGGTGTCGGGGTCTTCGGTGCGGGCGTGTCATGGCTCTACGTCGCGATTCGCACGTTCGGCGGAATGCCGGCGCCGCTTGCGGCACTCGCGATCGGCTGCCTCGTCGTCTACCTCGCGCTGTGGCCGGCGGCCGCGGGCTGGGTCGCCGTGCGCGCCGGCGCGCAGGGGTCGTTCACACGCGTCGTCGCCGCCGCGGGCGCTTTCACGCTCGCCGAATGGCTGCGCGGCACGGTGTTTACCGGCTTTCCGTGGCTCACGACGGGCTACGCTCAGGTTCCCGACGGCGCACTCGCGGGCTTCGCGCCGGTGGGCGGCGTCTACCTCGTCTCGCTCGCCGTCGCGCTCGTCGCGGCGCTGATCGCCGAGACATTCGGCGCAATCGAGCGCGCGGCGCAGCGCGAGCTCGCGCTGCTGGCGCGCGCCGCAGCGGCGCTGTTCGTCGCGGGGGCTGCGCTTCGCACCGTCGCGTGGACCCATCCGCAGGGTGCGCCGCTCGCCGTCTCGCTCGTCCAGGGGAACGTCCCCGAGGACGACAAGTTCGATCCGGGCCTCCGCAAGGCGACGTTCGATCGCTACCTGTCGCTCGTCGCCACGAGCCGCGGCCGGCTCGTCGTGCTGCCCGAATCGTCGTTCCCGATGTTCTCCGACGAGATTCCCGACGACGTGCTGCTCTCGCTGATCCGCACGGGGATCGCGCGCGACGGCGACGTGCTGGCCGGCATGTTCACTGCGCTGCCGCCGCTTTCCGGCCAGCGCGAGCCGCGCGTCTACAACACGGTCGTGGCACTCGGCGCGAGCGAGCTCCAGTTCTACCGCAAGCATCACCTGGTGCCGTTCGGCGAGGCGATCCCGTTCGCATCGGTCGTGCAGCCGCTGATGGACAGCGTGCTCGCCATTCCGCTCGCCGGCCAGGCGCGCGGAGGCGCGTCGCAGCCGCCGCTCACCGTCGCCGGACACCGTGTCGCCGTCGGCATCTGCTACGAGGACGCCTTCGGCGGCGAGATGATCGCCAGCGCGCGTCGGGCCGATCTGCTCGTCAACGTGACGAACGATGCGTGGTACGGCCATTCGATCGCCGCGCGCCAGCACAACCAGATCGCCGCGACGCGCGCACTCGAATCGGGGCGGCCGATGCTGCGTGCGACCAACACCGGCATCACCTCGGCGATCGGCGTCGACGGCCGGGTGATCGCCGAGTTGCCGTGGTTCACGACCGGCGTGCTCGAAGTCAGCGTGCGGGGTTACGTGGGCGACACGCCGTATCTGCGCATCGGCGACATCCTGGCGCTCGCGCTGGCGGCGCTCCTAATCGTAGGCGCCGGGGCAGCGAGGATCCGCCGCGGGGGGCGAGCGCCTACACGGTAGAATCGCGCAGCCCGCGACCTACCGATCAGCCGTGCCTCCCTCCGCCGAGCCCGCGCCGACCTTCCAGCAGATCATCCTCGCGCTGCAGAACTACTGGAGCGCGCGCGGCTGCGCGCTGCTGCAGCCCTACGACATGGAAGTCGGAGCCGGAACGTCACATACGGCGACCTTCCTGCGCGCGCTCGGCCCCGAGCCGTGGCGCGCGGCCTACGTGCAGCCGTCGCGGCGGCCGAAGGACGGCCGCTACGGCGACAACCCCAATCGCCTGCAACATTACTACCAGTTCCAGGTGGTGCTGAAGCCGGCGCCCGCCGACATCCTCGACCTCTACCTCGGCTCGCTCGAGGCGCTCGGTTTCGATCTCGCGAAAAACGACGTGCGCTTCGTCGAGGACGACTGGGAGAACCCGACGCTGGGTGCGTGGGGGCTCGGCTGGGAAGTCTGGCTGAACGGCATGGAGGTGACGCAGTTCACCTACTTCCAGCAGGTCGGAGGCCTCGACTGCGATCCGATCACCGGCGAGATCACCTATGGCCTCGAGCGCCTCGCGATGTACCTGCAGGGCTGCGACAACGTCTACGACCTCGTCTGGACGAGAGCGCGCGACGACGCCGAGGAGCGCCTGCTCTCTTACGGCGACGTCTATCGGCAGAACGAGGTCGAGCAGTCGACCTACAACTTCGAGGAGTCGAACGCCCCGCGGCTGATCGAGCAGTTCGCGTTCTGCGAGGCCGAGGCGAAACGCCTGCTCGAGGCGAAGCTGCCGCTGCCCGGCTACGAGATGATCCTGCGGGCGGCGCACACGTTCAATCTGCTCGACGCACGCGGCGCGATCTCCGTTACCGAGCGCGCCGCCTACATCGGGCGAATCCGCACGCTGTCGCGCCTCGTCGCGCAGGCCTATGTCGAATCGCGCGAGGCGCAAGGTTTCCCGCTGCTGCCTCCGCGATGGCAGCGGCCGCGAGCGGCACTCCGCGAGCACGCATGACGAGCACACCGTCGACCCCGCGTACGCTCGTCGTCGAGATCGTCACCGAGGAGCTTCCGCCTCGCGCGCTGAAGGCGCTCTCCGAAGCGTTCGCGGCAGGGCTCGTCGGGCACCTGC
>JAICXH010000084.1 GCA_025981645.1 Burkholderiales bacterium
GCGTTGCCGGCGTCGTCGAGCACGCGCACCAGCGCGTGCGCGAGCTCGCCCGTGTCGGCAGGCGAAACGTCGACCGGCGGGCGCCGCACGGCGCCCGCAGGCGACACCTGCAGGTACGAGAAGTCGGTGTGGTACCCCGGCCGCCCGGACGGTTCGGGAACGTGCAGATGCAGCGGCGCCCCGGAGGTTGCCGTCACGCTTGCCCGGTGCTCGGTCATTCGAAGAGTATTTCGGGTCCGCGGTTCGCGGTCAAGCGGGCTGATACCATTTCGCGCGTGGCCACCCGAAACGATGCCCGCGCGGAGCGCGCGACGCAGAGCTATCGCTCGCCGTCGTGGTTTGCGCCCCCTACGCCGACGCGCGGATATTTCGGGGCGCGCGTGCTGCGCGGCGCGCGGTACGCGGGAACGATTGTCGCGTGCACGCTGGCGATCGGCATGCTTGGCTACCACGCCACCGAGGGGATGAGTTGGCTCGACGCCTTTCACCAGGCGGCGATGCTGCTGTCCGGAATGGGTCCGGTCGTCGATGTGAAGACCGTTGCCGGCAAGATCTTCGACAGCGTCTACGCGCTCTTCTGCGGTGTCGTCCTGCTCGCTGCGACCGGACTGATGTTCGCGCCGGTGGTGCACCGTATCCTGCATCGCTTCCGCATCGAGGATACGGCCGACCGCTGAGGCGGCCCCGCCAGCGATGTCCGCTGCCGCCGCGCCCGCGAATCGCGACGCCGGCACCACGCGCGAGTCGTCGGGCGACGC
Source organism: Burkholderiales bacterium (assembly GCA_025981645.1). Classification (GTDB taxonomy): domain Bacteria; phylum Pseudomonadota; class Gammaproteobacteria; order Burkholderiales; family Casimicrobiaceae; genus VBCG01. The sequence continues at coordinate 759 of JAICXH010000084.1, forward strand.
CGCGTGGATGTCCGAGGCGCTCGCGCTCGCCGAAGCCGCGCTTGCTCGTGGCGAGGTACCGGTGGGAGCGGTCGTCGTCTGCGAAGGGCGGATCGTCGGCCGCGGCGGCAACGCCCCGATCGCACGGAGCGACCCGACGGCCCACGCCGAGATCTTCGCGCTGCGCGAGGCTGCTGCGGCCCTCGGCAACTACCGTCTCTCGGCGTGCGAGCTCTTCGTGACCCTCGAACCCTGCGCGATGTGCGCTGGGGCGATCCTCCATGCGCGGCTCGCGCGCCTCGTGTTCGGCGCCACCGATCCGAAGACCGGAGCGTGCGGATCGGTGATCGACCTTTTCGCGAGGCGCGAACTCAATCATCACACGCGCGTCGAGCGCGGTGTCGCAGCCGAGCGATGCGCCGCGCTGCTCACCGGGTTTTTCGCGGCGCGCCGCTGACACCGGCCTGGCGGACGCGCGACACCAGGACGTCGGACGATGCACTTCGATCTTCTCGCCCCGGCAGGCTTCGCGACCGATCCAGCGGCGATCCCGCGGGCCGTCGCGCGACTCGAGGCGCTCGGGCACCGGGTACGCTGCGATCCCACCGTCGCCTCGCGCTGGCAGCGCTTCTCGGCACCCGACGGCGAGCACATCGCGGCGATCGAGCGCGTCGCGGCGGCCGACGATGCCGACGTCGCGGTCATCGTGCGCGGGGGCTACGGGTTTACGCGCCTCCTCGAGCGGCTCGACTATGCGCGTCTCGCCCGCGCGCGCAAGCGCTGGATCGGGCACTCGGACTTCACTGCCTTCCAGCTCGCCGCACTCGCTCGCGCGGGCATGGTCACGTTCGCGGGGCCGATGGCGAGCTACGACTTCGGCGCGGAGCAGCCGTCGCCGTACACGTTCGAGCACTGCTTCGGCGTTCTCGAGCACGCGGTGTGGGAGGTCGAATGCGAGCTCGACGGCCCTGCCGACGTCGCGTGCAGCGGCGTGCTTTGGGGAGGCAACCTCGCGATGGTCGCGCACCTCGCCGGGACCGGCTACCTGCCGGACGTCCCGGGCGGTATCCTGTTCCTCGAAGACGTCGGCGAGCATCCGTACCGAATCGAACGGATGCTCTACCAGCTCCTTCTTGCCGGCGTGCTCGTGCGCCAGCGCGCGATCCTGCTAGGCAGCTTCACCGAGTACCACCTGGGCGCGAACGACGGTGGCTACGACATCGTCGCTGCGATCGCACAGGTGCGCGCGCACGTTTCGGTGCCGGTCTTCACCGGCCTCCCGTTCGGGCATGTGCGCGAAAAGCTCACGCTGCCGGTCGGCGGGCGGTGCACGCTCGAGTCACACGACGGCCGGGCGAGGCTGCGCTTTCACGACTATGGCGTCTGACCCGATGTGGAACTCGAACGCCACTTCGCCGGTGAACACGCCATCCCGGTCGTAGCTTCGTTCGGCGAGCCAGCCGCGGCCGCCGACGTCGATCGTCAGCAGCGTCGACGCGCGCGTGCCGTAGACGGGACCGACGATGAACGCCGCCGACAGCATCCGCTCGCGGTCGAGCGTGACGCCGGTCCGTGGCAGCAGCGAATCAGGCGCCATCGCCCGATCGGCGAGGAGTTCCCACAACGGCGCCGGGTCGTCGGCGCCGAGCGCACAAAAGCGCGCGAGGCGTTCGCGCGCATGGACGAGCTTGGGCCAGGGCGTGTCGAGTGTCGCGTTCGACACGCCGTGGACGCCGCCGGTCAACGCGACGACGTCCGATTGCCGATTCGACCCGAATGCCGCGTCGCCGAGGGTCCCGGCGACTGCGTTGAATCCGTTGCAGGCGCGCGCGTCAACCAGCGCGTCGCGCATCGTCGTGACGGCGTCGGCGAAGGCGGCGAGGAGCCGCGGGACGATCTCGCCGCGCGACGGCGCCTGTGGGTTGTGCCTGCCAGGCTCGCGGACGTTCGTGACGAACGCCCAGCGGCCGACTGCGTTGACGCCGAGCCAGGCACCGCCGGCCTCGAGATCGCGCCCACCGAGCAGCAGCGTCCCATTGCGCGCCCGCCACCAGCGCGCGGCGGCGGCCGGCCGCGCGTGGAATTCGTCGCGGTTGGCCGCGACGACGAGGCGGTAGCGCGGATGGGCGTCGAGCGCGAAGACGGCGAGGCACATGCCATTCAGGACCGAGGCACGGTCGCGCCGGCGGGCGGAACGGTGTAGGGCAGGGGACGCGCGACGAGCCGTGCGTTCGGATGAGCGGCGAGCGCGAGGTCTCCTGCTGCTGCGGCGGCGAGTTGCGCGACGGCGAGCAGCCGCATGCCGCCGGCCGGATCGGGAGCCGCGACGGCGACGGTGCCGCACGCCTGCTCGCCGAAGCTCGCCGAGCGCAGCGTCGCACCGGGTGCAACGTCGTCGGCGTCGGTCTCGAAGGCGAGCAAACGTTCCTTGAGGCGACCGAGGTAGTGCATCCTCGCGACGATCTCCTGGCCGGGATAGCAGCCCTTGCTGAAGCTGATGCCGCCGACGACGTCCCAGTTCAGCATCTGCGCAACGAAGAGTTCGCTGGTGGCGGGAACGACCCAGGCGATGCCGGCGTCGATGTCGGCGCGCAGCCACGCCGCGCGATCGATCAGCTGCGCGCTCGATTGCAGCGCGGTGCGCAGCGGCGCGACCGCGGCAGCCGCACCGAACACCAGCGCGCGTGCGTCGGCTAGTCCGAGCGCGAATGCCCGATCGCGATGTGCGATCGCCAGCGGCGACGGCGCGAGTCCCGCCGAGGCGAGCGCGGCCGCCGCGCCGCCGCCGGCGAGGCCGAAGAGCGGCCAGTCGGCGCTGCGGTCGGCAAGCTCGACCTTCGCGCGCAGCACGTACTTCGCGAGCCGCTCGCGGATCGGGCGGGCGAGCTCGCGTGCGAGCACGAGCGCATAGCGGGTCGCTGGCGCATCGGCCGGCAGACGCGCGGCGACGAGGTTGGCGAGCACGCGCCCCTTCGCGCTGTTGTAGCTCGAGTACTGCGCCTCACCCGGCGCAAGCGCACGCACGTCGCTCGAAAGCTGGCCCTGCAGGAACGCAGCCGCGTCGTCGCCGGAAACCTCGATGGCCGCGAAGCCCGGATCCGGACAGAGAAGGGCAGTCGCGCTGTCCGGCGCCGACGTCGCGCGGTCGCGCTGGGCAGGGAGTTCGCTCATGAGAATCGTTGTCCTGATATGCTAAAATCGCAAGTTAGCCGCAACGCGCCTCGCGCAGCCCACGCAGATGATCGCCACCGAGTCGGCGACCACCGCAGGGGCGGCGCGCGCAGCCGCACGAACAAGATGGCGTCTGCGCAGGCCCTTGGCAAGGGGTCCCGGGATACGGGCGGCTCGACGAGGACGGATTGTCCCGGTGGCGCGGCTGCGCCGGCGGAGGGTCCGCCCATCACGCACATCGGCGGTTTCAGGGTGTCCGGCGCGCCGCGCCGGGCCGGCTCCGCCGATGGAGGCCCAACCCTGAGCGAAGGAGTTCTGCATGTCCGTCACGATGCGCCAGATGCTGGAGGCCGGTGTCCACTTCGGTCACCAGACCCGCTACTGGAATCCGAAGATGGCCGAGTACATCTTCGGGCAGCGCAACAAGATCCACATCGTCAACCTCGAAAAGACGCTGGCGATGTACAACGAAGCGATGAAGTATGTCCGCCATCTGGCGGCAAATCGCGGGACCGTCCTGTTCGTCGGGACCAAGCGCCAGGCGCGCGAGATCATCGCCGAGGAGGCTCGGCGCGCCGGCATGCCGTACGTCGACAACCGATGGCTCGGCGGCATGCTGTCGAACTTCAAGACTGTCAAGCAGTCGATCAAGCGTCTGAAGGACCTGGAGACGATGGCCGAGGACGGTACCTTCGAGCGCATGACGAAGCGCGAGGCGCTTTCGCATCGACGTGAGCTCGACAAGCTGCAGAAGAGCCTCGGCGGGATCAAGGACATGAACGCGCTGCCCGATGCGGTGTTCATCATCGACGTCGGCTATCACAAGATCGCCGTCACCGAGGCGAAGAAGCTCGGCATTCCGATCGTCGCCGTCGTCGACACCAACCACAATCCGGACCCGGTCGCCTGGGTGATTCCCGGCAACGACGACTCGAGCCGAGCGATCAGGCTGTACGCGCGAGGTGTCGCCGACGCGGTGCTCGAAGGACGCAGCAGCACGATCCAGGAGATCAAGTCGGCCGGCGATGAGTTCGTCGAGGTGGCGGACGAAGCCTCGGCCTGATCCCGCCGCGTCGCCGGGCGCGCTTCGCGGGCCCGCGTCGCCGCGCAACGATCGCTCCGGTCGGAAGCGTCCGCCCGGAACGAGCTGAACTGTGGAGCAGAAGATGGCGGACATTTCCGCGACGACCGTGATGGAACTGCGCCAGCGCACCGGGCTGGGAATGATGGAGTGCAAGAAGGCGCTCACCGAGGCGGCGGGAGACCTCGCCAGGGCCGAGGAGATTCTGCGCATCAGGAGCGGGGCGAAGGCGAGCAAGGCAGCGGGGCGCGTCGCCGCCGAGGGCGTGATCGCCGTGGCGGTGGATGAGGACGGCAAGAGCGCAGCGATCGTCGAGGTGAATTGCGAGACCGATTTCGTCGCCCGCAACGAGGACTTCAAGGCATTCGCGGCCGAGCTCGCTGTGCTCGTTCGTACGCGGCGCCCGGCCGATCCAGCCGCACTCGCGACGCTCGAACTCGCCTCCGGCGACGTCGTCGAGGCGCGCCGCGTCGCGCTGGTGCAGAAGATCGGCGAGAACATCGGCGTCCGGCGCTTCCAGCGGCTCGACGCGCGCGGCAGCATCGCGTCGTACGTGCACGGCACAAGGATCGGCGTACTGGTCGACGTCAGCGGCGGGGGCCCCGCGCTCGGACGCGACCTCGCGATGCACATCGCGGCGAGCAAGCCGATCGCCGTCGCGCGCGAGGACGTTGCGGCCGACGTCATCGAGCGCGAGCGCTCGATTGCCGCGGCGCGCGCCGCCGAGTCGGGCAAGCCGGAGGCGATCGTCGCGAAGATGGTCGACGGCGCGGTGGCCAAATTCCTCGCCGAGGTGACGCTGCTCGGCCAGCCGTTCGTCAAGAACGACAAGGAAACGGTCGCCGCACTGGTGAAGGCGCAGGGCGCCACGGTCAACGGCTTCATCCTCTATGTCGTCGGCGAGGGAATCGAGAAGCGCAAGGACGACTTCGCCGCCGAGGTTGCCGCGCTGAGCCGCGGCTGACGCCAAGGCGCCGGCCGCGACGCGTGTCACCGTCTCCCTTCACCTCGGAGCGCAAGCGATGAGCCCACCCGACAGCGCAGCCACCGTTTCGACCGCCGAGGCCGCGTCCCGACCGGGGGCGCGCCCCGCGTACCGGCGCATCCTGCTCAAACTCTCCGGCGAGGCGCTGATGGGCGCCAACAGCTACGGAATCGAGCGCGAGACGATCGACCGTATCGTCGCCGAGGTCGGCGAGGTCGCGCGTCTCGGCGTCCAGATCGCCATCGTCATCGGCGGCGGCAACATTTTCCGCGGCGTCGCCCCGGGGGCGGCCGGAATGGACCGCGCGACCGCCGACTACATGGGCATGCTCGCGACGCTGATGAATGCGCTCGCGCTGCAGGACGCGCTGCAGCGGGCCGGAGTCCAATCGCGCGTGCAATCGGCGCTGCGGATTGACCAGGTCGCCGAGCCGTACATCCGCGGTCGCGCGCTGCGCCACCTCGAGCTGAAGCGCGTCGTGATCTTCGCGGCTGGTACCGGCAACCCGTTCTTCACCACCGACACGGCGGCAGCGCTGCGCGGACGCGAGATGAGCGTCGACATCGTGCTGAAGGCGACCAAGGTCGACGGCGTGTACACCGCCGATCCTCAGGTCGACAGCACCGCGCGGCGCTACCAGTCGCTGACCTTCGACGAGGCGATCGCGCGCCACCTCAAGGTGATGGACGCGACGGCGCTCGCGCTGTGCCGCGACCAGAACATGCAGGTCAAGGTATTCTCGATCTTCGTGCCCGGCGCGCTGAAGCGCGTCGTGATGGGCGACGACGAGGGCACGCTGGTGCACTGTTGACGCGTGGAGGCTCCATGATCAGCGACGTCAGGAAGGCGGCCGAGCAGAAGATGGCGAAGTCGGTCGACACTCTGAAGGCGGACCTCGCGAAAGTGCGCACCGGCCGCGCACATACCGGGCTCCTCGACCATATCCACGTCGACTACTACGGCTCGTCGGTGCCGCTGTCCCAGGTTGCCAACGTGACACTGGCCGATCCGCGCACGATCGCCGTGCAGCCGTGGGAGAAGAAGATGATTCCGGTGGTCGAGAAAGCGATCCGCGACTGCGACCTCGGGCTCAACCCGGCGACGTCGGGCGAGCTGATTCGCGTGCCGATGCCTGCGCTCACCGAGGAACGGCGCCGCGATCTGATCAAGGTCGTGCACAAGGAGGCCGAGGCGGCCAGGGTCGCCGTGCGCAACGTCCGTCGCGACGCCAACGAGCACCTGAAGCGCCTGCTCAAGGACAAGGAGTGCTCGGAAGACGACGAGCGCCGCGCGCACGACGAACTGCAGAAGCTGACCGACCACCACATCGCGGAGGTCGACCGCCTGCTGCAGCAGAAGGAAGCCGACCTGATGGCGATCTGACGTCGCTGCCTCGTCGCACACGCCGTGTTCACCAGCTCGACGCGCGCAGTCCCCGATCCCGCGAGGGCTCCGCGCCACGTCGCCATCATCATGGATGGCAACGGGCGCTGGGCGAACAAGCGGCTGCTGCCGCGCATTGCCGGGCATCGCAAGGGGGTCGAGGCGGTCCGCGCGACGGTGCGAGCGGCAATCGAGCATGGCGTCGAGTACCTGACACTGTTCGCGTTCTCGAGCGAAAACTGGCGCCGCCCCGCCGACGAGGTGACGCTGCTGATGGAGCTCTTCGCGCGCGCGCTCGAGCAGGAGGTGGCGAAGCTGCACGCGAACGGAATCCGCTTTCGCGCGATCGGCGACACGTCGCGCTTCGACAAGCGCATCCGCGACCTCGTCGCCGAAGGCGAGGCGAAGACCGCGGGCAACACCCGCCTCACGTTGACGATCGCCGCCAACTACGGTGGCCGTTGGGACGTCGCCCAGGCCGCGCGTGCCTGCTTCCGCGCGCACCCCGAAGCGCTCGCCGACGGCGCCGCGTTCGAACCCGAGGCGCTCGAGCCCTGGCTCGCAATGGCTTACGCACCGGAGCCCGATCTGTTCATCCGTACCGGAGGCGAGCAGCGGATCTCGAACTTCCTGCTGTGGCAGCTCGCCTACACCGAGCTCTACTTCACCGACCTTCTGTGGCCCGACTTCGATGAGGCGGCGCTCGCCGCGGCGATCGAGTCGTTCGCGACGCGCGAGCGCCGTTTCGGCCGCACCGGCGAACAGGTTCACGGGACTGCGGCGTGAGCGCGCTCGGGTCGGGCCCGGCGTCGAGCCACCCGCTCGCTCTGCGCGTCGCCACCGCCTGCGTGCTGGTCGCGCTGGTGCTCGTTGCGCTGTTCGCGCTGCCGCCGCAACTGTTCGCGCTGGTCGTGCTCGCTGCAACGGTGGCCGCCGCTGACGAGTGGGCGCGCCTCGCCCGCCTCGCCGGCACGTCGCGCGCGTTGTTCGTCGCTGGCACGCTGGCGATCGGCGGCTGGCTGCGGTTCGCGCCGGCCGCGCGCTTCGAAGACGGGTGGCCGCCCGGTGTCGTCCTCGCCATCTGCGGCGTCGCCAGCGTGTTCTGGCTCGTCGTCGCGACGCCGTGGGTGCTCGCCCGCTGGGATCCGAAGTCGCAGCTCGTGCGCGCGGTCGCCGGCTGGATTGTGCTCACCGGCGCGTTCGTCGCCCTGGTGGCGATGCAGGCGCGCTCGCCGTGGCTCGTCCTCGCGGCGATGGCGATCGTGTGGATTGCCGATACCTCCGCGTATTTCGCCGGCAGGGCATTCGGCCGTCGCCGTCTCGCGCCGCAGGTGAGTCCGGGCAAGACGTGGGAGGGCGTGTACGGCGCGCTCGCCGGTGTCGCCGTCTACGCGTTCGCCCTCGCGCCGCTCGGGCCGGCGGCCGGCTACCGCGGCGTTGCCGGTCCGGCTTCGCTCGTGCTCTGGCTGCTGCTCGCGCTGGCGCTCGCCGGCATCTCGATCATCGGGGACCTCTACGAGTCGCTGCTGAAACGCCAGGCCGGAGTGAAGGACAGCGGCCGCCTCCTGCCGGGCCACGGCGGGATCCTCGACCGCATCGATGCGCTCGTCGCCGCGCTGCCGCCGGCGTCGATCGCCGCGCTCCTCTTCCTCGGCCGGCCATGAGCCGCGAAGGCGTGGCGCTCCTCGGCGCGACCGGCTCGATCGGAGCGTCGGCGCTCGACGTCATCGCGCGCCACCCGGATCGCTTCGAGGTGGTCGCGCTCGCCGCGCACGGCAACCACGCGCGGCTGCTCGAGCTCTGCCGGCGCCACCGCCCGCGGCTCGCTGCGCTGCACGACCGCACGCACGCTGCCGCGCTCGCGCGCGCGCTCGCCGCCGACGGCATCGCGACGCGGATCGTCGCCGGCCCGGAAGGTCTCGCCGAGGTCGCGACGCTGCCGGCCGCCGGCACCGTGCTCGCCGCGATCGTCGGCGCCGCCGGGCTGCCGGCAACGCTCGCCGCAGCGCGCGCCGGCAAGCGCATCCTGCTCGCGAACAAGGAGGCGCTGGTGATCGGCGGGGCGCTGTTCATCGAAGCCGCCGAAGCGGGTGCGGCGACGCTGGTTCCGATCGACAGCGAGCACAATGCGGTCTATCAGTGCCTCCCGGCCCCGTACGCGCGTGATCCCGCGGCGGCCGGCGTGCGCCGGATCGTGCTGACCGCGTCGGGCGGGCCCTTCTTCCAGCGACCGGACACCGATTTCGATCGCGTGACGCCCGAGGAAGCCTGCCGGCACCCGAACTGGACGATGGGACGCAAGATCTCGGTGGATTCGGCGACGATGATGAACAAGGGCCTCGAGGTGATCGAAGCGCACTGGCTGTTCGGCGCGCCCGCCGATCGGATCGAGGTCGTCGTCCACCCGCAGAGCATCGTGCATTCGCTGGTCGAATACGTCGACGGCTCGGTCCTCGCGCAGCTCGGCAATCCGGACATGCGCACGCCGATCGCGCAGGCTCTCGCGGCTCCCGGGCGCGTCGAGAGCGGGGTCGGCTCGCTCGACCTCGCAGCGATCGGCAGTCTCACCTTTGTGCATCCCGATTCCGCGCGCTTCCCCTGCCTCGATCTCGCCTACGCCGCGCTCGCGGCGGACGCCTCGGCGCCGATTGCGCTCAACGCCGCCAACGAGGTCGCCGTCGATGCGTTCCTCGCCGGACGCGCACGCTTCAGCGACATACCGCGCGCCTGCGCGACGGTGCTCGAACGGCGGCACGCGGCGCCGGTGACCTCACTCGACGATGCGCTCGCCGTCGACGCCGCCGCGCGCGCGCTCTGCCGCGCCGAGCTGGGAGTCGTCGCGTGACCGATTTCGTCTACAAGCTCGTCGCGTTCGCGGTGACGCTCGGCGTGCTCGTCGTGTTTCACGAACTCGGACACTACGTGGTCGCGCGGATCAGCGGCGTCAAGGTGACGCGCTTCTCGGTCGGCTTCGGGCGCGTCATCTGGTCGCGACGCTTCGGGCGCGATCGCACCGAATGGGCGCTCTCCGCCATTCCGCTGGGCGGCTACGTGCGGATGGTCGACGAGCGCGAGGCTGCCGTCCCGCGTGCCGACCTTCCGCGCGCATTCAACCGCCAGCCGGTGGCGAAGCGCATCGCGATCGTCGCCGCCGGACCGATCGCGAACCTGATCCTCGCCGGAATCTTCTTCGCTGCGACCTACATGGCGGGCATCCCGGGACAGCGGCCGCTGCTCGCGGCGCCGCCTCCGCAGAGCGCTGCCGCGGCGGCCGATGTGCGCGGCGGCGACGTCGTGACCGCGGTCGACGGCGATCCGGTCCGCAGCGTCCAGGAACTGCGCTGGCGTCTGTTGCGCGCGCAGGGGCAGGCGGCCGTGCAACTGTCTCTTGCGCACGGCGACGTCGCGTCGGAGCCCGTCGCCCGCGAGCTGTCGCTCGGCGGGCTGACCGACGACGACTGGGAAGGAGATCCGCTTGCGAAGCTCGGTCTAGTCGTCGATCTCGGACCACCGATCGTCGACGCGGTGCTCCCGGGCAAGCCGGCGGAGGCGGCGGGATTGCACGCCGGCGACCGCATTGTCGCCGTCGACGGCGTGCCGATGCACTCGCCGGCGGACGTCGCACGCGCCACCAACGCCCACCCGTCGGTGAAGCTCGACTATCGTGTGTTGCGCGAC
>JAICXH010000038.1 GCA_025981645.1 Burkholderiales bacterium
AAACGGATCGGCGGACCGCGCATGGTTGTCTGAACGCCGCGCAGCGAAGTGCAGGACGTCCGCTTCTCCAGCGCACGACAAGCAGCAATGACCTGAGTCCGGTTCATCGAGCCGTTTATTCCTGGGAAATGGCTCGGTTGGGGTGGACGTGAATGGGTAGATCGTCGTGCTTGAACTCGTGCGGGGTCAAGTAGCCGAGGCTGGAGTGCGGTCGCACCGCGTTGTAGTGCTTGCGCCAAGCTTCGATGATGACCTGCGCCTCGCGTCGGCTACGGAACCATTCGACGCTGAGGCACTCGTCGGGGAATTTGCCGTTGAATGATTCGTTAGTGCCGTTTTGCCACGGCTTGCCCGGGTCGATGATCGCGGTCTCGATGCGAGCGTCGGTGAGCCACTGCAGGATGGCATGGCTCACGAATTCGGGTCCGCTGTCCGAGCGTAGGTAGACGGGGGCACCATGAACGCTCATGAGCCGCGTCAACACGTCGATGACCCGCGCGGAACGGATGCCGCCGGCGACGTCGATGGCGAGGCATTCATGGGTGAATTCGTCGACCACCGTCAGGCACTTGATTTGCTGGCCATTGGCGCAGGAGTCGAACACGAAGTCGTAGGCCCAGACGTGATTGGGCGCGCGGGGCGGCAGCGGTCGTGGCCGGCCGGCGGCGACCCGACGGCGCGGACGCTTACGTGGCAACCCAAGACCGGCCTGGCGCCACAGCCGGCGCGCGCGATTGATACCCATTGGCAAGCCCTCCCGGCGCAGGAAGATGCGAATGCGTCGGTAGCCGTAGCGCGGATACTGGCTGGACAACCGATGCATGGCTGTCAGCGCCGGCGCGTCCTTCTCCGGCTGCCGCAAGCGGTATCCCCGGGGTCGAGCGTGGAACGCCGAGCAGCCCACAAGCTCGCCGTTGCGACAGGCCGCGTTCCCGCAGGAATCCGACCTGGTCGCGGCGCCCCTGTGGGCTCACCATTTTCGGCGGTTCACCTCCCGCATCAGGTCGACTTCGAGATCGCGTTCGGCGAGCAGCCGCTTGAGCTTGGCGTTCTCCAGCTCCAACACCTTCAGGCGTTTTACGTCCGCCGGGGCCAGCCCGGCGAAGTGCTTGCGCCACACATACAGCGTCTGCTCGCTGACCTTGTGCGTCTTGGCGGACTCCGCGACCGAGCTGCGGTCAGCCTCGCGCAGAATGGCCACGATTTGCTCGTCGGGGAATCGGCTCTTGCGCATCGACTCCTCCTGGCGAAGGAGCCATTTTTCCAGAAACCTTTGAACCGAAAAACCGGCTCAGGTCAGTATCGTCAGCCCACTCGCAACAAAGAGCTTCGAGAATCTAGAATTGACACATTGGGATAATCGGTCGCCGTTTACTCAGTTCGAATTACAGCGACCCCATTTCGGCAATTAGTGGCGACTTAACTGCCTATTCGCGGCAGCGTTTCAAATTTCGACATAAATCGACTAGTTCGCCAATTTATGCCCGATGCCACAAGCGCTGTGTGACAATGCGATCGGGAGTGGTGCCCAGAAGAGGACTCGAACCTCCACAGTGTTGCCACCGCCAGGACCTGAACCTGGTGCGTCTACCAATTCCGCCATCTGGGCAGGCGTGACGACTCGAACCGCGCATTGTAATTTTACCGATTACCCTTGTCAAAAAGCATACCGATGCGCCGTCGTGCGGCGACCACTCCGCGTGGCAGTGCCGCGCGATCGGCTGACGCCCGCGCGCCGCGCGCGCGCGGCGCGCGTCCCAACGTGCTCTCCGCCGACGAACTGCTCGACGCGCTGATCGTCGCCGGCGAGCCGCTGACACCTGCCGAACTCGCCGCGAAGCTCGGCCTCGCAGGCCGGTCGAAGCGCGCGCTCGACGCCCCGCTCGTCGAGCTCGAGCGCGCGGGGAGGCTCTTCGTCAACCGGAAGGGTGAGCTCTGCGTCGCCGCGAAGCTCGACATCGTCACCGGCGCCGTCCAGGGTCACGCCGACGGCTTCGGCTTCCTCGTTCCTGACGCTGGCGGCAACGACCTGTTTCTCCCGCCGTCCGAGATGCGCAAGGTGCTGCACGGCGACCGCGCGAGCGCGAAGGTCGTCGGTGTCGATCGTCGCGGGCGTCCCGAAGGAGAGATCGTCGAGGTCGTGCAGCGTGCCAACCGCAAGATCGTCGGCCGGCTGCACGAGGAGCGCGGCGTGTGGTTCGTCGAAGCGGAGAACCGGCGCATCAGCCAGGACCTCGTCGTGCCGCCAGGCGAGCGCGGCTCGGCGACGCGCGGGCAGGTCGTCGTCGTCGAGATCGTCGAGCAACCGAGTGCGCAGCGCGAAGCGATCGCACGCGTGGTCGAGGTACTGGGCGATGCCACCGATCCAGGCATCGAGATCGAGATCGCGCTGCGCAAGCACGCGCTGCCGTTCGAGTGGAGCGCGGCGGCCGATCGTCTTGCGGCGAAGCTGCCCGCGTCGGTGCGGCCGATCGACCTGCGCGGTAGGCGCAACCTCACGAAGCTCCCGCTCGTCACCATCGACGGCGACAACGCGCGCGATTTCGACGACGCCGTGTACTGTGAACCTGCCGGAGACGCGCACCGTCTCGTCGTCGCGATCGCCGACGTGTCGCATTACGTCAGGGACGGTGACGCGCTCGATGCGGATGCGCGCGAGCGAGCCACCTCGGTGTACTTCCCGCGCCGCGTGATTCCGATGTTGCCCGAGGCGCTCTCGAACGAGCTCTGCTCGCTGAAGCCCGCGGTCGACCGCCTCTGCGTCGCCTGCGACATGCGGATCGGTCGCGACGGAACGATAGCCTCCTACGAGTTCTACGCTGCGGTCATGCATTCGCACGCGCGGCTCATCTATTCCGACGTGCATCGATGGCTGACTGCGAACGCAGCTGCCGCGGCGTCGCCGAATCGCGGCCGCAAGGAGAGTCCCGAACTCCTGCCTCGCGCGGTCGAAACAAGCCTCCGTCACCTCGACCGCGTCTATCGCGCACTCTTCGCGGCGCGCGCACGACGCGGGGCGATCGACTTCGACACCGCCGAGCTCGAGATCGCGTTCGACGAAGCTGGACGCATCGACCGCATCTTCCCGTCACCGCGCAACGATGCCCACCGGCTGATCGAGGAATGCATGCTCGCGGCCAACGTCTGCGCCGCGTCGTTCCTCGCCGAGCGCGGACATGCGACGCTCTACCGCGTGCACGAGGGCCCGCCGGCGGACAAACTCGCCGCCCTGCGCGAGTTCCTCGCGACGTCGGGCCTCGCGCTCACCGGCGGCAACGCCCCGCAGGCGGGCGACTACGCAGCGCTGATGGCGAGGATCGGTGAGCGCCCAGACCGCGCGCTGTTCGAAACGGTGCTGCTGCGCTCGCTGGCGCAGGCGCGCTACAGCCCCGACAACGTCGGCCATTTCGGCCTCGCCTACGATCGCTATGCCCACTTCACGTCGCCGATCCGCCGCTATCCGGACCTCCTCGTCCATCGCGCATTGAAGGCCGCGCTGGCCGGCAAGACCTACGCGCCGAAGGGAGCGTCGCTCGCCGAGCTCGGCGTCCACTGCTCGATGACCGAGCGGCGCGCGGACGAAGCATCGCGCGACGTGCTGCAGTGGCTGAAGTGCCACTACATGCGCGATCGCGTCGGCGACGTGTTCGCCGGAACGATCAGCGGCGTCGCGAGCTTCGGGATCTTCGTCACGCTCGACGGCCTCGCGATCGACGGCCTCGTGCACGTGACCGACCTTCCGCGAGACTACTTCCATTTCGATGCCGGCCGGCACGCACTCGTCGGCGAGCGCAGCGGCCGCGTGTTCCAGCTCGCCGGGCGCGTGCGGGTCCGCGTCGTCCGCGTCGACCTCGAGCAGGCGAAAATCGATTTCGCTCTCGATGACGGACGACGCTGACCTCGTCGTCCAGGCACCGCAGCTCGCACCCGAGGACGTCGACCTCCTGCGCGCGCTCTCCGGCGCGTCCGACGTCGTTCCCCTCGATCGCGCGCAATGCGCGGCGTTCCGGCTCGTTGCGCCGCGAACCCTCGATGGCGTCGCCGACGCGCTCGCCGCCGCCGGTTGCGACTGGGCGCTCGTGCCGCGAACACGAAGCATCGAGCGCCTTCGGCTCGTCGCGATGGACATGGACTCGACGCTGATCACCATCGAATGCATCGACGAGATCGCCGACCTGCGCGGAATCAAGCCCCAGGTCGCGGCGATCACCGCTGCCGCGATGCGCGGCGAGATCGACTTTCGCGAGAGCCTCGTACGCCGCGTCGCGTTGCTCGAAGGGCTTCCGGTGGAGGCGCTGCAGCGCGTCTACGATGAGCGCCTTCGGCTGTCGCCCGGCGCCGTGACCCTGTTCGAGTCGCTGCACGCGCGTGGCATCGAAACGCTGCTCGCCTCCGGGGGCTTCACCTTCTTCACCGACCGCCTGCAGGCGGAGCTCGCAATCGACTGGACGATCGCCAACGAGTTCGAAATAACGGCCGGCAGGCTGACCGGCCGCATCGCCGGCACGACCGTCGACGCCGCGGCGAAAGCCGCACTGATTGCCGCGCTCGCGCAGCGGCTGCGCGGTGGCGACGGGCTCGTTGCGGTGATCGGCGACGGCGCGAACGACCTGCCGATGTTCGCCGCCGGCGATGTGGCGGTCGCCTGGCGCGCAAAACCGGTGGTTCGCGCGCGGGCGACGCACGCGATCGATCACTGCGGACTCGACGCGGTGCTCAACCTCTTCGGCTGACGGCGAACGCCTGCGGCACCTTCAGAGCGTGTACAGCGCCAGCGCCGCGACGATGGTGGGCGGCATCGCTGCGGCGAGTAGCCACAGCGGATGCACCGTCTCGTCGTCGAAGTGGCCGCGCAGGATCGCGACACCGGCCGGATTGGGCGCGTTGGCGATGATCGTGAGGCCGCCACCGGTGACCGCACCGGCAACCAGCGCGTACTTGAAGGCGTCGGAGAGCCCGTCGACGAGCGAGCCCAGATAGGTCAGTGCAGCGTTGTCGGTGAACGCAGTGAGGATCGCCGCCCCGAAGAACACCTGATCGGAGCTCATCCGCATCAGCAGCGGCTGCAGCCACCAGCGCTGCTGCCCGCCGAGGACGACGAGCCCGGCAAGGAAGACCGCCACCGGGAGGCCCTCGCGCAGGATCAGCCGGTCCTGGTAACGCTGATAGGCCCGTGCGACCCCCATGAACAGGAGCGTCGTCCCGAGCGCGTTGACCGCGACCGCCAGCGTGGCTTTCCAGCCGAAGGCCGCCATCATGAACGCGGTGTCCCAATGCCAGGTACCGGCGACCATCAGCACCGGCGGCGCGGCGAACGGGGTCAGCGTGCCACCGATGGAGACGTTGACGAACAGCACGCCAAGCGTCGCGTACTTCAAGCGCCGCGAGACGCCGGCGGCGAAGATGCGCTCGGCGAGGATCAGCGCGGCGAGCGTCATCGCCGCGGGCTCGGTGATGAACGACCCCAGGAGAGGCGTCACCGTCAGCACGGTCAGGTAGAAACCCATCCTCCCCGGTAGTGCAATCGCGCGCGTCAGCACGCGCACGGCGGACGTTGCGGTGCGCAGGATCGGTCGTGTGCCGGCGACGACCATGATCGCAAAGACGAACATCGGCTCGGTGAAATCGCACGAGTCGAGGTAGGCGATCGCGCGCGTCGCGCCGTCCGTGGCGAACATCGCGGCGACGAGCACGAACGCCCACAGCCCGAACACCACCTCGACTTCGCCGAGGAGATGCCACAGTCCCGCATGATCCGGCTGCGCATGCGCGAGACGCTCGAATGACCGCGTCGCGAACGTGTGCATGATCGCGACGGCGAACAATGCTGCGCCGACCAGCTCGATCGTCGAGGGGTTCATGACGGGCGCGGCGCGCCCGCTACCCACACGGCTGAATGCCTAGATATTGAACGACTGGCCGCAACCGCACTGATCCTTCACGTTCGGATTGTTGAACGTGAAACGCTCGTTGAGTCCGTCCTTCGTGAAGTCGAGCTCGATGCCCTGCACGTACGGAAGGCTCCTCGGGTCGACGAGCACGCGTACGCCACGCGACTCGAACTGGGCGTCGTCGGGCTGGATCTCGTCCGCGTAGTCCACCTTATAGGCGAAGCCCGAGCATCCCGAGCTGCGCACGCCCAGGCGCAGTCCGACGCCCCTCCCGCGTTGCGCGAGGTGGGCTGTAACGTGCCTGGCGGCGGATTCGGTGAGGGTAATCGACATCGTCGTCAATCCGATTGCGTCCGAACGTCCATTGTACCGCCACCACCGATGCCGCGCCGGCGCGGCCGTCCGGTGCCCGCCGGCCGGCGCAGCCTGGCGACCGCGCGCTTCACCCGTGCCGCGGCGCGGTCGATCTCGTCTGCCGTCGTGGTCCGTCCGAGCGAGAAACGCAGCGCGCCGTGCGCGAGCTCGTCGGGGAGCCCGAGCGAGCGCAGCACGTGCGACGGCTCGGTCGAGCCCGACCCGCAGGCCGAGCCGGTCGACACCGCGACCCCCTCGATCTCCGCCATCAACTCCTCGGCGGAGACGCCGTCGAAGGTGACGTTGAGAAGCTGGGCGACACTGTGCTCGATGCTGCCGTTCCGCAACACACCACCGATCGCGGTGAGCTCGCGCCACAGCCGGTCGCGTAGCGCACCGACGCGCACGTTCTCGTCGTCGAGGCCGAGCTCGGCCAGCGCGAACGCCTCGCCCATGCCGACGATCTGGTGCGTCGCCAGCGTACCTGCGCGCAGGCCACGCTCCTGGCCGCCTCCGTGCATCTGTGCATCGATGCGCACACGTGGCTTGCGGCGGACGAACAGTGCGCCGATGCCCTGCGGACCGCAGGTTTTGTGCGCCGACAGCGACATCAGGTCCACCGGGAGCGACGCGAGGTCGATGGCGATCTTGCCGGTCGCCTGCGCCGCATCGACGTGGAACACCACGCCGTGCGCGCGACAGACTGCACCGAGCGCGCCGATGTCCTGGATCACGCCGATCTCGTTGTTGACCGCCATCACCGACGCGGCGACGGTCTGCGGCCGCAACGATGCCGCAAACCGCTGGGGGTCGACGAGCCCCCCGGCTTCGACCGGCAACCGCGTCACGTCGAAGCCGTTCTGCGCGAGCGCGTGGAGCGCATCCAGCGTCGCACGGTGCTCGGTCGCCAGCGTGACGAGATGCCGGCCGCGGTCGCGGTGAAACGCCGCGACGCCCTTCAGCGCCAGATTGATCGATTCGGTCGCCCCCGACGTAAACACGATCTCGCTCGCGTCGCAACGGACGAGCGCAGCCACCTGCGCGCGCGCGCGCTCGACCGCCTCCGACGCCCGACGGCCGAACGCGTGATTGCGCGAGGAAGCGTTGCCGAACGCTTCCGTGAGCCACGGAGCCATCGCTGCCGCGACACGCGGATCGACTGGGGTGGTCGCCGCGTGATCGAGGTAGATCGGTGCGCGCATCGAGGGACCGCGGTAGCGCAGCCGGCCACCGCCACGGCCAGCTTACACCGTCCCCGTCAGACGGCCGCGGATTCGCGTGGGTGGGGACCGCCACCCGTCTGCACCACGCGCACATCCTGCGGCGACGGATGGCTGGCGGCGAGGCGAGCCTCCTCGTGGCGGCGCACGAGGTCGGCGAGCGTCACCGAGCGCAGGTAGCCGAAGATGTGTGCGTTGAGCCCTGCCCACAGGTCGTGCGTCATCATGCAACGCTCGTCGAGGCAGTGCTCGTCGCCGCCGCACTGCGTCGCGTCGATCGGCTCGTCGACCGCGACGATGACGTCGGCGACGGTGATCGACACGCCATCGCGCGCGAGGCGGTAACCGCCGCCGGGCCCGCGTACGCTGTCGACGAGGCCGTGCCGGCGCAGCTTGCCGAAGAGCTGCTCGAGATACGAAAGCGAAATCTTCTGCCGCTCGGAGATCGTCGCGAGCGTAACCGGGCCGGTCGCGCCGTGCAGTGCGACGTCGAGCATCGCAGTCACCGCAAAGCGTCCTTTGGTCGTCAGGCGCATCGACACAACCTCGCAATTGGCCGAAACGGCGTCCCCAACCGTCCGTCCCGCCCCGGCATACCTGATCCGATTAGTCAGGTTGCGCACATGCAAAGTTCACTCGAGCATCTTGTTGATCTTGTCGACGTCGAATGCATTCCCGACCGCCTTGTCGGCCTCGCATTCGACGCCGCCGCGGCGGAGCTGCTCGACGAGCTGCGCAAAGCGCTCGTCGACCGCCGACGCGTGATCGAGGAGTTTGTGAATGGCCTCGGCGACCGGGTCTTCGAGGCCGCGTGTCACGGCGTAGGCCGAGAAGCCGAGCTTCGTCGCCTGCGCTTCGCGGCGCGCGTGCTCGTCGTCGGCGACCACCCGGGCAGGGATCCCGACCGCGGTCGCCCCCGGCGGAACGTCCTTGATCACGACGGCATTTGACCCTATCCTGGCGCCATCTCCCACCATTATCGGTCCCAGCAGCTTGGCGCCGGCACCGATCACGACGGCCTTGCCGACGGTCGGGTGCCGCTTGCCCTTGTTCCACGAGGTGCCGCCGAGCGTGACAGCGTGGTAGAGCGTCGTGTCGTCGCCGACCTCGGCAGTTTCGCCGATCACGATGCCCATCCCGTGGTCGATGAACACGCGGCGCCCGATGGTCGCTCCGGGATGGATCTCGATCCCGGTCACCCAGCGGCTCCAGTGCGCGAGCCAGCGCGCGAGCCAGCAAAAACCCGAGGTCCATAACCGGTGCGTGGCCACCCGATGCCAGACGAGCGCGTGCAGGCCCGGATAGCAGGTCAGGACTTCCCACGTCGTCCGGGCCGCAGGGTCGCGGTCGAAGACAACCCGTATGTCTTCGCGCAGGCGATCGAACATTGAGGCATTATGCCAGCCGGAAATATCTGCTTCGTCGAACAGGAGGCTTCGTGCGCATCCGACTCGTGACCCCGCTCTCCGCGCCCGCCCGCCACGCGGCGTGCGCCTTCGCCGCCGCGTTCGCGCTCGCGGTCGCGGCAATCCCCTGCGTATCGGCCCAGGCGGCGCCCGCCGCGCCGTCGCCAGGGCAGTCCGCCGCAGCCACGCCGCCGAGTCCCGCTCCCGCCGCCGAATCGCGGACCTGCCGCAACGCGAAGTCCAAGGTGGCCCGCGCGCAGCGATCGGTCGACAAGGTCGAGAAAGCGATCGCACGCGCTCGCGCCGGCAGCACGACCTGCACGACGAAACCCGTCTGCGACCGCTACGCGACGAAGATCGAGGAGCTCGAGGCACGTCGCGTACACCGCGCGTCGCTGCTCACGCGATCGATGACCACCGCCGACGCGGCCTGCAAGGGCTCGTAGCCGAGCAACGCGAGCGTCGCGGGCGGCGCAACACCGCGTCAGCTAAGGAGGATCGCGGCGATCAGGGTACCGACGAAGGCAACGACGAGCACTGCGAAATAGATCGCACCGACGACTGCCGTGCGTGCGACCACGCCACTCCAGCGGCCACCGTAGACCCGCTTCATCGACACCGGCACGTAGAAGGCTCCCCAGAGGAACAGCGGGAACTGAAGCCACGCAGGCACAACCGCAAACAGGATCGCCAGCACGAAGAGGAACGCGTGGCTGTACGCGCTGAACACAAGGTGCGCGGCGTAGCGATGTGGACGATTCGGATATTGCCGGACGCGCCTCGCGTACGAGAGCTTCAGCAGCAGTGCGAAGACCGGCAGCATCGCGATCGCCGCGTAAGGGCCATAGCGGAACAGCCCGGCCGAAATCTGCCTCCGCTTCTCGGCGACCGTCAATGCATTGTAGCGGTCGATGTCACGATGGAGCGGTGCGAGCCAGGCGGATCGCGGCGTAGCGAGCTCGATGTCGAGATCGGAGGTGACATCGAAACTGAAACCGTCCTGTTGCGTCGCGTGTTGCGGCGCCTTGCTTCCAGGAGCCGCGACGTCGTCGCCCCGGATCACCTGCACCGACGGGTCGTGGTTGGCGATGCGCAGCACCGCGAACATCGCGAGCGAAAGCACGAGGAACAGGCGGCCCGGCCGAACGTACTGGCGCCGGCGCCCGGCGAGGTATTCGCGGGTCAGAAATCCCGGGCGGAACAGCAGATCGCGCACCGTACGCAGCGAGCGCCCGTCGAGCGCGACATAGCGCCCCGCCGCATCGCGCATGAACGCGCGCACGGTCGGCAGTTCGATCCGAGTCTCCTGCCCGCAGTCCGGACAGTAGCTGCCGGGCGCGACGGCCCCGCAGTTCGCGCAAACCCTCGCCGGGGCGGCGGGGCTGGTCGCGGAAGTCATCGCTTCGCTTCCGGCGGCGGCACGGCGATGCGCGCGGCACCGCTCGCGCCGATGCGCTCGTCGACGCGCGCGAGGATGCCGCGAAGGATGTTGACTTCCTCACGCTCGAGGCGGGTGCGTCCGAACAGCCGCCGCAGGCGCTGAAAGAGTCGCCGCGGCCGCCGCGCATCGAGGAACTCGAGCGCGCCGAGCGTGCGCTGCGCGTGCGCATACAGCGCCTCGACCTCGTCGTGGGTGGCCGCGGCGAAGCCGCGGCGCGATGCCGGCTCATCATCGCCGCGCATGCCCGCGGCACGGCGAATCTCCCACGCTACCACCTGAACCGCTGCAGCGAGATTGAGCGACGGATACTCGGCGTTCGCCGGGATGGTCGCGGCGAGCGTGCAGCGCGAAAGCTCGTCGTTGCTGAGCCCCGACGTCTCGGTACCGAACACCAGTGCGACCTCCGCGCCGGCAGCGGCGGCATCGGCACGCGCTGCGGCGGTATTCACGGCCTCGCGCACGGCGTCGGTAAGCGTGGCGGTTCGCCCGGCGAAGCGGCGCGGGCGTGCCGAGAGGCCGATCGAGAGCTCCGTTCCGGCAAGCGCCTCGTCGAGCGTTGCGACCACGCGCGCGGCGTCGAGCACCGCTGCGGCGCCCGAAGCCACCGCCATCGCCTCGGCGTCCGGGAAGCGCGCCGGCGCCACCAGCACGACGCGCGTCAGACCCATCGTCATCAGTGCCCGCGCCGCCGCGCCGATATTCGCGGGCAGGCTCGGGCGTACGAGCACCGTGCGGATCCGCGCAAGCCCTGGCGCGTTCGCCGCGACCGTCCCCGCGACGCTCGCGCGAGCGTGCGGATAGGGAGGCCGGTCCTCGATCATCGTCGATGCGCGGAGCGGGTGGCCGCAGTGGACGGCCACCCCTGTAGAATGACGAAGGGCCGCATTCTGTCACGCGGCGATCCAGCGCGCGCAGCGACCATTTCCATGCATCCGATGCTGACCACGGCGGTGAAGGCGGCGCGGCGCGCCGGCAACATCATCGTGCGCGGATCGCGCGAGCTCGATCTGCTCACCGTGACCCGCAAGGGGCCGAAAGACTTCGTCAGCGAAGTGGATCGCGCCGCCGAAGCCGCGATCGTCGAGACGCTGCATGCGACCTACCCCGAGCATGCGATCCTCGCCGAGGAGGGAACGGCGCGCGACCGCAACCGCGACGCCGAGAATGTGTGGATCATCGATCCGCTCGACGGGACCACCAACTTCCTGCACGGCTTCCCGCAGTACTGCGTGTCGATCGCGCTTGCGCACCGCGGCGTGATCACCCAGGGGGTCATCTACGACCCGGTGCGCAACGATCTCTTCACCGCGACGCGAGGTCGCGGTGCCTTCCTCAATGACCGGCGCATCCGCGTATCGCGCCGAGCGCATCTGCGCGACTGCCTGATCGGCACCGGCTTTCCCTATCGCGACGGCAGCGAGCTCGACACCTGGCTGCAGATGGTGCGCGCAATGGTGCAGCAGAGTGCCGGCCTGCGTCGCCCCGGCGCGGCGGCGCTCGACCTCGCCTACGTCGCCGCGGGCTTCTACGACGGCTTTTTCGAGTTCGGCCTGCATCCGTGGGACGTCGCAGCCGGAAGCCTGCTGATCCTCGAAGCCGGCGGCCTGATCGGCGACTTCTCCGGCGAGGGCGACTACCTCCACGGCGGACAGGTGATCGCCGCAACGCCGAAGGTCTTCGTACAGATGATCAGCGCGCTCGCTCCGTGGACCGCGACGCTCGCGTGCGAGTCCGGGCCCGACGCCGCCGCGCGCGCTACGGCGTCTCCGGCGGCCTGACGTCGGTGGCCGGCGGCGCAGCGACCGATGCCGCGTCGGCCGGGGACGCGCTGCGCGAGTATTCGGACAGCAGCGCGTAGCCGACCGCGAGCAGGACCGGGCCGAGAAACACGCCGATCACGCCGAAGGCGAGCGCCCCGCCGAGCACGCCGAGCAGCACGAGCACGAACGGAAGGTCGCTGCCGCGACTGATGATGAGCGGCTTGATCACGTTGTCGATCGTCGACACGACGAGCGTTCCCCACAGCAGAACGAAGATGCCCCAGCCGGTCTCGCCAAGGTGGATCAGCCACAACCCCGCCGGGATCCACACCATAGGCGGCCCGATCGGCACGGGCGACATCGCAAATGTCAGCAGGCCGAGGAGCGGCGCCGCGCCGATCCCGGCGATCGAGAATCCGATCGCCGCCACCGCGCCCTGTGCGAGCGCGGTGCCGAGGATCCCGAGGACCACGCCACGCACCGTCGTCGCCGCAAGCTCGGCGAGCTCGGCGCCTCGCCGTCCGGCGATCCGGCGCGTCGCCGCGTCGAGCCGCACGACGATCGGCTCGCCATCGAAGAAGATGAACCACGCGATGAAGATCGACAACGCGAGCTGCAGCACGGCGTTGACCAGCGCTGCGCCCGACGCGAGCGCGAACTTGCGCAGCGGATCGAGGTAGTCGGCAAGCAGGTGGAAAAGCTGCGCGGTGTCGTGCGCGGCGCTCTCCCAGTACGCCGCGACGGTGGCGCCGAGCAGCGGCAGCTTCTCCAGCCACTGCGGCGGTTCCGGCGGGCGCGCATTGAGCGCGGCCTGTCCGAGGGCCACCATGCGGTCGGTGTTGTCGGCGATCGTCGCGCCGACGATCACGAAGGGCGCCAGCATCAGCAGCGACAGCAGCACCACCATGGCGAGCGCCGACACCCAGGCGCGCCCGCCTGCGAGTTTCTTCACGCGCTGGTGCAGCGGCCAGGTCGTCGTGCAAAGGATCACCGCCCACGCGAGCGCAGTCAGGAACGGTTGCAGCACGACGACGCAGCCGACGATCAGCATGACGAGCAGTGCGAGCATCAGCAGTTGGTCGATGCGGGCGGGCGGGATCGGCATGAGTTCGGCGCGGCCACACGGGGCGACGGCCAAGTATCGCCGATCGGCGTGGCTGGGCGCAGCCGCGGCGACAACGGGCATCCGCAGCGGTAACGGGCGGCCGCAGCCGGCGGCGGTATCATCGCGGCGTGCTTCCCCGCAATCGCTGGTTTGTCGTCTGCGCGCTCGTTTATGCGCTCGCCGGCGGCGCGCTCGGACTCGCCTGGCTCGCCGCCCCCGGCGCGCTGTCCGCGCTCGCGCCGCGCGCGCATGCCCACCTGATGCTGGTCGGCTTCGTCGGCATGATGGTGTTCGGCATCGGGCTGCACATCCTTCCGCGCTTCACCGGCCATCCGCTGTTTTCGGAGCGAATGGCCGATGTCCAGTTCGCGTTCGCCAATGTCGGGCTGCTGTTGATGGTTGGCGGCTGGCTCGCAGGCAATCGCCCGCCTGCCACCGCGGGCGGCGCGCTCGTCTGGTTGGCTTTTCTGATGTTCGCAATCAACGCCGTGGCGACGGTGCGCCCCTGGGCGCGCCGCGGCTAGCGGCCTTTGCAGCGATGGCCGAATACTCCGGTTGTGAGCTTCCCGAGGACCTCTGGTACGACCTCGATTACCTGTGGGCGCGGCCGAACGACGGCGGCACGTTCACGCTCGGCATGACCGACCCCGCGCAGACGATGGCAGGCCGCGTCGTCGCGGCGACCTTTCGCAAGGTCGGCTCGCACCGCACTGCGGGCCGCAGCGTCGCCACGCTCGAGTCGGGCAAGTGGGTCGGCGGCGTGCCGTGTCCGTTCGACGCGACGCTCGAAGAGGTGAATCCGGCGGTCGTCGCCGACCCCGGCCTCGTCAACGTCGCGCCGTACACCGATGCCTGGCTCGTCGTCGTGCGCGCTGACAACCTCGACGCCGCCTACGCGCGCCTGACGCGCGGGCCGCAGGCGATCGACGCGCTGAAGGCATGGATCGACAAGTACCGGCTGCAGTGCATGCGCTGCACGCAGTGAGCGGTACGGGCAGCGGCCGGCGCACGACGACGCGATGACGATGCGCGTGCAACTGCTGACGTCCGAGTGGTGCGCGCCGTGCCGCGACGCCGAGGAGATATGGCGTGCCGTGGCGGACCGGCGCGACATCGCGTTCGAGGTCCTCGACGTCGCCCAGCCCGAGGGACGTTCGATCGTCTCGCGCCTCGGCGTGCGCAGCATCCCGTCGACGGTGATCGACGGCACGCTGAAGCACATCGGCGTGCCGTCGCCGGCCGAGGCGACCGCGCTGGTCGCGGAAGCACCGGAGCGAAGCGCCGGCCCCGCCGCCGAGCACTACGTCGGCATGAGTCTCGAAGCGACGTCGGCGTGGTCCGTCGCCTCGGCGGTCTTCTATCTCGCACTCGGCGGCACGGCACTCGTGTTCGGCGGGGGAATCGACGGCGACCCGCCGTGGCGTGCCGCGGCGCTGCACGTCTACGGCATGGGCTTCATCGCGTTCGTCGTGCTCGGGCTCGGCGAGCACCTGCTGCCGCGTTTCACCGGTGCGCCAATCCGCGCCGGCGCGAGCGCATGGTGGCAATTCGGACTCGTCCATGCGGCGACGCTGGCGATCGCTGGCGGCGCGCTCGCCGGCGCTCGCGCGATCGAGGCGGCCGGGGGCTGCGCCGCCATTGGCGCGTTCGCACTCTTCGCCTGGCGGCTAATACCGGTGCTGCGTGCCCGCACGCAGCCGGACCGATGAGGCGCGGCCGCGCCAACGCCGGCGGCGTCGCGACGCGCGTGCGGAGCGTCAACGCACCGCAGTGATCGCCGCCTTGCGATGCGCGGTCACTGACCGCGCCCGCGGAAGAACGAGCTCGGCGACGAGTCCACCGCCAATCGCATTGCGCAGCACGATGTCGCCACCGTGCCAGCGGGCGATATTGCGCGCGATCGCGAGCCCGAGGCCCGTTCCGCCGCTCGCCCGATTGCGCGACGGCTCGACTCGGTAGAACGGATCGAACACGCGCTCGAGCTCGGTCACTGCGATTCCGGGCCCGTCGTCGCTCACCGCGATCACAAGCGCGGATTCGCCGTCCAGAATTCTGATCCTTGCCCGCTTGCCGTAGCGCAGTGCATTCTCGACAAGGTTGTCGAGGCAGCGCCGCAGCGCCTGCGGATGAGCAGCATAGGGACGCCACGCGGCTCCCGCAACGGTCACATCGGCACCCGTCTCGGACCAGTCTTCGGCGACGCTCGCGACGAGCGCACCGACGTCGACGGCGCGCTGCGGTGAGCCGCCGTCGACGCCCTTGAAGAAATCGAGGGTGGCCGCCGTCATGTCGCGCATCTCGTCGAGATCGCGCACGAACTTTTCACGCAGCTCGGGGTCGGCGATAGTCTCCGCGCGGAGCCTGAGCCGCGTGACCGGCGTGCGCAGGTCGTGCGAGATGGCGCCGAGCATCCGCGTGCGCTCGAGCACCTGCTCGCGCAATAGGCCGCGCATGCGATTGAACGCCCGAATCACGGCGCGCACCTCGCTCGGACCGGTTTCCGCCAGCGGCGGCCCCTCGATGTCGACGCCGACGTGCTCGGCCGCCCGCGCGAGCTGCTTCAGCGAACGCGTAATCGTCGCCACCGCGACGGCGCCGAGCGTCACGAAGATGACGAGGCTGAGGAGCAGCCGCGGCAACAACGACTCCATACGACTCAGCGGCTCCTGCGGCATTCGTGCGTAGAACACCGCAACGCTGCCATCCTCGAGCTGCACCTGCGCCACCGTCGAATACGCGCCCGGGTGCAGGAAGTAGAAGTGCCGCGCGAGCCACTGTTCGGGAGGGGTCAAGTCAATCGCCTCGTAGTTTCTCGGACGCGCGTCGTGGCCGAGGCTGGTGATCACGACCGACGTGTTCCAGTCCGCATGCAGGTAATAGCGGATAAGCGTCGACAGCTCGCGCTCGTAGCGATCGTGCTCGGCGAACCTCGCGGCGATGCCAACCGGCTTCCCGGCGAGCGCGACACTGAAGCTGCTGCCACCGTTCATCTCTTCGACGACCGCCTGGCGCTCCTGCGGCGTCACGCGGCTGAGAACGCGCGCCGCGCGCGCGATGCGAAGGGCGGTCTGCTGTGCGGCGAGGCGATAGACGCCGCTTCCGCGATCGAAGAAGTTCAGCGTCTGGCTCGCGATTTGCGTCAGTGCGAGGCCGGCGACGAGCACCAGCAGCGTGCGCCCGAACAGCGAACGCGGCAGAAGGCGCATCACGCAACCCGCTCGACGGTCGCGGCGAGCACGTAACCGCCGTTGCGCACCGTCTTGATGATCCGCGGCTTCCGCCCATCGTCGTGCAGGATCTGGCGCAGTCGGCTCACCTGCACGTCGACGCTGCGGTCGAACGGCTCCGCGCTGATGCCGCGCGTGACGTCGAGGAGCTGATCGCGATCGAGCACGCGTTGCGGGCGCTCGACGAAGGCGCCGAGCAGCCTGAATTGGGCACCGCTCAGCGGCACGACAACTCCTTCCGGATCGACGAGATGGCGTGCGATGCAATCGAGCGTCCATCCGGCAAAGCGGAGCTGCCGCGCCCGCCCGGCGGCGACCGGCGACGCCTGCGCGCGCCGCAGCACGCTGCGGATCCGCGCGAGAAGCTCGCGCGGATTGAACGGCTTCGCGAGGTAATCGTCGGCACCCATCTCGATGCCGATGATCCGGTCGATGTCGTCCCCGCGGGCGGTCAGCATAATCACTGGCAGGTCGGAGTCGGCGCGCAGCCGGCGGCACAGCGCAAGCCCGTCCTCGCCGGGAAGCATCACGTCGAGCACGATCAGGTCCGGCCGCCTCGCTTCGAGCGCCGCGGCCATCTCGCCGCCGTCGCGGGCGACGACCACGTCGTAGCCGTGCTGCCCGAGATAGTCGGCGACGAGACTGCGGATTTCGGCGTCGTCGTCGACGAGCAGAATCGCTCCGGCGCGGGCCGACGCTTCGTTCGATGGCGGGCGGGACACGGCGATTGTCCTGTGCAGAGTCCGCGTGCGGGACGCAAGTCAGTATCGTAATGTGAATCGGAGCGCCCTGCGCAACGTTGTGCAACTTCGACGGTCGCTCTGTCACACATCGTCACATTCGGGCAATCGCAGCGGTGCATTGGCGCGCTGTAATCCAAGTGGTCTCCATCACCGTGCCGCCAGCCGATGTCAGCTTCCGCCGTCCTCCCCCAACGCTCCGCACCCGCGTCGCGCGTCTACCGGATCGCCCTGCAGATCGCCATCCTGCTCGGTCTCGGCGTGATCGTTTACGCTACCCTTGGCGGCACGCTCTCGCGGCTGCTCGGGAAGGCGCTTAACGCGCACAGCCTCGATCCGTCGCTGGTCCGGCCGGGTGTCGTCTGGGTTTCACTCGGCGTCGTGATGCTCGTCGCCCGCACGCTTCTTTGGCTCGCCTATCGCCCGCAGGCCGCCGTCGATTACGACGAGGCGCCGGCGATGACGGTCGTGATCCCTGCCTACAACGAAGGTGCGATGGTCGAGCAGGCGATCGATGCGGTCGCAGGCGCCCGCTATCCTGCGGATCGGCTGCAGATCGTCGTCGTCGACGACGGCAGCACCGACGACACCTGGCATTGCATTGCCCGCGCGGCCGCACGCCACGACGGCCGCGTGACGGCGCTGCGGCTGCCGGAGAACCGCGGCAAGCGCGAGGCACTCGCCGCAGGCTTTCGCATCGCGCGGGGTTCGATCTACGTCACGATCGATTCGGACAGCGTGATCGAGCGCGACGCGCTGCTCGCGATGGCCGGTCCGTTTCGTGATCCGCGGATCGGCGCGGTCGCAGGAAAGGTCGCGGCGTGGAATCGCGACGGCGGCGTGATCTCGCGCATGCTCCACGTGCAGTTCATTCTTTCCTTCGACGTGCAGCGCAGCGTGCAGTCGACCTATCGCACCGTCTACTGCTGCCCGGGCGCACTGGCGGCGTACCGGGCGAGCGTCGTGACGCGCGTCCTCGAGTCGTGGCTCGCCCAGCGCTTCCTCGGCGCACGCTGCACGTTCGGCGAGGATCGCGCGCTCACCAACGACATCCTCGCCTGCGGCTTCGACAGCGTCTACCAGGGCAACGCCGTCGTGCACACGCTGGTGCCGACGACCTACCTCGGGCTTTGCCGGATGTACCTGCGCTGGGACCGCAGCCACGTGCGCGAGGAGTTGCGCTTCCTGCGCATCGTCTGGCGGCGACCGCTCGCGCCGATGCTCTTCGCGATGGTAGAGAAGGCGATGTTCGGCGTCGGCATCCCGATCGGCGGGGTCGCCCTCACGATGCTCGCGCTCGCGGTCGCCGCCGACCCGACCGTGGGCCTCAAGCTGCTGCTCGCGATCGGCGTGGGCGGGGCGTTCTCGATGCTGTATTTCCTGTGCTCGGAGCGGTCGATGCGCTTCGTCCACGGGATCCTCTACGCGTACTTCGCCTTCTTCGCGCTGTGGTGGATCTTCCCGTGGGCAATCGTGACGGTCCGCTCACGGTCGTGGCTGACGCGCTGATCGCAGGTCGCATGCAAGGCCGGAGACAACGCACCGTCGAATACGATAATGCGCTATCATTATCAACATGGCCATCCGGCGCACGCGTCAAGCGCAGCACGAAGCTGCTCCGCGCAATACGCGTCGGCGCGAAGCGATCGTGGCGGTCATCACCGCGGCGAAGCGACCGCTGGCACCGGTCGAGATCCTGCGCGGCGCGCGCGGCAGGATTCCCGGTATCGGCATCGCCACCGTCTACCGCAACGTCAAGTCGCTGGCTGCGGCAGGTACGGTGCGCACCGTGGCGCTGCCCGGGGAACCGGTGCGCTACGAAACGAACGGCGCGCAACACCACCATCATTTTCAGTGCGTCGACTGCCGCCGCGTCTACGACATCACCGGTTGCCCGCGCGCGCTGCATCGCCTCGCACCGCCGGGCTTTGTCGTCCATGACCACAGCCTGACGCTTTACGGCCGCTGCCCCGGCTGCAGTGCACGTCTTGACGGCGGCGTACGCTCGCCGGTCGGCGCGTGACGGCCACGCTGCTGTCGCTCGCGGCGTTCGCGGCAACGCTCGGCGGAGGAGCGTTCGCCCTTCGCTTCAGGTCGTCGGTCCACTACATCCTGAGCTTCACGGCGGGCGTGCTCCTCGGCGTCGTCGCGTTCGACCTGCTGCCCGAGGTCGCCGCGCTCGCGAATCGGCTCGAGGCATCGATGACGGGCGCGATGATCGCGCTGGTGGCAGGCTTCCTCGTGTTCCACAGCGTCGAGAAGTACGTCCTCGTCCACCACGGCCACGAGCCCTACTACGCATCGCACCATCATCCGACCGTCGGCGTGCTGTCCGCGCTCGCGCTCATCGGACACAGCTTCATGGACGGCGTCGGGATCGGCCTCGGGTTCCAGGTCTCTCCGGCGGTGGGCGCCGCGGTTGCGCTTGCGGTGATCGGTCACGACTTCTGCGACGGACTCAACACGGTGAGCCTGATGCTCGTCCATCGCAACACACCGCGCCGCTCGGTGGTGATGCTGGTGTTCGATGCGATCGCGCCGGTGTTGGGTGCGCTTGCGACGCTCGCCTTCACGGTGCCGCCCTTTGCTCTGATGCTCTACCTCGGCTTCTTCGCGGGGTTCCTGCTCTACATCGGCGCGGCCGACATCCTTCCCGAGGCGCATTCGCGCGCGGCGCCGGGGACGGCCGGCGCCCTGATCCTCCTCACCACCGCGGGCGCGGCCTTCATCTTCGTCGTGGTCCGCGCAATCGGATAGCGGCGTCGCGGCCGCAAGTCGACGCCGCTACGGACGAAAACCGAGTGCAGCGAGCGCGTCGCGCACATCGCGATCGGCGAGGATCTCGCGAAAGACCTGCACCGCGGCGCGCCCGAGCCGCGCCGTGGGAATCACGAAATCGTAGCGCTCCTCGGTGAGCGGGATGAACCCGAGCGCGTAGTCGCGCGCGACGGTGTCGATCGCGACACCCCAGTCGGCGCGGCCCTGGCTCACCGCCGCGGCAACCGCGTTGTGCGATTTCGTCTGCACCGGATATCCGGACGGATGCTTTCCGTCGAGCAGACGCTCGACGAGCACGCGCGTGCCGCTGCCGGCGTTGCGATTGACGAGGACGCACTGCGGATCGGCGAGCGCCGCAGCGACAGCCGCGGCTGCGGTCTTGCCAGCGAAGCGCGCATCGCCGGGCCGGTGCACGATCCCCTGCATGCGCCCGTATCCGGGCACCAGCGTCAACGATTCGGTCATCAGGTGGCGGTTGTACGCGCCCGTCACCGGATCCATCAGGTGAATGCCGGCGATGTCGCACTCGCCGCGCTTCACCGCCGCGAGTCCGCCGATGCTGCCGACGTACATCGTCTTCGCCTCGACGCCGCGCTCGCGCAGCTTGCCGACGAGAAAGTCGACGCCGACGCAGTGACTGCCGATGAACACGAGGTCGGTGGCCTCGACTCCGCTTCCGAGGAGCTGAACGGCGACCTCGGTGCCGGCATCGACGATCTCGGTGTGCTGGTCGATCGTGATGAAACCATCGGCGTAGCTGAACGCCGTCACCGACCCGGAACCCTTGCCCATCGGATAGGCGACGAGCCCGGCATCGCTGCGCGCGAGACCGACGAGCAGGTACTCGGTGCGCCCGCGCTCCGAGTTCACGCGCATCGGCAGCGTCGCGGCGACGGTTTCGCGCCGCGCCGGAGGAAGACCTGCGAACGCGCGCAGCACCGGTGCCACGAACTCGTGAAACGTGAACACCGCCGACGTCGGAAAGCCGGGAAGGATCACCACCGGCTTCCCCGACGTGACGGCGAGGCAGATCGGCTTGCCGGGCTTCAGCGCGACGCCGTGCGCGACCACTCCCGGGTCCTTCAGGCCGGCGACGACGCGATACGAGAGATCGCCGGCACCCTTCGACGTACCCCCCGACAGTACGACGACGTCGTGCAGGAGCGCCCGCGACAGTGCCTCCGCGAGCGCCTTGTCGTCGTCACGCACGATGCCGAGCTGGATCGGCTCACCGCCGAGTTCCTCGACGGCTGCGCCGACGATCGCCGCATTGGAGTCGTAGATCGTTCCCGGTCGCAACGGCGAACCGGGTGCGACGATCTCGTCGCCGGTGGAGAGAATCGCGACGCGGGGCCGCCGCCAGACGGCGACGTCGGCGAGCCCGATCGCCGCGAGCACGCCGATCTCGCGCGAGGTGAGGAGCTGCCCGCGGCGAAGTACCACCTCGCCCTTCGCGATGTCGGTCCCGGCGTAGCTCACGTTGTCGCCGGGAGCCACCGCGCGGGTCACCTCGAGCGTCGCGCCGTCGGCCGCAGCCTCGGTGTGCTCGACCATCACGACGGCGTCGGCACCGCGCGGAACCATCGCGCCCGTGGCGATCATCGTCGCGCGGCCCGACGCAACCGCCACCCGCGGCGCGACTCCGGTCGGCAGCACCTCGTCGTTCATCGCCAGCGTCCGCGGCGCCTCCTCCATCGCGCCAAAGGTGTCCGCAGCCTGCACGGCGAAGCCATCGACATTCGAGCGATCGAACGCCGGAACGTCGACCGTCGAGCGAACGTCGTCGGCGAGAATCCGCCCGCGCGCCCGGCCGAGCGGCACGGTCTCGCGGCCGAGTGGCGCCATCCGGAGGTGTTGCCGAAAGCGCGACGTCGCCTCGTCGCGACTGATCACGGTGAGGAACTGCGCCTGGCGCGGATCGGGCCGCATCGGCGGCCGCCCCGGATCATTCATAGAGGTACACCGTCACGGTGGTGCCTGGCGCATAGCCTTCGCTCTCGGCCGGGACGATGACGAAGCCGTCGGCGCGCGTCGTCGATGACAGGATCGATGCGCCGGCAAGCGCGAGGGGCTCGATGCTGTCGTCCGCCCAGCGCACGCGGCAGTAGTCGACGCGGCCGACCGCCGAGGCGATCTTGCGCCCGACCACGCCTTCGCGCGCCCGGTGCGGCCAGTCGGGCGGCCTTCCACCGCGCAAGCGGATGGCGCGGCCGGCGAAGAAGTCGTAGGCGCAGAGGCAGGAGACCGGGTTGCCCGGCAGCAGGAACACCGGGACGTCACCGATGCGTCCGACACCGGCCGGGCTCGACGGCCGCATGGCGACGCCGTGAATCGCCAGCTCGCCGGCTTCGGCGAGGAGCCGCGGCGCATGGTCCTCGCGCCCGACGCTGGAGCCACCCGACACCAGCACGACGTCGGCACCCGGCGCGGTCAGCGCGGCACGAAGTGCATCCGCATCGTCGGCCAGCCTCAGTTTTCGCTCGACGATGCCGCCATCACGCGCGACGAGGCTCGCGAGCATCGGTGAGTTGGCGTCGTAGATCTGATGAACGCCTTTCGCTTCACCCGCGTTCACGATCTCGTTGCCGGTAACGAGGATGCGCACGCGCGGCCGCACGACGACGGCGACCTCCGCGATGCCGAGGGACGCGACGAGCCCGACGTCCTGCGCGCGCAGCCGGCGGCCGCTGTCCAGCACCGTCGTGCCCGTCCGGATGTCTTCACCGCGCCGGCCGACGTGCTTGCCCGATCCGGCGGCCTGCGTGAGCTCAACACGCCCATCCTTCTCCTGCGCGTATTCGGCCGGAACCACCGCGTCGGCGCCCGCCGGCAGCGGCGCGCCGGTCATGATCCGTACGGCGCATCCTTCGCCGACGACGCCCTCGAACGGTCGCCCGGGAAACGCCTGCCCGACGATTCCAAACGCGAGCGGGTTGTAGTCGCCGGCACCCGAGGTCTCGGCGCTGCGAACTGCGTAACCATCCATCGCTGCGCGATCGAACTCGGGGACGTCGACCGTCGCGACGACCGGGGCTGCGAGTACGCGCCCCGCCGCGTCGTCGAGCGCGACTTTGATTGCGTCGAGGCGGGTAGCGTGTTCGTCGATCCACGCGAGGACCGACCCGACTTCGGCGCGCTGGCTGAACCCATGCATCCGCACGTCGACGGACGGCCGCGCGGCTGCGGTCATCGTCGAGACGTCCGGGTGGCGAGACGGATCGCGAAGGCATGCATGACGCTCCGATTATAGGTTGCCGCCATTGCCGACCCGTCGTATACGTCGGTATATTACGCCCTCGCATACGGTTCCGGGAGGGTCCATGCTCCGCCTCACGCTGGCGATCGCGTCCATTTCGCTCTCGATTTCGCTCGCCGCAGCGGTGCCGGTCGCACATGCCGCGAGCGTCACCGTATTCGCCGCCGCAAGCCTCAAGGAGGCGACGGACGCGCAGGCGAAGCGCTTCGAGGCGTCCACCGGCGACCGCGTCGTGGTCTCCTACGGCGCAAGCAACGCGCTCGCGCGGCAGATCGAGGCAGGTGCTCCGGCCGACCTCTTCATATCGGCCGACCTCGCCTGGATGAATTACCTCGATCAACGCCACCTGATCGAGCCCGGATCGCGCATCGACCTCCTGCGCAATACCCTCGTCCTGATCGAGCCTTCGAGCGCCACATCGAAGCTCTCGATCGGCCCCGGCTTCGCACTCGCGGCAGCACTCGGTCACGGCCGGCTAGCGATGGCAAACCCCGATGCCGTGCCGGCCGGGAAATACGGCAAGAGCGCCCTGATGCACCTGGGCGTCTGGACAAGCGTCGAGTCGAAGATTGCGCGCGCGGAGAACGTTCGTGCCGCGTTGGCGCTGGTGTCGCGAGGCGAAGCGCCGTTCGGCATCGTCTACCGGACTGACGCGATGGCCGACCAAGGCGTGAGGATCGTCGACACCTTCCCGCCCGACAGTCATCCCCCGATCGTCTATCCCGCAGCGCTGGTCGCGGGCCGTGCATCCGCGGCCGCGCGCGCGCTTCTCGACGATCTCCACGCGCCGCCGGCGCAGCGCGTCTGGGAGCGCTACGGCTTCGCCATTGCGCGCCGATAGATGTCCATGCTGACCCCGGACGAGCTCGTCATCGTCGGCTTGAGCCTTCGGGTCGCCGTGGTCAGCGTCGCCTGCAGCTTGCCTGTCGCGGTCGCGATTGCGTGGGTGCTCGCGCGATTCTCCTTTCCCGGCAAGACGCTGGTCGACGCCGCCGTTCATCTGCCCCTGGTGCTGCCACCGGTCGTCGTCGGCTACGCGCTGCTCATACTCTTCGGCCGCCACGGGCCGCTCGGTCGCGTGCTCGGCGACTGGTTCGGCATCGTGTTCGCGTTTCGCTGGACCGGTGCCGCGCTCGCTGCCGCGATCATGGGCTTCCCACTGATGGTGCGCGCGATCCGGCTGTCGTTCGAATCGATCGATCGGCGCCTCGAAGTCGCTGCGCGCACGCTCGGCGCCTCGCGGCTGTGGGTATTCACGTCGATTTCGCTGCCGCTCGCGCTGCGCGGCATCGCGACCGGCACGATGCTGTCGTTCGCGCGCGGGCTCGGCGAGTTCGGAGCGACGATCACCTTCGTGTCCAACATTCCGGGCGAAACCCAGACGCTTCCGCTCGCGATCTACACCTACACGCAGGTTCCCGGAGCCGAAACGCAGGCGTTGCGCCTCAGCGTGCTCGCCGTTGCGCTGGCGCTCGCCGCGCTCGTCGGATCGGAATGGATCTCGCGGATCGCGCGGCACCGGAGCGACGATGATCGACGTTGACATCGAGAGACGCCTCGGCGTGTTCGCGCTTGCGGTGCGCTTCGCGATCGATGTGCCGGTGGTTGGCGTGTTCGGGCATTCGGGCGCGGGCAAGACCAGCGTCGTCGATTCGATCGCCGGAATCCTGACCCCCGATCGCGGGCGGATCGTCGTGAACGGAATTACGCTGTTCGACTCCGCACAGGGCATCGACGTCGCTGTCGACCAGCGCCGTGTCGGCTACGTTTTCCAGGATCCGCTGCTCTTTCCTCATCTCGACGTCCGCGCCAATCTACATTACGGCCTGCGGCTGCGTGCCGCCGCCGAGCGCATCGTCGAGCCAACGCAGGTGATCGAGCTCCTCGGTCTGCAGACGATGCTGCGCAGGCGGCCGACGACGCTTTCCGGCGGCGAGCGCCAGCGGGTCGCGATCGGCCGCGCGCTCCTCGCGCAGCCGCGGATCCTGCTGATGGACGAGCCGCTGTCGGCGCTCGACCTCGCGCGCAGGGGCGAGATCCTCGATTACATCGAGCGTCTGCGCACCGCGCTTCGCATTCCGATCGTCTACGTCACCCACTCGATTGCGGAGATCGCGCGGCTCGCCGATGCCGCGGTCCTGCTCGACGGCGGACGCTGCGTCGCGGCCGGAGCGGTAGGCGACGTCCTCGGTCATCCCGGGTTATGATCTCGCGCGAGCAGCGAGTTCGGCCTGCAGCGCCCTCCATTGCCACGCTTCAGCGCGGCTTTGCTTGCGGACTGACGTAGTCGCCGACCTTGGTCCGAAAGGCGACGTTCATCCGGTTCCAGCCGTTGATCGCGATGATCGCGAGCGTCAGATCGACAAGCGCTTTCTCGTCGAACTGTGCACGTACTTCGTCGTAGACCGCATCCGGGACGTCATGCGTCGACGCGATCCCGGTGATCGCCTCGGTCCAGGCGAGCGCGGCGCGCTCGCGCGCGC
>JAICXH010000090.1 GCA_025981645.1 Burkholderiales bacterium
GCCGCGCAGGATCGCGATCGTCGATTCGACCGACGGCTCGTCGACCAGCACCTTCTGGAAGCGCCGCTCGAGCGCGGCGTCCTTCTCGATGTACTTGCGGTATTCGTCGAGCGTCGTCGCGCCGACGCAATGCAGCTCGCCGCGCGCGAGCGCGGGTTTCAGCATGTTGCCGGCGTCGATCGCGCCTTCGGCCTTGCCGGCGCCGACCATCGTGTGCAGCTCGTCGATGAACACGATCGTGCGGCCGGCATCGGCCGCGATGTCCTTCAGCACGCCCTTGAGGCGCTCCTCGAATTCACCGCGATACTTGGCGCCGGCGAGGAGCGCCGCCATGTCGAGCGAAAGGACGCGCTTGTTCTTGAGCGTCTCGGGAACCTCGCCGTTGACGATGCGTTGGGCGAGCCCTTCGACGATCGCCGTCTTGCCGACCCCCGGCTCGCCGATCAGCACCGGATTGTTCTTCGTGCGCCGCTGCAGGATCTGGATCGTGCGCCGGATCTCGTCGTCGCGGCCGATGACCGGATCGAGCTTGCCCTCGCGCGCGCGCTCGGTGAGGTCGATCGTGTACTTGGCGAGCGCCTGGCGCTGCCCCTCGGCCTCCTGACTGTCGACGCCGGCGCCACCGCGCACCGCCTCGATCGCCGGCTCCAGCGCCTTGCGCGTCAGCCCTTGTTCCTTCAAGAGGCGCCCGGTCGGCCCCTTGTCGTCGGCGAGTGCCAGCAGGAAGAGCTCGCTCGCGATGAACGGGTCGCCGCGCTTCGTCGCTTCCTTGTCGGTCAGGTTGAGCAGGTTGTTGAGATCGCGCGAGACCCCGATCTCCCCGCCGGTGCCCTCGACCTTGGGCAGGTTGTCGATCGCCGTCTTGAGCCCCGCCTGTACGCGCGGCACGTTGACGCCTGCGCGGGCGAGCAGCGCCGCGGTGCCGCCGTCCTCCTGCGCGAGGAGCGCGGCGAGCAGATGCTGAGGCTCGATGAAGCCGCTGTCGTGACCGAGCGCGAGGCTCTGTGCGTCGCCGAGCGCCTGCTGGAATTTGGTGGTGAGCTTGTCGAAGCGCATGTCAGGGTTCGTCGAGGTCGCGAAACAGTTACAAGATGCGGCAGACCGGCATCGATTTCAAGATGGCGCCTCCTGGGGGTCACGAACCGAACCTGCCGATCATGGCGCCAAACGCGATTGGCGACCTTCCCCTCACGCCTGGCACCCTGACGCCTGGCACCTTGCCAGCGCGCCCACCGCGAGGCCATTCTAACCAGCGTCGGCTGGATCCTGGCGTAAAAATCGCCGAGCGTGGCGAGGCGGCCCGCCTCACTTGCGCGCGACTCGCCGGCCCTGCCGTCGTTCTGATGCACAGGCACAGCCCTCTCGAACGGGAGCGCTCAATGAATACGGCATCGCGTTTCACCGTGTCCGTGGCGCTGCTCGTCATCGCGCACGCGGCGTTCGCGTTTACTCCCTATCAGGGCCAGTGGTGGAACCCGGACGAATCCGGGTCGGGCTACAACATCGACATTCGAAACGGTGTGCTCGTCATGACCGTTTACTCATATCAGGCCGACGGTGATGCGCAGTGGTACCTGACCGCCGGACCGATGAGCGCAGATGGTAGGTCCTACACCGGTACGCTGGATCAATATCGCGACGGCCAGTGCATCTCGTGCTCGTATGCCGGAAGGCCGATCAACACCGGGAATGCCGGGACAGTGTCGATTGCATTCGCGAGCGAAACTGCCGCGACGCTGACGCTACCTGGACGGGACGTTTTTTGATAGCGAGGGGGGGTACCGCACAGGTGTCTGGGTCGATGGTGATCTCGGGAAATTCGGCGGTGCAATCGCTGAGCGTCACCGTCAACAATGTTGCGTTGGCGTTCACCCTGTCGGGAACCTACACCGACTTCGGGAGCTATTTGGATATCAATTCAAACGGCAGCGAGGAGCATGTGTCGCTCGTCGTCCGGTCGGGACCGAATCTCGCAACGAGCGCGCTCACCCTCGGATCGGCGACGGCGCCGGGCTATTCGGAGATCGATCAGTGGGTTCTCGTGAGCACCTCGACCTCGGCGCATGCGAAACTCGCGACGCAAAGGAGGATCGAGCAAGGCCTGATCGGCCAGGCGATCGGAGTGGCTTTGCACCAAAGCATTCCGGCTCGATGATCGGCACGCGGATTCGACGTCCGCAGGTAGATCATCGGCGAAACCCCGACCATCTCGACCACCGAGCCGTCGAACAGCCATTGGTCGGGACGGAGGTCGCGACGGACGTCGAACGCGGCCTGGAGTGCTCGACCGCGCGCTCGCAATCGCCGACATCGATATTGATCAGCAGCTTCACGTTTGGATCCCGAGGACCTGCGTTATCATCGTGCGCGCCCCGATGTCTGCCGATCCGCCCTCTAGTCGCCAATCTGCTCCACCGCCGAAGCCTCCCGACGCATCGCTGCGCCAGGTGGTCGGCGCCGTGCTGTGGAGTTTCTTCGGCGTGCGCAAAGGGCGCGCAATGCACCGCGACGTCGTTGCGATCCGGCCGCACCAGGTGATCCTCGTCGGCATCGCGATCGCGGCACTGCTCGTCGCAGCACTGCTCCTCGTCGTCCACGTGATCGTCGCGTCGGCGTCCTGACGCATCCGCCCGCCCCGACCACGCGGGCTCGCTCCGAGTCGTGGTAGGCTTGTCGACGCCAACCTGAATGCGGTCCGCATTGCGCGGATCGGTGACACCCGATCCTGAACCGGAGACCCATATCATGCTCAAACGCATCCTTCCACTGCTCGCACTGATCCTCATCGCCGCTCCGTTCACGCAGGCGCGCGCCGACGAATACTCCGACACGCTCAAGCTGTTCAGGAACGCCGGCGAGAGCGGACAGTTCTTCAAGCACGCGTATGGATACGCGGTATTTCCCACGATCGGCAAGGCCGGCATCGGCGTCGGCGGGGCGTTCGGCAAGGGCCGCGTGTACGCGCAAGGCAAGCATGTCGGCGACACGTCGATGGCGCAGGTGAGCGTCGGCTTCCAGCTCGGCGCGCAGGGCTACAGCGAGATCATCTTCTTCAAGGACGAGCGTGCGTTCAAGGATTTCACGTCCGGCAACTTCGAGTTCGGCGCCGACGCTTCGGCAGTGGCGATCACCGCGGCGGCAGGCGCATCGGCGTCGACCACCGGATCGTCGGCGGGTATCAGCGGCGGCATGAAGGACGCACGCAACGTCGGCGAATACCACAAGGGCATGGCGACCTTCACGATCGTCAAGGGCGGTCTCATGTACCAGGCGACGATCGGCGGGCAGAAGTTCA
This sequence comes from Burkholderiales bacterium, assembly GCA_025981645.1. Classification (GTDB taxonomy): domain Bacteria; phylum Pseudomonadota; class Gammaproteobacteria; order Burkholderiales; family Casimicrobiaceae; genus VBCG01. Next base: position 3,296 of record JAICXH010000090.1, read on the forward strand.
CCTACACGCCGCTCTGACGCCGCTCTCGCGGCGTGCCGCCCGCCGCGTCGCGGGCTGCACGCAACTTGGGACATGCGCGAGGTGATCGATACGCCATCCGAAGTGCACCCGGTGATCGGGGAGCTCGTTGCGCGAGCGCGCAGCGCCCAACGGTCGATCGACCGCTATACCCAGCAGCAGGTCGACGACGTGGTGTCGGCGGCCGGCTGGGCGATCATGGAACCGGGCCGCAACCGTGCGCTCGCCGAGCTCGGTGTCCGCGACACCGGCCTCGGCGACGTCGACGACAAGATCCGCAAGAACTACCGCAAGACACTGGGGCTCCTGCGCGATCTGCGCGGAGCGAAGAGTGTCGGCGTCATCGCGGAGCGTCCCGAACTCGGGCTGGTCGAGATCGCGCGGCCGGTCGGGGTCGTCGCGGCGCTCACGCCGTCGACCAATCCCGCGGCCACGGTGGCGAACAAGATCGTCAACGCGCTCAAGGGGCGCAACGCGATCATCGTCGCACCGTCGCCCAAGGGCCTGTCGACGTGCCGGATGCTCGTCGGCTTCGTGCACGACGAGCTCGCGAAGGTCGGCGCCCCGCGCGATCTCGTCCAGCATCTGGACGCTCCGGTCACGAAGGAGCTCACGCGCGAGCTGATGCGCACGGCCGACCTCGTCGTCGCGACAGGCTCGCAGAGCAACGTGCGCGCCGCCTATTCGAGTGGCACGCCCGCATTCGGTGTCGGTGCGGGAAACGTCGCGGTGATCATCGACGCATCAGCCGACGTCGACGACGCCGCCGCGAAGATCGCGCGCTCGAAATGCTTCGACAACGCGACGAGCTGCTCGTCCGAGAACAGCGTGATCATCGTCGACCCGATCTATGCGCGGGCGCTGCAGTCACTTGTCGCGAGCGGCGGCGTTCTCCTCGACGCGGGCGAGAAGGCGCGCCTCGCGGCGACGATGTGGCCCGACGGCAGGTTGAGTCCGGCCGTCACTGCGCAGTCGGCGCCACGAATCGCCGCGCTCGCCGGGCTCGACCGTCCCGAGGTCACGCGCGCGCGCTTCCTGATGGTCGACGAAAGCGGCACGGGTCCCGCACATCCGTTCTCGGGCGAGAAGCTCTCGCCGGTGCTCGCCGTCTATCGCGCGCGCGATTTCGAGCACGCGCGTGACATCGTGCGAGCGATCTACGCGTACCAGGGCGCCGGGCACTCGGTCGGCATCCATACGCGCGACGACGCGCATGTGATGCACCTTGGCCTCGAGCTGCCGGTGTCGCGCGTCATCGTCAACCAGGCGCACTGCTTCGCGACCGGGGGCAACTTCGACAACGGCCTCCCGTTCTCCCTGTCGATGGGCTGCGGCACCTGGGGCCGCAACAGCTTTTCCGACAACCTCGCCTATCGACACTACCTCAACATCACGCGGATCGCGCGCACGATTCCCGAGCGCATCCCGACCGAGGAAGACGTCCTCGGCGACTACTTCCGCCGCTACGGCCGCTGAACGCCGCCGCATGCTGCGGACCGTACGCGACTGGATCGATCGGCAGGCCACGCTGCGCCCGGATAGCGTCTGGCTGATCGCTCCCGAGGCGGGGCTCGAGCTGACCTTCGCCGAGTTGCAGCAGGCGTCACGCCGGCTTGCCCGGCACCTGGCCGATCTGGGTATCGAGCCCGGCGAGCGGGTCGCGATGCTGATGGGCAACGGCTACCAGACGGCGCGGCTGCTGCTTGGCGTGATGTACGGCGGCTGGTGCGCGACGCCGCTCAACCTGCTGGCGCAGCCGTCGCAACTCGCCTACGTGGCGCAGCACTGCGACGCTCGCGTGGTGTTCGTGGCACCGGACCAGGCGGCGCGGCTCGACGAGGCGCTCGCGGGTGCCGGCCGTCAGATCCATGTCGAGGTCTGCGATGTCGACTCGCCGTCGATCGCCGCCGACCGCGACGGCGCCATGCTACCTCCGACCGCGGTCACCGAGGACGCCGATGCGCTGATGATGTACACGTCGGGGACGACCGGCATGCCGAAGGGGGTCGTCCTCTCGCAGCGCAACGTCGTCGCCGGCGGCGAGTTCGTGTCCTCCGCGCATGCGCTCACCGCGGCCGATCGCGCGCTCGCCGTGCTGCCGCTCTACCACATCAATGCGCAAATCGTGACGGCAGTCGCGCCGCTCGTCCACGGCGGCAGCGTCGTGCTCCCGCACCGATTCAGCGCATCCGAATTCTGGAATCTCGCCGATCGCTTCGACTGCACCTGGCTCAATTGCGTCCCGACGGTCATCTCGTACCTGCTCGCCGGATCCGATCCGCGCGAACGCGGCATCGATACGAGCCGGATCCGCTTCTGTCGCTCGGCGTCGGCACCGCTCCCGCCAGCGATGCACCGTGCGTTCGAGGATCGGTTCGGCATCGGCATCGTCGAGACGATGGGCCTCACCGAAACGGCTGCGCCGTGCTTCAGCAATCCGATCGACCCGGCGAAGCGCAGGATCGGCAGTCCCGGGCGCGCAGTCGGCAACGAAGCGAAGGTCGTCGACGCCGACGGCCGCGCGCTCGCACCCGGAATCGCCGGCGAGATCATGGTGCGCGGTCCGAACGTGATGAAGTGCTATTACAAGGCTCCCGAAGCGACTGCCAAAGCGCTCGAAGTCGACGGCTGGCTGCACACCGGCGACCTCGGCTACGTCGACGAAGATGGCTATTTCTTCGTGACGGGACGCCTGAAGGAGCTGATCATCAAAGGGGGCGAGAACATCGCGCCGCGCGAGATCGACGAGGCGCTGCTGAAGCATCCGGCGGTGCTCGAGGCGGCTGCCGTCGGGGTTCCCGACGAACACTATGGCCAGGAGATTTTCGCGGGCATCGTCCTCAAGCCGGGCTCGCACTGCAGCGAGGACGACCTGCGCGCGTTCTGCGAACGCGAACTCGGTCCGTTCAAGACCCCGCGCAGCTTCCGCTTCCTGAACGAACTCCCGAAAGGCCCCTCGGGCAAAGTCCAGCGGCTGAAACTCGTCACCGATCGGCAGGGCCGCTAAGCTCGCCGCGGCTTGCAGCGCGCGACGCCACGGTCGCGCGGACCGTGGCGCTGGCGGCGTGCCGCTAGCGACGTACCGGCAGCATCCGCAGCAGCACTGTGTCGTGCCGGACAAAATGATGATAGAGCGCGGCGAACGCGTGGACGCCGATCAGCGCCAGCGCCGTCCACATTGCAAGCTTGTGGATGTCCCCGGCGACGAGCGCCCAGTGTGCCTTCGGCGCCGCAATCGCAGGCAGCGTGACGATTCCGAACACGTCAACGGGCAACCGGTGGGCCGAGGCCGACGCCCAGCCGAGGAACGGCACGACGAGCAGTACGAGGTAGAAGATCCGGTGCGTCGCCAAAGCCGTCCACCGTTCCCACCGAGGTGAGTCGGGCATGTCGAGCGACACCGGAGCCGCGACGCGTACACCGAAGCGGACCGCCATCACGATGAGAATCACCACCCCGAGCGAAAAGTGCAGGTCGATCAGCGGCCCCGGCTGCGTCCGCGGACCGATACCGGGCATCAGGATCGCGACGGCGTACTCCGCGAGTAGGAGAAGTACGATCAGCCAGTGCAGCCACTTCGCGGCGGGACCATAGCCCGGCACAGCGGGCCGCGGGGTCGCAATCGTTCCGGTCTTTACGCTGTACACGAGTACGGCGCGGGCATTAGCGCTGGCTGAACTTCGTCACCAGAGCGTCGGTTCCGCGCGTCAGGATGCCAACGTCGGAGCCGACCGCGACGAACACGAATCCCATCGCGAAGCAGCGCTCCGCATCGGCTTCACCGACCAGGATCCCGGGTGCCTTGCCTGCGGCGCGAATCCGGCCTGCTGCAGCTTCGATCGCCTCCCAGACATCGGGGTGGCGGGTGTCGCCGAGATGGCCCATGTCGGCCGACAGGTCTCCGGGGCCGATGAACACGCCGTCGATGCCGTCAACCTCTGCGATCGCATCGAGATCGGCGAGTGCCGTGCGCGTCTCCGCCTGCACGAGCACACAGATCTCTTCCTCCGCGCGACGATGGTATCCGTCGATGCGCCCGTAGCCGCTCGCGCGCGACGCTCCGGCGTAGCCGCGCACGCCCCGCGGCGGATAACGGGTGGAGGCAACTGCGCGTCTCGCCTCGTCCGCACTTTGCACGTAGGGAAGCAGCAGCGTCTGCGCGCCGACGTCGAGATAGCGTTTCACCAGCACCAAGTCGTTCCACGCCGGGCGCACGATCGGCGTCGCCGTACCGCCGGTCATCGCGTGCAGTTCCGCCTCGACCATCGGCAGTTCGTTCGGCGCATGCTCGGTGTCGAGGAGTACCCAGTCGAACCCGGCCCCCGCCAGAATTTCCGCGGCGATTGGATGCGCGAGGCTGCTCCAGATGCCGATCTGGCGCCGGCCCTCGCGGAGCGCCTGCTTGAATGCGTTCTTCGGCAATTCCATGTCAGTCCACGACGCCGCGCGCGCGCAGGCGCGCGACGTCGTCGTGCGAATATCCGATCGCGCCAAGGATCTCGTCGGTGTGCTCGCCCGCACGCGGCGGGTTGGCGCGCACCGGCAGGCGCGCGCCGTCCAAGGCGATCGGAGACAGCGTCGTCTTGACGCGCCGCCCGGCCGCCGCACCGTCCGGAACGACGATGTCCGCGAGCCCGCCGGTCGCGCGAAGGTGGGGATCGTCGTACAGGTCCTCCGGGCGTCGAATCGGCGCGAACGGCAGCCCTGCCTCTTCGAACAACGCGGCGATCTCGGCCGCCGAGCGCTGCGCGAGGCGCTCGCGCACGACCGCGAGCAGTGGAGCGCGGGCGCGCACGCGATCGTTGTTCGTCGCGTAGGCCGGATCGGCGGCGAGATCGGCGAAGCCCAGCACCTTGCAGAACGCCGCAAACTGCGCATCGCTGACGGCGGCGAGGAAGATCTGCTCGCCGTCCTTCACGCTGAACACGTCGTAGATCGCCCACGGACTCTCGCGCGCCGGCATCGGTGGCGGCGGGCGACCGGTGACCGCGAACTGCAGCATATGCTGCCCCATCAGGAGCACGTTGGTCTCGAACAACGCCGATTGCACCTCCATGCCCCGGCCGGTGACGCCGCGCTGAATCAGCGCCGCCAGCGTGCCGAGCGCGCCGAAGAGACCACCCATGATGTCGTTGATGCTGGTGCCGGCGCGCAGCGGGTCGCCGGGACGCCCGGTCATGTAGGCGAGCCCGCCCATCATCTGCACGACCTCGTCGAGTGCCGTGCGATGCTCGTAGGGGCCGGGCAGGAAACCCTTGTGGCTCACGTAGATGAGTCGCTCGTTCAGGCGCGACAACGACGCGTAGTCGAGCCCGCACTTCACCAGGGCGCCCGGCTTGAAGTTCTCGATCACGACGTCGGCGCGCGCGGCGAGCCGGCGCGCCGCCTCGGCACCCTCGTGCGCTCGAAGGTCGATGTCCACGCTCTTCTTGTTGCGGTTGAACATCGGGAAGAAGCCCGCCCCTGCGCCGAGGAGACGCCGCGTATTCTCGCCCCCCAACGGCTCGACCTTGATCACCTCGGCGCCGAGGTCGGCGAGGAGCATGCCGCAGGTCGGGCCCATCACCATGTGGGTGAACTCGACGACGAGCAATCCCGCGAGCGGTTGCGGCACCGACACTGGGGCGTTCACGCAGTCTCCCGCATCGTCTTCGGCAACCCGGCGCGCCACACGGCACCATGCAGCGGTTCGCCGTCGAGCCACTGCGCCAACTTCGCGCGCAGCGCAAAGAGCGCGTCGAGATCGATTCCGGTCACCTCGCCCATGCTGGCGAAGAGATAGGCGACATCCTCGGTCGCTACGTTTCCGCTCGCTCCCGGCGCATAGGGACAGCCGCCGATTCCTGCGAGCGACGCGTCGAAACGGCGCACGCCAGCCTGCCAAGCGGCGTAAACGTTGGCGAGACCGAGTCCGCGCGTATCGTGGAAATGACCGCACGCGAGCCGTTCGCCGGCGACTTCGAACGCGCGGTCGAACAGCTCGCGCACCGCTTTCGGGTCGGCATAGCCGACGGTGTCGGCGAGCCCGACCCGGTCGACTCCGGCGTCGAGCACGGCGCGAACGAGGCGCAGCACCTCCTGCGGCTCGACGCGTCCCTGCATCGTGCAGCCGAACGCTGTGCTGATTCCGACCTCGAGCTCGCAGGCGGATCCCGCGGCGTCGCGCAGCGCGCGGATCGCCGCGATCTCGCGCACGACGTCGTCGGGCGCCTTGCGCAGGTTGGCGAGGCTGTGCGCATGACTCGCCGACAGCGGCACCAGCATCGAGTGCGCACCGCACGCGATCGCCCGCTCGGCGCCCTTCAGATTAGGCACGAGCACCGAGACGACGACGCCGTCGAGCGCGATGGCGCCCGCGACGACCGCCGCCGTGTCGGCAAGCTGCGGAAGGAGCTTCGGTGGAACGAACGATCCGACCTCGATCTCGCGCAAGCCCGCGTCGCGGGCGCCGCGGACCCACTCGAGCTTGCGGTCGGTCAGCAACGTACGCGCGATGCTCTGCAGGCCGTCGCGAAGTCCCACTTCGCGAACGACGACGCTCCGCCGTGGTGAATCCATCCGGTGATTGTAGCCATTTCATGACAGTCCGCGCGCCGCGACCCCGAATCGGGGCATGTCCTACAGCCCGATGCGGGCCCGTCCGATGGTCGCTGCGCCAGGCATCGCTATGCTGAGCCGATGGACTCTGCGCGCCGAACCTGCGCACAGAGGAACGCTTTCCAACCGAAGAGGAGGCCACATGAAACTCCATTACGTGATGCTGATGGCCGCGTGCGCGCTTGCCGCCGGCTGCAACAGTCCGACCACCCCGCCGCCGACGAACACGAGCAGCAGTGCGCCGACGACGTCGCAGGCCCCGAGCCCCTCATCGACC
>JAICXH010000149.1 GCA_025981645.1 Burkholderiales bacterium
ACCGGAAACACGTGGGCGAGTGCGAGCGAGCGAGCGCGGTGCTTCAGCATTTGGACCAGGCCAGGCTCGTCGAGCGGAGGGTCGGTGTCGGGGGGACAGGCGAGCGTGGTGACGCCGCCCGCGACGGCGGCGGCGAGCTCCGATTCGAGGGTCGCCTTGTGCTCGAGCCCGGGCTCGCGCAGCCGCGCGGACAGGTCGACAAACCCCGGGCAGACGATGCAGCCGGCGGCATCGAGCTTCCGCTCGGCGCGAAAGCCGCGTGGAATGGCGCCGACGGAGGCGATCGCGGCGCCGTCGACGTAGAGCGATGCGGTCACGTCGAGCCCGCGTGCCGGATCGATCAACCTGCCATTGGCGATCTCGATTTTCACGCGACGGGCCCGGCGACAATCGAGAGCACCGCCATGCGCACGGCGATACCGAATGTCACCTGCGGCAGAATCACCGAGCGCGCGCCGTCGGCAACGGCCGAGTCGATCTCGACGCCACGGTTCATCGGCCCCGGGTGCATGACGATCGCGTCGGGCGCCGCGAGTGCCAGCTTGCCGGGAGTCAATCCGTAGTTCTTGAAGTACTCTCCCGCGGACGGCAGCAGCGCGCCTTTCATCCGCTCGCTCTGCAAACGCAGCATCACGACGACGTCGCAGCCGCGAAGGCCCTCACGCATGTCGTAGTGGACATGCACGCCGAGCGACTCGACGCGCCCCGGCAGCAGCGTGCGCGGCGCGATGACGCGCAAGTCAGCGACACCCATCGTCGTGAGACCGTGGATCAGCGAGCGCGCGACGCGCGAGTGCAGGATGTCGCCGACGATCGCAACGGTGAGTGCGCGGAAATCCTTCTTGTAATGGCGGATCGTGTAGAGGTCGAGCAGGCCCTGCGTCGGGTGCGCATGACGGCCGTCGCCCGCGTTGACGACGTGGATGCCGCTGCGGCCGATTGCGGTGAGATGTGAGGCGATCAGGTGCGGGGCACCCGATTGCGCGTGACGCACGACGAAGAGGTCTGCGTTCATCGCGCACAGGTTGTCGATCGTGTCGAGCAGCGACTCACCCTTCGAAGTCGACGACACGCCGATGTTGAGGTTGATCACGTCGGCCGAGAGGCGCTTGGCGGCGATCTCGAAGGTCGTGCGGGTACGCGTCGAGTTCTCGAAGAACAGGTTGAACACGCCCTTGCCGCGAAGCAGCGGCACCTTCTTCACCTCGCGCTCGGCGATCGATACGAAAGGCTCGGCGGTGTCGAGGATGTGGGTGATGATCTCGGCGGGCAGTCCCTCGAGCGAGAGCAGGTGCGCGAGCTCGCCGTTCCTGCCGAGCTGGGGGTTGCGGCCCGTTCTCGCGACGCCGCTCATGCGGGCTCGACGCCAAGCGAGAGCCGGCCCTGCGCGTCGCGCGACAGTGCGATCGAAAGATTGCGCGCCATGGCCACGCGCGCGCCGCAGTAGGTGGGCTCGTAGGGAAGCTCGCGCCCGCCGCGATCGATCAGCACGGCGAGTTCGATGCGGCCGGGTCGGCCGAAGTCGAACAGCTCGTTGATCGCCGCGCGCACGCTTCGACCTGTGTAGAGCACGTCGTCGATCAGCACGATCGACGCGCCGCCGACTTCGAACGGCAGTGCCGTGCGCTTGACGTTGGGCTTCAATCCGGCGCGCGCGTAGTCGTCGCGGTAGAAGGAAACGTCGACGAAGCCCAGCGGATGCCTTCCCGGAATCATCGTCGCAAGCCGCTCGGCGATCCACGCGCCGCCCGAGTAGATGCCGACGAAGGCGGCGTCGTGCGCGACCGCCGGCCGCATCCTGGCAGCGAGCGCTTCGAGGGCGCGTTCGGCGTCCGGGACGCCTGCGTCCATCCGACCTGCCGCGTCGTCAACGGTCGTTGTGCTCGTCATCGCCGGTATCGAACCAGGCCTGCAGGATGATCTGCGCCGCCGCCTCGTCGCGCGCGGCGCGTGCGGCCCGGCCACCGCGGCCGGCCGCTGCCAGCTCGGCGCGTGCGACCTCGGTCGTATGGCGCTCGTCGACGAGCCGGACCGGCAGGCTGCAGCGCACTTCGAGTGACGCGGCAAAGGCGCGCGCGCGCTTCGTCATCGTGTGGGGCCGGCCGTCGGCGTGCAGCGGCAGCCCGACAACCAATTGCCCCGGCTGCCACTCGCGGACGAGCGCACCGAGCGCCGCCTCGCGTGCCGTGACGCTCGCCGCGTCGAGCGTCGCAAGCGGATGCGCGATCCGGGTCAGCGTGTTCCCCACGGCAACGCCGATTCTGCGCATGCCGAAATCGAACGCGAGCACCGTCGCGTCTACTCCCGGCCGGCGTGTCGTCACGCGTGGCCAACGTGATCCGAGAGGCGCGACATGTCGACGCCGAGCAGCTTCATCGCTGCCGGCAAGCGCCGGTCGGCCGGAAGAT
>JAICXH010000045.1 GCA_025981645.1 Burkholderiales bacterium
CCTCGGGTCGCATCGCCGACGGCCGACGAGGCATCGCCAGTCTCCGGGCCGTTAGCTCAGCTGGTAGAGCAGCGGACTCTTAATCCGTTGGTCGCAGGTTCGATCCCTGCACGGCCTACCAACCGCATCGAAGGGTCAGCCTCATCCGCTGGCCCTTTGTGCTTTCCGGGCGATCCGGTCTTCTCGCGCAACGCAGCGGGGAGTCGAAGCGATCGCTTGCGCGAGATCAAGCGCCCCTTAAGACTCGCTTCAGCATGGCGCGTCATCCTGCGCCCGTATCGATTGATACGACGCTGCAGGAGCGACGTCATGCAGACGAACATTGCACGAAACCGCTATCACCCCCTGTCCATCGGCACGCACTGGCTGACGCTGCTTCTGCTCGTCGCCGTGTATGGGCTGATCGAGCTGCGCGACGTCTACCCCAAGGGCAGCGATCCGCGCGCAGCGATGGAGGCTTGGCACTACACGCTAGGGATGACGGTATTCGGCCTGGTTTTCATCCGGCTCGCGCTGTCCGCGGTCTTTCGCGCGCCGCCGATCGCGCCGCGACCGCCGCAATGGCAGCGGTCGCTCGCGAAGGCGATGCACTGGGTGCTCTACGGCTTCCTTCTCGTCATGCCATTGCTCGGCTGGCTCACGGTGAGCGCCAACGGGCGGCCACTTCCGTTCTTCGGATGGGAACTGCCGGCGCTGATCGGCCCGAACAAGGCGTTGGGCAGGAACATCAAGGAAGTCCACGAGACGATCGGCGTCCTCGGCTATTACCTGATCGGGCTGCACGCGCTCGCCGCGCTCTTTCACCACTACTTCATGCGCGACGACACCCTGCAGCGCATGCTGCCGTGGCGAGAGCGGACAGGATCGCCCGCGCGATCGCGCAGCTTTCGTTCGGCATGACGCGCGATCGGAGACCGCCAGTTTCACCGGCTCATCGTTCGCGTGTGCGCGCGCCCTTGCGCGGCGTGCGGGCGCGAACCTTGCCTGCCTCCCGTTCCGGAGCCGTCACGATCGCGCTCGGGAACATCTGCGCGAGCAGCCCCTCGCCGTGTTCGAGGATGTAGTAGCGCAGCGCCTCGGCAGCCGGTGAGAGCAGCTTCGCGCGCACGTGCGAAACCTGCCACCGGCGCACCAGCGGCAGTCCGTCGACGTCGAGCACTTTGATGAGGCCGTTGCGGACCTCGAGCTCGGTGGTGTGCAGGGACAGGAACGCGAGGCCCATGTTGGCGATCACCGCCTGCTTGATCGTCTCGTTGCTGCTCATCGACATGATCGCCGGCGGCGAGATGCGCATCGCGGCGAAGTAGCGCTCCATTCCCGCGCGCGTCCCCGATCCGTGCTCGCGCACGATGAAGGGCTCGCGGTCGAGCACTGCCGCCGGCACGTGCCCGAGCCCGCAGAGCGGATGCTCGGGCGCCGCGATGATCCCGAGCGGATGTGCCGCGAAGGGCTCGACGCGCAGATCGAGCTCGCGCGGCGGCGTACCCATCACCGCGAGATCCAGCTCGTTGCGCGCGAGCAGCTCCGAGAGCGCCTGCCGGTTGCCGACTTCGAGCCTGAGGTCGAGACCGGGATGCTCGCGCATGAACTCGGCGAGGAGCCTCGGCATGAAGTATTCGGCCGTCGACAGGACGCCGATGGTCAGGCGCCCTGCCTGCACGCCCTTCAAGCGCGAGATCGTGTCCTCGGCGTCCTTCAGGTTCGCGAGCAGCCGTCGCGCATGAACGAGGAAGTATTCGCCGGGGGTCGTGAGCGAGACGTGCCTGCCCGAGCGATCGAAGAGCAATACGCCGAGCACCTGCTCGAGTTCGCTCACCTGCATCGATACCGCCGGAGGGGTGAGGTGAAGCTCTTCGGCGGCGCGCGCAAAGCTCAGGTGCCGTGCGACGGCAACGAAGACCGACAGTTGCCGCAGCGACACGCGAAGCATCAGCTTTCTTTTAATTATAGGCTAACGAATCATGACTTTACCTTAATTCTAGGCGATCGTGAAATCGAGGCGATCGGTCGTTGACGGAACGTGTTCCGACGAACATTGCGTGTCCTTCCGCGTGATCGCGAAGTGAAATGCATCCGCAAGCCCGTGGACAAAAGGTCGACGCGCACATCTGTTGCACCGGCGCAACGCGCTTTGCGCGCTGGGCGATCCTCGATCGGAGTCGGTTGTAAGACATTGCCGCAAAGCCGATACACTCGCCTCGATGTGTTCATGGGCCAGCGGTACCAGATCGATCGGGAGGCAGGGGAAAATGACAAGAATGTCGTACGTCGTCGGCGCCGCGCTGTTCGCGAGCGCCTTCGCAGTCCAGGCGGCCACTTATTCCTTCAGCAACTGCGGCGCGACCGGCGCTGCCGGCCCGACGCAGGCGCAGTGCGATACCGCGTACGGCGGAACGATCACCGTCACGGTGACCGGCGGCATCCAGTCGTGGACGGTGCCGGCGACTGGGACGTACCACCTCGTCGCGACGGGGGCGCAGGGGGCGTCGGGGGATAGCGGCTTCGTCGGCGGGCACGGCGCGCAGGTCGCCGGCGATTTCGCGCTGACCGCAGGGCAGGTGCTGAAGATCGTCGTCGGCCAGCAGGGAGTCGGACAAGGCTCGGGCGAAAACGGCGGCGGCGGCGGCGGCAGCTTCGTCGTCACCAGCTCGAACACGCCGCTGCTGATCGCGGGTGGCGGCGGCGGGACGCGCAGCGGCGTGTTGCAGAACGGCTGTGACGCGTCGGTGACCCAGTTTGCCGTGACCGGCAGCGGTCCGTCCCAGACCTCGACCTGCACGCTCGAGGCGAGCAATCTGGGGCTCGGCGGGATCATTTCGAGCGATAGCTGGGGCTCGGCTGGCGCCGGCTTCAACGGCGACGGCGCGACGGATCCCGTCGGCGGCGGCACCCACGGCGGCGGCTATTCGTGGGCGAACGGGATGCTCGGCGGAACCAGCGACGCAGTGTGTGACTCCAGCGCCCCCGGCGGCTTCGGCGGCGGCGGCACAGGTAACGGTTGCGACGGCGGCGGAGGTGGCGGCGGCTATTCGGGCGGCGACGGCGGACGCGTCGCGGGCGGCGGCGGCTCGTTCAACTCGGGTTCCAACCCGACTGCTGTGGTGGACACCACGGGTATCGGCGGCATCACGATATCGACGGCGGCTACCGTGGCGACAGCCGTTCCGACGCTCTCGCAGTGGGGCCTCATCGTGCTGGGCGGTCTCCTCGCGTTTGCCGCACTGATCACCCTGCGCCGGCGCGCGGGCTGATTCTTCCGCAGTTCTCGGCGACGATCCGTCCGGCCGGACGGATCGTCGCGCTTCCGGCGTCGGCCCGTATAATCCCACTGCCCTTCCCGGCCGGGCGCGAAGAGGGAGTCCTCTTGCAGATCGCAAGCCGCAGGTACGACACCATCGTCGTCGCGACGCCCGTGGGCCGTATCGATCAGGCGGCCGCCGCTCCGTTCGAGCGGGCGTTGTCACCGCATCTCGCCGACGACAACGTCGAGGCCCTGGTACTCGATTTCGGCGGCGTCGAATACATCAGCAGCATCGGGCTGCGCGTCCTGATGGTGGCGTCCAAGGCGCTGCGCAAGCGCAAGGCGCGCATCGCCGTCGCGGCAATGCGCCCCGTCGTCGCCGAGATCTTCAAGATCAGCCGCTTCGACGCGGTCGTCGAAGTCTTCCCGTCGCTTCGCGGCGCGCTCGGCGTCCTCTCGCCGGTGGCGCGCGACGCCTACGACGCGGGGTAGGCGAGTCGCCCGCGCACCTCCTGCCGAGCATGCGCTGCATTCGATTCTGGGGGACCCGTGGCTCGCTGCCGGTGGCGCTCACCACGTACGACGTCCGCGCGAAGCTCGCTGCGGCGCTGCGCGCCACCGCGGGACGGACATTCGACTCCGACGCGAGCCTCGACGCTTACCTCGACACGCTTCCCTTCGAGGTTGCCGGCACGTTCGGCGGGCACACGGCCTGCGTCGAGCTCGAAACAGGTGATGCCGATTACGTGATCTGCGACCTCGGAAGCGGGTTGCGCCCGTTCGGGCAGGCGGCGATCGCCCGGCATGGGCCCGCGAGTCCGCGCACCTATCACCTGTTCGTGTCGCACCTGCACTGGGATCACATCATGGGCCTGCCGTTCTTCGTGCCCGCGTATGTTCCCGGCAATCGGCTGGTGTTCTACGGTGCGCACACCGAGCTCGAGGCGGCGCTGCGCAGGCAGATGGATCCGCCGTCGTTCCCGGTGCCCTTCTCGACGTTCGGCGCAACGATCGAGTTCGTGCATCTGGAGCCGGGGCGCACACACGCCGTCGCGGGAATGCAGGTGACGGTCAAGCATCAGCACCACACCGGCGACTCCTACGGCTACCGTTTCGAGAAGGACGGCCGCGCCGTCGTCTACTCGACCGACTCCGAGCACAAGCTGACCAATCCGGCGGAAAGCGCCGAGTTCGCTGCGTTCTTTCGCGACGCCGACGTCGTGATCTTCGACGCGATGTACTCGCTCGCCGAAGCGACTTCGGTCAAGGCCGATTGGGGGCATTCGAGCAACATCGTCGGCGTCGAGCTTTGCCAGCTCGCGCAGGTGAAGCACCTGTGCCTGTTCCACCACGAGCCCGCGCTCGCCGACGCTGCGCTCGCGGCAGTGCTCGCCGAGACGCGCCGCTACGAGCAGATCACGCGAAGCGGGCCGCCGATGCAGGTCAGCAGCGCCTGGGACGGCCTGGAACTGCGCTTGTGACGTCTCCCGTCGCGGAGGGCGTGGCGCTCCGCACGGTCAGGATCCACGTCGCCGGCGCGATCGTGGTCGCGATCGTCGCCGTCGCGTTCGCGCTCGGCGGGGCGAGCCGCCTGTCGCTGCAGTCGGCGTGGTTCGACGCGTGTCAGCGCATCGCCCCGCGCGTCGTCGACTCGTCGCCGGTGACGATCGTCGAGATCGACGACCGCAGCCTCGCGACCTTCGGTCGCTGGCCGTGGCCGCGCAACCTGCTCGCGCACCTGATCCACACGATCGGCGGCGCGGAGCCGGCGGCAATCGGCGTCGACGTCGTGATGCCCGAGCCAGACCCGCTCTCGCCCGACAACCTGCTCGCGCGTATCGACCCCGATTCGGCGTTGTCCGGCAACCTTGCCGATCTTCCGTCGACCGATCGCGAGCTCGCCAATGCGCTCGCGACCTCGCCGACCGTGCTGATCATGGTCGAGTCGTTGGCCGCAACGACGCATCCGTTTCGCGTCGCGCCGGTCGTCGTGCACGACGCCGGTGGCAGGGCGCCTTCGGGGGCCGCGGCGATCACGCGGCTTCCGCACTTTCCCGGCGTCATCGCGAGCTTGCCGCTGCTCAACGCGGCGGCGAAGGGCTGGGGATTCGCATCGGTCAACGACGTGCGCGGGACGCTTCGCAGGATTCCGCTCGTCGCCGACGTCGGTGGCACGCTCGTCCCCGCGCTCGCCGTCGAGATGTGGCGCGTCGCGATGCGCGCGTCGACGCTGCGCCTGATGACCGGCGACGGCGACGTGCGCGGCGTGCGCGTCGGCAACCGCTTCTTCGCGACCGAGGCCGACGGCGCTGCGCGCATATGGTTCTCGCCACATCTGCCGCAGCGCTTCGTGTCGGCGAAGGACGTGCTCGAAGGTACCGTCGATGCGAGCCGCTTCGCGCATCGCTTCGTGCTGATCGGCGTCACCGCGACCGGCCAGGGCGACTACCTCTACACGCCGGTCGGCGTGCCGATGCCGGGCACGGAGATCCACGCACAGCTCCTCGAAAACCTCTACGACGGCACGCTGCTCGTGCGACCCGCCTGGGGGGCACCGATCGAGGCGCTGGTATTTCTGGTCTTCGGCGCACTCATGGTGTGGACGACTCCGCGCTGGCAGGTGCGGAGCGCTTCAGCGCTCGCGCTCGCGGTGGTCGTGGCGATGCTCGCCGCTGGATTCGCCGTCTATCGCGGCGGGCACGTGCTGCTCGACGCGGCAACGCCGGCACTCGCGTTGTTCGCGCTCTTCGGGACGCTGCTCGCGATGACCCTCGCCGCCGCGACGCGCAACCGCAAGGCGTTACAGGTCGTCGTGCAGCGGCAGCGCGAGGAGAACGCGCGTGTCGAAGGCGAGCTCGCCGCCGCGCGGCGGATCCAGACGGACATGCTTCCGGAGGCGTCGACCGTCGCGGATCGGCGGCTCGGCCTCGTCGCCGCGATGGAGCCCGCGCAGGAAGTGGGCGGCGATCTCTACGACTTCTACCGGCTCGACGACCATCGCCTCTTCTTCATGCTCGGCGACGTGTCCGGGAAGGGTCTGTCGGCAAGCATCTTCATGGCGGTTTCGAAGGCGCTCTGCAAGAGCGTCACGCTGCGCTCGCAGGACACCGACGTCGGCGACCTGATGACGGCGACCAACCTCGAGATCGGGCGCGACAACGCGTCGTCGCTGTTCGTGACTGCGTTCGCCGGTGTGCTCGACCTCACGAACGGCGACGTCGAATACTGCAACGCCGGGCACGAGAACCCGTTCATCGTGCGCAAGGCGTCGGGCGCGGTCGAGCGTGTCGACGACGGCGGCGGACCGCCGCTCTGCGCGGTCGACGGCTTCGCCTATCGCAGCGCGCAGCTCCGTCTTGCACCGGGAGACCTCCTGTGCCTCGTCACCGACGGCGTCACCGAGGCCGAGAGTGCGGCGGGTACGCTCTACGGAGTCGATCGCGTCGCGGCCGCGCTCAGCGGCGCTCCGTCGGTCGAGGATGCGGTGGCACGACTCGGCAGCGACGTTGCCGCATTTGCCGAAGGCGCGGTGCAGAGCGACGACATCACGATGCTCGCGCTGTCCTGGAAGGGGCCGTAGCGGCACCGGGCACCATCGCCTCCCTTGCGGCCCGCCGTCCCCGTAGCGCTCGCTTTCTACCTGACGATGATCTCGACGCGGCGGTTCTGCGCCTCGGCAACGCCTTCGCCGGTCTTCACCAGCGGCTCGCGTTTGCCGCGGCCTTCGGCGACGATGTCGGCGGCGGGGATCCCGCGCCGGATCATCTCGTCGCGGATTGCATTCGCGCGCTGCAGCGACAGCCTGTCGTTGAGCTGATCGCTGCCGGTGCTGTCGGTGTGGCCGATCACCACGATGTCGGGCACCGAGCGCTTCGCGATGTCGGGAAACACGCGTTCGAAGGTCGCCTTCGATTCGTCGGTCAGCGCGTCGTTTCCCTCGTTGAAGAAGAGCGTGTAGCGCTGCAGCCGCGCCGGTTGCGCGGCCAGCGCCGTGCCGAAGTTTTTCGCGACTTCGGCCTTGCTCGACTCGTATCCGCGCGGTCCCTGCGTCGTCGTCTCGGCAGCGGCGTAGGGCTTGTCGAGGAGCACCTCGCGGCCACCTTCACTGACCGACAGCACCGATCGATGGCCGTCCTGTGCGGGAAGCAGGACCACGGTTCCCGTCGGCGTCGCGCAGCCCGCGGCGAGCGCGACGACGCCCAGCGCGACGATCCGTACAGTGCAGCCGGTGATGTGCGCGAAGCGGCGGAGGATCCGCACGACGTCGCGTGCCTCAGCGTACCGATCGGCCGCCATCGGCGCTCACCACGAACTCGGTGCCGCGCACGCCCAGCGTCGCGCCCGGAGTGTGCACGGTCATGGCCTTAGGAGACTGCTTGGCAATCCGGCCCGACACGACCGCCAGCGTACCCTTCGAGAGCTTCGTGTCGAAGCGGCCGTCGTTGGTCGTCGGGTCGAAGCTGTACTGATCGAGCGCGATCTCGCTGCTCGGCCCCGCCGAGAGCAGCGAGTTGTCGCTCATCGTGATGCCGACCGAGCCGTCGGCACCGGTCCGTACGACATCGCGCTGCTGCAGTCGCGCGCCGAGCGTCGCCGGAATCGATTGCCCGCCGCGCTCGATGGTGACGCTTCCCTTCGCCACCTTTACCTGGCCGATGTCGGCCGCGCACGCCGTGCCGGCAGCGAGCGCGAGCGACACGGCGGCCGCTGCGAGGATTCGATGCGATCGTGTCATGGGCAGGCTCCCTGTCGCGGTGGCTACGTGGGGCGGGACGGAAATGGTGCCGCAAACGCCCATCGGTGTCGACCGGCGCCTCCGGACACGATCATCCGGCGCCAAGGCGGCTTCATCCGGCTCCGAGACGGCTGATGCGCTCGCGCCATCGCCCGCCGTAGACGTTGACGACGAGGCCGATCAGCACCAGCACGACGCCGGCGAACTGCAGCGGCGAGAGCGATTCGTGCAGGAATAGCGCGCCGCTGACGAGCCCCGATACGGGAATCAGCAGCGCGAACGGCGAGATCAACGCAGTCGGATAGCGGTGCAGCAGCCGCGCCCACGACGCGAAGCCGAACAGCGTCGCTCCCCACGCCATGAAGATTATGCAGCCCCACGCGAGCGTGCTGGCCGAGAGGGCTGCGTGGTAGGCCGCGTCGCCACCCTCGATCAGGTACGACACCGCGGCGAGCGGTAGCGGTGGGACGAGGCTCGACCACACTACGAGGGCGAACATGTCGGCCTCGTGCTCGCCCGCGGCGTACTTGGCGACGATGTTGCCTATCGACCACGCGAACGCGGCCGCGATCACCAGCAGAAGGCCGATGAACGTGGATTGCGCGCCGCTCGCGAGCTTGAACGCCGCAAGGAGCACGATGCCGAGCGCCGCGACGATCGCGCCGGCGATGTTCTCGCCGCGCAGGTGGTCGCCGAGGAACACGATGCCGAGGCCAATCGTGAAGAAGACCTGCACCTGGATCACCAGCGAAGAGAGCCCTGCCGGCATGCCGAGCTTCATGCCGAGGAACAGCAGCCCGAACTGGAACACGCCGATGGCGAAGCCATAGCCGATGACGTAGCGCACAGGCATCCGCGGTCGCCGAACGAAGAACACCAGCGGCACGGCGGCGAGGAAGAAGCGCAGCGAGGCGAGCGCAAACGGCGGGATCTCGCGCAGCGCGACGACGATCGGTACGAACGAGAACCCCCAAAACACGACGACGCAGAGGGTGAGCGCGAGGTCGCGCGGCGCGAGTTGGCGTGGCATCGGATCGAGCGCGGAAACATCGATTGTACTGCGCCCTACATTGACGTTTACGTAAACGTCATGTAGCGTATCGAAGTCCGCCACCGGGGAACCGCCGCACGCCACCGCAGCGCTTCCGGTACAGTTGACCTTCGACCCGCTGCGCCGCCGGCCGCCGGCGGGTCCGGCCGCGAGGTCCGCCATGAACGACCAGTCCCGTCCGCCGCTCGTCTACAAGCCGCAGTTCAAGGTCCGCTTCGTGACCGCGGCGAGCCTTTTCGACGGCCACGACGCATCGATCAACATCATGCGTCGCATCCTGCAGTCGACCGGCTGCGAGGTGATCCATCTCGGGCACAACCGGTCGGTCGGTGAGATCGTCGATTGCGCGATCCAGGAAGACGTCCAGGCGATTGCGATCTCGTCGTATCAGGGCGGCCACCTCGAGTTCTTCAAGTACATGCTCGATCTCCTGCGCGAGCGTGGCGCCGGTCACATCAGGGTGTTCGGCGGCGGCGGTGGCGTCATCGTTCCCGACGAGATCCGCGAGCTGCACGACTACGGCGTCGCGCGCATCTTTTCGCCCGAAGACGGCCAGCGCCTCGGGCTGCAGGGAATGATCAACGAGATCGTCGCGCTCGCCGACGTCGATCTCGCGCACGACGATCTGCCGTCGGCATCCGCCCTCACCGGCGGCGACCCCTTCGCGCAGACCCGCGCGCTTGCGCGCGCCATCACCGCGCTCGAGGCGGGCAGCGCACCGAAGGCGCTGCGCGAGGCGATCGCCGCGGCCGCGGCGAAGGTGAAAACCCCGGTGCTCGGCATCACCGGCACCGGCGGGGCCGGCAAGAGCTCGCTCACCGACGAGCTGGTGCGCCGCTTCAGGCTCGACCAGGGCGACCACCTGCGGATCGCGATCGTCTCGATCGACCCGTCGCGGCGCAAGTCCGGCGGAGCGCTCCTCGGCGACCGCATCCGTATGAACGCAATCCACGCGCCGAACATCTACATGCGCTCGCTCGCCACGCGCGACGCGGGAAGCGAAATCTCGAAAGCATTGCCCGATGCGATCGCCGCGTGCAAGGCAGCGGGGTACGACCTCGTCATCGTCGAGACGTCGGGCATCGGGCAGGGCGACGCCGCGATCGTCCCGCTTGTCGACGTTTCGCTGTACGTGATGACGCCCGAGTTCGGCGCTGCGTCGCAGCTCGAGAAGATCGACATGCTCGACTTCGCGAACTTCGTCGCGATCAACAAGTTCGACCGCAACGGGGCCGCCGACGCGCTGCGCGACGTGCGCAAGCAGTTCCAGCGCAACCACGAGCTGTGGAAGGTCCCCCCGGACGAGATGCCGGTCTTCGGTACGATCGCCGCGCGCTTCAACGACGACGGCGTCACCGCGCTCTACGGCGCGCTCGCTGCCGCCCTTGCCCAGCACGGACTGGCGCTCGCGAAGGGGGCGCTTCCGGCGGTCGAGACGCGCCATTCGACGCGCCAGCACCCGATCGTTCCGGCAGCGCGCGTGCGCTATCTCGCCGAAATCGCCGGCACCGTGCGCGACTATCACCGGCACGCGCAGGACCAGGCAGCGATCGCGCGCGAGCGCCAGCAGCTTCGCGCGGCCCGCGCGATGCTTGCCGATGCGGGCACGAAGTCGGCGGCATCGGGCGCTGGCGCCCAGGCGACCGACACACGCGACGCTGCCGCGATCGATGCGTTGGTCGCTGCGCGCGAGGCGCGCCTCGACGCGCGTTCGAAGAAGCTTCTCGAGATGTGGCCGCGCACCCGTGCCGCCTACGCCGCGGCCGAATACGTGGTGAAGATCCGCGACCGCGAGATCCGTACCGCGCTCGTCTCGAAGTCGCTATCGGGTACGCCGGTGCGCAAGGTCGTGCTGCCGCGCTACGAAGACGACGGCGAGATCCTGCGCTGGCAGTTGACGGAGAACGTGCCCGGCAGCTTTCCGTTCACCGCCGGCGTGTTCGCGTTCAAGCGCGAGAACGAGGATCCGACGCGGATGTTCGCCGGCGAGGGCGATCCGGCACGCACCAACCGGCGCTTCCACTTGCTCGCCGATGGGATGCCGGCGAAGCGGTTGTCGACGGCGTTCGACTCGGTGACGCTGTACGGCAACGACCCGGACCGGCGTCCCGACATCTACGGCAAGGTCGGCAATTCGGGTGTGTCGATCGCGACCCTCGACGACATGAAGGTGCTCTACTCGGGCTTCGACCTCTGTGCGCCCGACAACTCGGTGTCGATGACGATCAACGGGCCGGCGCCGACGATTCTCGCGATGTTCCTCAACACGGCGATCGACCAGCAACTCGACAAGTTCGCGCAGGACAACGGCCGCGAGCCGACCGACGACGAGGCGGCGAAAATCCGCGCGTGGACGCTCGCCACCGTCCGCGGCACCGTGCAGGCGGATATCCTGAAGGAAGATCAGGGGCAGAACACCTGCATCTTCTCCACCGAGTTCAGCCTCGGCGTGATGGGGGACATCCAGCAGTACTTCATCCGCCACGCCATCCGCAATTTCTACTCGGTGTCGATCTCGGGCTACCACATCGCGGAAGCCGGCGCCAACCCGATTTCGCAGCTCGCGTTCACGCTGGCGAACGGCTTCACCTTCGTCGAGGCCTACCTTGCGCGCGGCATGCACATCGACGACTTCGCGCCCAACCTGTCGTTCTTCTTCAGCTACGGGATGGACCCCGAATACGCGGTGATCGGGCGCGTCGCACGCAGGATCTGGGCGGTGGCGATGCGCGAGCGCTACGGCGCGAGCGAGCGCAGTCAGAAGCTCAAGTTCCACTCACAGACGTCGGGACGGAGCCTGCATGCGCAGGAGATCGCCTTCAACGACATCCGCACGACGTTGCAGGCGCTGATCTCGACCTACGACAACACCAATTCGCTGCATACCAACGCCTACGACGAGGCGATCACGACGCCGACCGAGGAGAGCGTACGGCGCGCGATGGCGATCCAGCTCATCATCAACCGCGAATGGGGACTCGCGAAGAACGAGAACCCGAACCAGGGCTCGTTCATCCTCGAAGAGCTCACCGATCTCGTCGAGGAGGCGGTGCTGAAGGAGTTCGAGGCGATCTCCGAGCGCGGTGGCGTGCTCGGCGCGATGGAGACCGGCTACCAGCGCGGCAAGATCCAGGAGGAGTCGCTCTACTACGAGCACCGCAAGCACGACGGCAGCTACCCGATCGTCGGCGTCAACACCTTCCGCAATCCGCACGGCGACGCGGCGCCGAGGAAGCTCGAACTGGCGCGCTCGTCGACCGACGAGAAGGAATCGCAGCTTGCGCGTCTCGCCGACTTCCGCGCGACGCACGCCGGCGAGGCACCCGCGGCGCTCGCGCGGCTGAAGCGCACGGCGATGGAGGAGGGCAACGTGTTCGAGGCGCTGATGGACACGGTGCGCGTCTGCTCGCTCGGCGAGATCACCAACGCACTGTTCGAGGTTGGCGGGCAGTATCGAAGGAGCATGTGACGCAGCGCTGCGCCGCGTCACCTGCTCGTCGGGTCAACCGCCTTGCGACGGAACGATGCGTGGAGGATTCCGGTCGGGAGGCCGCTGGTCGGGAGGCCGCGACGGCTGCGGACGCTGCTCAGGAGGCCGCGACGACGGCGGGCGGCCGTTGTTCGGCGGCCGATACGAAGGTGGGCGACCGTGGCTCGGCGGCCGCGGACGCGACGGCTGCCAGTTGCTCGGGGGTCGGGGCGGCGGACGCACGACGGGACGCGACGGCCGCGGCGGCGGCGGGCGCACCCACCAGTTCGGCGGACGGTGGTACCAACTCGAGCGGTTGCCGTACCAGGGGCGACCGCGGTAGTAGTTGTCCCAGTAGGTGCCGATCGAGAAACTGATCAGCGGAAGTCCCAGTACGGGACCAGCGCTGATGATGGTCACCGGCTGGCCGTCATAGGTGAAGGACAGGAAGTTGGCGTAAACCCAGCCGCGGTCCGGACCGGCGGTCACATCACACCAGGTCCAACCGTCGAGGCATCCGTTGACGTAAACCTGCACACCGCCTGGTATCCAGGTTACGAGCGGGAAATCCCGATTAGGTCCCGCACGCAGATTGACGTCATGGTTCGTGTACGCCATCTGCGCCGTTGCCGCCGCCGCCGGCAGCAGCAACGCGAGCCCGATTATCAAGGCCATGACACGTCGACGCGCCATGTCGACTCCTCAGAAAGACCGAACGCTTCACACGGTATCACGCCCATCGCAGCCCCTCGACCTCGATGCGCGATAAAGATCGGTCGACCGGGCGATCGGCGGACGGGCGCGTCGCGCGCACCGTGGTGGCACCGAGCTATACTTTACTTGCGGTCACTCGCCATGCCCGCGGTTGCCATCGACACCAATACACAAGTGCGCATCGCGCGCCTCTATTGATACCGGGCCGCGACCCCGCCGGGGCCGCGGGCGAGCATCGATGACCGACTCGATCCACTGGGCCTTTCCGCCCGCGCTGCAGCCGAATGCCGACGACGTCGACTTCGATCTCGCCGAAGCACTCGACGCCGTCGTCGCGCTGCGCGCGGGTGTTCCGGACGACGCATTCACCGCGTCGATCCTCGGCACCGAGCGCGGCGGGAACGGGGTCGTCATCGACAAGGACGGCCTTGTGCTGACAATCGGTTATCTGATCACCGAGGCCGAGTCGATCTGGCTCACCACCAGCGCCGGCACCGTCGTTGCAGGCCACGCGCTCGCCTACGATCAGGAGTCGGGGCTCGGACTCGTGCTTCCGCTGGGACCGCTCGGAGTGAAGCCGCTCGCGCGCACGAGGCTCGCCGCGGCTCAGCTCGACGGCGAGGTCTACGTCATCAGCCATGGTGGCGTCGGTCATGCGCTCCGCGCGAAGATCGCCGCGCGGCGCGAGTTCGCGGGACACTGGGAGTACCTGCTCGACGAAGCGCTCTTCACGACGCCCGCGCATCCGGAATGGAGCGGTGCGGCCCTCCTCGACGGTGCCGGAAAGCTCGTCGGCATCGGCTCGCTGTTCGTGCAGGAAGCCGAAGGCGAGGACACGGTAAAGGGCAACATGTTCGTCCCGAGCGAGCTCATCGATCCGATCCTCGGTGACCTCTTGCGCATGGGGCACGCGAACCGGCCGCCGCGGGCGTGGCTCGGCATGTACTCGACGGAGACGCGCGAGGGCATCGCCGTGCAGGGTGTTGCCGAAGGGGGCCCGGCCGAACGCGCCGGCGTGCGCGAGGGCGACATCGTCCGCAACGTCGCAGGTACCTCGATCGCCGGCCTCGCGGACTTCTACCGGTGTATCTGGCGCTGCGGGGCGGCCGGAACCGGCATACCGCTCACGCTGTGGCGCGGCGGCGCGATCAAGGAGGTGACCGTCGCCTCGGTAGATCGCAACGCATTGCTGAAGAAGCCGTCGCTGCAGTAACGACGCGCTGCGTCATCGTCAGGCAGGTCGGGGGCGCGTGGCCGCGCTACGGCACCGCGTGCTGGTAGTCCCAGCCGCCGCCCAGCGCCTGCGCGAGGTCGACAAGGGCCAGGCGCGCATCGCGCGCGGCGAGGATTTCGAGCGTCTGCGCCTGCAGGAGTTGTCGCTGCGCATCGAGCACCTCGAGATACGGCGAGTACCCCGCCTGGTAGCGCATGTCGGAGAGCGTGTACGCATTGCGCAGGTTCTCGGTGCGCGCCGCCTGCGCAGCGAGGCTCGCGCGCGCGCTCGCATCCTCGACGAGCGCATCGTGGGCGTCCTTGAACGCCGACTGGACCGTCTGTTTGTAGCTCACCGCGAGCTCGTGCCGCCGCGCAGTCTGCGCTTCGACATTGGCCTCGATCGCGTTGAGGCCGATCAGCGGCTGCACGAGTCCTGCGCCGATCGACCAGATGGCGGCCGGCCCGCTGAAGAGCTTCGAGAGTGCCGCCGACTCGGTACCGAGCGAGCCGGTGAGGTCGAGCGACGGAAAGTAGTCGGCGCGCGCGGCGTCGATGCGCAGGCTCGCCGCGGCGAGCTGTTTCTCGATCGAACGCACGTCGGGACGGCGCAGCAGCATGTCGGACGGAATCCCCGCCGGGATCGACGGCACGCTGACGAGCTTCGCGAGCGACGGAGTGCGCACGACCTTCGGCGTGTAGACATCGCGCGGCGAGCGGCCGACGACCGCTGCCAGCGCCGACTCGTAATCGCCGACGGCGCGCCGCGCCGCAGCGACATCGGCGACTACGGCGTCGCGTTCGGCTTTCGCCTGCGACAGGTCGTAATCGCCGATTACGCCGGCGCGCGCGCGATCGGTCTGCAGCGCGAGCGTCTCTTCACGCAGCTTCAGCGTGTCCTCGAGCAGCTTCAACTGGGCGTCGGCAGCGACGAGGTCGAAGTAGGTGCGCGCGACCTGCGCGGCGACGACCGTGCGCACCGTCTCGCGCGCAAACTCGCTCGCGAAGAGGTCGTTGCGCGCGGCCTGGGTCGTCGCGTGATACTTGCCCCACAGGTCGACCTCGTACGAAGCCGAGAGCCCGAGGCGGTAATCGCTGCTCGTTGCAAAGCCCGGCGGAACCGGAAGACTTCCGACCTGGCTCACGCGACTGCGGCCGGCGTCGACGCCGAGGCCGAGGCTTGGGTAGAGGTCGGCCGAGGCGAGCTTGACCTGCGCGCGCGCCGTCTCGATGCGCGCGAGCGCCGCTTCGAGATCGAGATTGTGCGCGAGCGCCTCGTCGACGAGCGCGGTCAGCCGGGAGTCGTCGAAGTCGTTCCACCACGCGTCGAGATGCACGTCGCCGGCGGTGGCCGCGGGCAGCTCGAGCTTCGGCGGCGCCGTCGGCGTTGTCTGGCATGCCGCGAGCAATCCGGCGGCGAGAATGACGGCGAGCGAGGAGCGCTTACGCATGCTGTCCTCCGTCGCGCGCGGGCGGATGCCCCGGCGTATGCGGAACGTGGTGCGGCGACAGACGCTGATGGCGCACTTCGTCGAGGAGCTCGTCGTGGCTGCGCCGCTCGACGAGCTTGCGCTCGGTGATGATCCGGTAGAAGAGCGGCACGAAGAAGATCGCGAGGAACGTCGCGGCGACCATGCCTCCCATCACGCCGGTACCGGTCGAATGGCGCGCGCCGGCGCCGGCGCCGGACGAGAACGCCAGCGGGCTCACGCCGAGGATGAATGCGAGCGAGGTCATCAGGATCGGCCGGAA
Source organism: Burkholderiales bacterium (assembly GCA_025981645.1). Classification (GTDB taxonomy): domain Bacteria; phylum Pseudomonadota; class Gammaproteobacteria; order Burkholderiales; family Casimicrobiaceae; genus VBCG01. Next base: position 16,175 of record JAICXH010000045.1, read on the forward strand.
GCGCAGCCGCGACGCCTCGATCGCCGCCGCCGATGGGGATAGCCCCTCGTGCGTCTTCAGCACGGCGAACTCGACGATCAGGATCGCGTTCTTCGCGGCGAGGCCGAGCAGCGTGACGAGGCCGATCTGAAAGTAGACATCGTTGGTGAGCCCGCGGATCCAGATCGCCGCGAGCGCTCCGAACGTGCCGAACGGCAGCGCAAGGAGCACCGACAGCGGCAGCGAGAGGCGCTCGTACTGCGCGGCGAGGATGAGGAACACCATGACGACTGCCAGGCCGAGCGCGAAGGTCGCCGCCCCCGACGACTTCTTCTCCTGGTACGACGTCCCGCCCCAGTCGTAGCTGAAGTCGGAGGGCAGCACCGCGGCCGCGACCTTCTCCACTTCGGCGATCGCCTGTCCCGAGCTGTAGCCGGGCGCGGCCTGGCCGATGATCTTCACCGCAGGCAGGTTGTTGAAACGGTCGAGCGCATCGGGCCCTGACGAGTAGTGCACGCTCGCGACCGACGAGAGCGGGACCATGTTGCCTTTCGCGGTCCGGACGTAGATCGCCTCGATGTTGCCGGGGCGATCGCGGAACGACGGCTCGGCCGACATCAGCACCTGCCACGCGCGGCCGTACAGGTTGAAGTCGTTGACGTAGTAGCTGCCAAGCGTCGCGGAGAGTGCGGCGAACACGTCGGAGACCGGGATGCCGAGCGTCTTGGCCTTCTCGCGGTCGACGTCGACGCGAAGCTGGGGCACGGTCGCGCGCCACAGCGTCTGCGCTCCGCCGAGTACGGGATCGCTGTTCGCCTTGGCCAGGAACGCCTGCGTCACCTCGGCGAGGCGCTGCGATCCGCCGCTGCCGCGATTCTGGATGTAGAACTCGAAACCCCCGGCGGTGCCGAGGCCGAAGATCGGCGGTGGCGTGAATGCGAGCACCAGCGCTTCCTTGATGCCCATCGTCTTGCCGAACAGCTCGCCGACGAGCTGCGCGGATGACACGCTGCGCTCGTCCCACGGCTTCTGCGTGACGAACAGCGTCGCGGCATTGTTGCGAAAGCCGCCACCGATGAAGTCGAAGCCGGTGAAGGCCACGACGTCCTCGTTGTTCGGGTTCGAGCGGATCGCTTTCGTCACCTCGGCCACGACCTTGTCGGTGCGCTCGAGGGTCGCGCCGTCGGGCAGGATCACCGCGCTGATGTAGAAGCCCTGATCCTCGTCGGGGACGAGGCTCCCCGGAACGTGGCGCCAGAGGCCGATCGTCAGCGCGACCATGCCGGCGAAGAGCAGCACGCCGATCGCGCCGCGTCTGAGCATCCACACGACGCCGTCGCTGTAGCGCGCGCTGACGCGGGCGAACCAGCGGTTGAACGCCGCGAAGAAGCGGTTCGGCGGCTGATGCGGCTTGAGGAAACGTGCGCAAAGGGCAGGCGAGAGTGTCAGCGCAACGAGCCCCGAGATCACCACCGACATCGCGATGGTGACGGCGAACTGGCGATAGAGCGCGCCGGCGAGGCCGCCGAGGAATGCAATGGGGACGAACACCGCCGTCAGCGTCAGCACGATCGCGATGATCGGGCCGGTCACCTCGCGCATCGCGCGGATCGCCGCGTCGCGCGCCGGCAGCAGGTCCTCGCGCATGTGACGCTCGACGTTCTCCAGCACGACGATCGCGTCGTCGACGACGATCCCGATGGACAGCACCATCGCGAACAACGTCAGCGTGTTGATCGAATAGCCGAGCGCGTAGATGCCGGCGAAGGCGCCGATCAGCGCGACAGGAACCGTCGCGAACGGGATGATCGCGGCACGGAAGCTCTGCAGGAACAGGTAGATCACGAGGAACACCAGCAGCATCGCCTCGCCGAGGGTCTTCAGGACCTCGTGGATCGACACCTGCACGAAGCGCGTCGTGTCGTAGGGAACCTTGTAGGTCAACCCTTCGGGGAAGCGCTTCGCGAGCTGCGCCGCCTCGTCGCGCACCGACTGCGCGACGTCGAGCGCGTTGGCGCCGGGGGACAGGAATACGCCGACGAGTGTCGCCGGCCGTCCGTTGATGCGCCCGATGAAGTTGTAGTCCTTCGAGCCCAGCTCGACTCGCGCGACGTCGGCAAGACGCACGATCGAGCCGTCGGGGTTCGCGCGCACGATGATCTGCTCGAACTCCTTCGCGCTGGAAAGGCGCCCCTGCGTGGTGATGGTGTAGACGAGTTCCTGCCCGCGCGCGGAGGGCGCGGCGCCGATCTTGCCCGCGGCGAACTGCGCGTTCTGCTCGTTGACGGCATTGATGACGTCGGTCGGCGTGAGCTTCAACTGCGCGAGGCGGTCGGGATTGAGCCAGATCCGCATTGCGTAGTCGTGCGCGCCGAAGATCTGCACGTTGGTGGTCCCCGGCAGGCGCTTCAGCGCATCGAGGACGTTCAGCGTCACGTAGTTCGACGTGAAGAGGTCGTCGTAGCGGCCATCTGGCGAATAGAACGCCAGCACCTGCAGGAACGACGAGCTGCCGCGTTCGACGGTGACGCCCTGCCGGCGCACCTCCTCGGGCAGTCTCGGCAGCACCTCGTTCACCCGGTTGTTGACGTTGACCGACGCGATGTCGACGTCGGCGCCGATGTCGAAGGTGACCTGGAGCTGCAGCGTGCCGTCCGAGGCCGACTGCGAGCCCATGTAGATCATTCCGGGCACGCCGTTGATCGCGTTCTCGATCGGCGACGCGACGGTCTCCTCGATCGTCTGCGCCGACGCGCCCGGATAGACCGCCGTCACGGTGACGACCGGCGGCGCGATCTCCGGATACTGGGCGATCGGCAGCGAGCGCATCGACGCGAGGCCGGCGATCAGGATGAATACGGCGATGACCGCCGCGAAGATCGGGCGGTCGATGAAGAAGCGCGAGAACATGGGCTACTTCCCCGCCGGCGAGCCGCCGATGACGATCGGCCCGCCTCCCATGATCCGCGCCATGCCATCGACGATCACCGGGTCGCCGGCCGCGAGGCCCGACTCGACGATCCAGCGGTGCGCGCCGCTCGCATCGACCCAGTCGCCGACCTTGACCGGCTTCGGCACCGCGACGTCCTTGCCGTCCTTGTCCTTGCCGGCGACGTAGACGAACTTGCCCTGCGGGCCGTCCAGCACCGCGACCTGCGGCACCGCGATGGCGTCGACGCGGCGGGCACCGTTCAGCACGACGCGGACGAACTGGCCGGGTTTCAGCGCACCGTCCGCATTGGGGAGCGTCGCCCGCATCTCGTAGGTGCCGGTCGACGGGTTGACGCGGGTGTCGGCGAAATTGATGCGACCCTTGCGCGGGAACGACGATCCGTCCGAGAGGACGATCGTCACCTCGTAGGCGTTGTCCTTCGGGAGCTCGAGCGCGTGCGCGGCGACGGCGCGCTGGAGCCTGAGCTCCTCGTTCTCCGACACGTTGAAGACGACCCAGATGGGATCGGTCTGCGAGATCGTCGTCAGCAGCGTCTGGTTCGCCGTGGCGAGGCTTCCTTCCGACTGCAGCGCGCGGCTCGTGAGTCCAGAGATCGGCGCCACGACGCGCGTGTAGCCGAGGTCGAGCTTCACCTCGTCGAGCTTCGCCTGCGCGGACTTGACGCCCGCCGCGGCGAGATCGGCTGTCGATGCAGCATCGTCGGCCTCCTTCTGGCCGATCGCCTTATGCAGCGCGAGCGGCTGAAGTCGCGCATTCTCGCGGTCGGCCTGCGCTTTCTGCGCCTTCGCGCGCGCGAGGTCGGCGTCAGCCGCCTCCACCTGCGCCTGGTAGGGCTTTGGGTCGATCAGGAAGAGCACCTGCCCTGCTTTCACCGCGGCGCCTTCGTCGTACAGGCGTTTCTCGACGATGCCGGTCACCCGGGCGCGAACCTCGGCGTCTTTCGAACCGATCGTCTGGCCGACGTACTCGAAGCTGACCGGGATCGTTTCGGTCTTGACGTGTTCGATCGTGACGGCCGCGGGCGGAAAGCCATGGAATCCGCCCTGCGAGCCCGATTTTCCGCACGCGGCAACGATGAGGGCCACGGCGACGGCGGGCAGCAGTCGAACGATCGGACGTGTGGGAACGTGCATGGAGCGGCTCCGGGAGGGCTGTGGAGATGGGCTGCGGCTGCGTAGGCGCTGGGTTTCGGCAGGTCGATGAGGATCGATGCCTTGCGGAAGTCGCGCAGGATACATACAATCGTGACTGTTTGTAAAGGGGCCGAATCCGGCCTGCGGGAACCCGCCGTGGCGCGACGCACCAAGGAAGACGCAGCCTTTACGCGCGAGCAGTTGCTCGACGCTGCGGAACGCGTGTTCCTTGAGCGCGGGGTCGCCCACACGTCGCTCGCCGAGGTCGCCGCCGCCGCCGGAGTCACGCGTGGCGCCGTCTACTGGCACTTCCGCGACAAATCCGACCTCTTCGACGCGATGTGCGAGCGCGCGCGGCTCCCGCTCGAGGCGATGCTCGACCGTGCGGGAACGACGACGCACGTCGATCCGCTCGCCGCGTTACGCGAGCTTGCGGTATCGGCGTTGTCGCGCCTCGCCAGCGACCCGCGCGCGCACGCCGTGTTCGAGGTGATGTTCCACAAGTGCGAGCACGCCCTCGAAATGGCACCCGCCGACGAGCGGACGCGGCGCGAGCGCCGTCGCTGTCTCACCCACGTCGAGGAGGTGATGCGGCAGGCCGTTGCGGCGGGACAGCTCCCCGCCGACGCCGACACCGCGCTCGCCACCGAGGCGATGCACGCCTACGTCGTCGGGCTGATGAACGAATGGGTGCTCGATCCGGCGGCGTGGGACCTTGCAGTACGCGGGCCGGTGCTGATCGATCTCTTCATTGCCGGCCTTCGCACCGCTCCGCCGCGCAAACCTTAGAACTCTGGGGGGTCAGGTCTTGCCTTTTGACCGCCCTATCCATCGAAGCTGCGCAGTCCGGGCAGATCGAGTACCGTTACGCCGCCGTAATCGATCCGCAGCAGGCCCGCCTGCTCCAGCACCTTGAGCGAGCGGTTGACGCGCTGGCGCGACAGTCCGACGATCTGGCCGAGTTCCCCCTGCGATACCGGCAGCGAGTTGCCGACGCGCGGGTAGAGGACCGGGTTGAAGAGCCCGGCGAGGGAGCGCGCGAGCCTCGCATCGGGGCCGAGCAGACGGTCGTGCTCGACCAGCGCGATGAACTGCGCGAGGCGCTCGTTCAACTGCGTGATGACGAAGCGGTTGAATGCGACGCTGCCGTCGAGCATCGCCAGGAATACCGTCTTCGGGACGTAGGCGATCGCGCTCTCGCGCAGCGCGATGATCTCGTAGCGGCGCGGCTCGTCCTTCAGCGCCGAGCCCTCGCCGAACCAGCCGCCGGTGCCGATCCCGGTGTAGCTCGCCGGCTTGCCGTCGCTCGACACGTTCGACATCTTGACGAGGCCGTCGATGACGCCGATCCAGTAGTCGACCGGCTCGCCGCGGCGGCAGACGAGGCTGCCGGCCGGGCAGATCCGGGTCAGCGTCTCCGCCTCGACGCGCGCGCGCAGCGCCGGCGGGAGTGCCGCCATCCAGGAGCTGTCGCGGAGCAGGTCGGGCAGGGTCCGCATGGGCGGATTGTCGGCCCGGCGACAACCCGCGGGGTCACGAACGCTTACCTTGCGCGTTCCCGCTACACCATCGCCTGCACATGACCGAAGCCGAGCTCGCGGCGCAGGGTTGCGCAGATCTCGCCGTGCGTGCATCCGCTTTCCGCGGCCGCGACGACCTCTGCGAAGACGTTCGCGCGCGGGTCGGCGGCGGCGCGCGCGAGGGCATCGACTGCGTCGGCGACTGCCGCGGCGGGCCGGGCGGACTTCCACGCGGCGAAGGCAGCGAGATGCGCGCGCATCCGCTGCGGATCGGGCTTGTCGAGTGCGGGGCGCGCGCGCGCGTCTTCGTCGACGCGGTAGCGGTTGACCCCGACCACCGTCTGCTCGCCACGCTCGACCTTCTCCTGGAACCGGCGCGCCGAATCGCCGATCATCGTCTTCACGAGACCCGACTCGACCGCGCGGTACATGCCGCCGGCGTTCTCGACGATGTTGAGGCATTCGAGAATCCGCGCTTCCATCTCGTCGGTCAGCGTCTCGACGTAGTAGCTGCCGCCGAGCGGGTCGATGACGTCGGTGAGGTGCGCCTCCTCGCGCAGGATGTTCTGCGTGGCGACGGCGATCCGCGCTCCGGCTTCGGTCGGGCACGACAGCGCCTCGTCCCACGCGTCGGTGTGCAGCGACTGCAGGCCGCCGAAGATGCCGGCCATCGCCTGAACCGTGACGCGCGCGATGTTGTTCTGCGGTTGCGCGCGCGTGAGATCGACGCCCGAGGTCTGAGCGTGGAACTTGAAGCGCGCGCTGCGCGGATCCTTCGCGCCGTAGCGCTCGCGCACCAGCCGGCCCCAGATGCGCCGGCCCGCGCGCAGCTTCGCCACCTCCTCGAAGAACGACAGCGAGATGTCGAAGAAGAACGTGAAGCCGGGCAGGAACGAGTCGGGATCGAGCCCGCGGAGGACGCAGTCGTCGGCGTTCTGCAGCGCGGTGGCGAGCGTGAATGCCATCGCCTCGGCGGGCGTCGCACCGGCCTGCTGCATGTGCTGGCCGACGACCGACATCGGATTCCAGTGCGGTACGAAGCGGCGGCAGA
>JAICXH010000058.1 GCA_025981645.1 Burkholderiales bacterium
GGCGCTGTTGAAGACGCGCTCCGGGCTCGAATACACCGGCGAATTCGGTGCGGAAATCACGACCTTCATTCCATTCGTCGCGTGGCTGAAGCGCGAGGGACATCTTTTGGGTCGTCGCATCGTCACCTACGGCGGCATGCGGCCCTATTACTTTTTTCTCGACGATTCGGAGTTTGCCGCGAAGGTCGAGGCACGACGCTGGCTGCCGGAGGCGCAGCGCTTCTGGCCGTCCAACAGCACCTATACGGCCACGTCGAGCCCGTGGCACGTCTATCCGGATTACCGGCAGCATTTCAGGCAGGCGGGCAGAACGTTTCAACGTCCTGTGCTCTTCATTCAGAACAAATTCACCGTCGAGTGGGGGGAGGGCCCGGTCAACTACATCCCGCTGAAGAGCCTGCATCGGCTATTGAGTGCGACGCTCGACAAGTTCGACGTCGTCTACAGCCGGCCGCGCGAGCGCCTTGCCGGGTATTCCAGCGACGACAACCCTCCGTGCGACTATCCGGACCAGGCAATCATTCGGCAGTTCGCGCACGTCATCGACTTCGAGGCGCAATGCCGGGCAACGTCCGCAAACTACAATCAGGCGAAGCTGGAAGTCCTCGCGAAGACGCATCTATTCGTCGCGGTGCAAGGAGGAGGCGCGCATCTGCTGGCGTGCTTTGGAGACTCGCTCATGCTGCTGCTGCACAACGCGGGCGACGAGTATCCGCATGCCTATCGCCACGGCCCGTATAAATATCTGTCCGCAACGCCGCCGCGACTGCTCGTCGCGCAGAGCACCGAAGAGTTCCAGGCAGGAGTCGACGTCGTCGGACAGAGCCGCATCGAGAATTCGAAGCTTTCCCTTCCCCCGTCGGCGCTCGACACCGTGAAAAAGCTGTCGCTGTGAGGCCGAATGCGATCGTTCTGGGCGCGGGGCCGGCGGGCCTCGCGTTTGCTCACCGCTACGGATCCGGCGCGATCGTCCTCGAGAAGTCGCTGGAGGTCGGGGGCCTCAGCCGATCGATCGCCATCGAAGACGGCGTTTTCGACGTCGGCGGCCATGCCTTCCATACCCCCCACGAGCGGGTGCGCGAACTCGTGCACACGCTCATGGACGGCGCGTGGCACGAGCAAGCCCGCGACGCCCGCGTATGGGTATCCGGCCAGTTGATCGCGTACCCGTTCCAGCAGCACTTCGAAATGCTGGACGACCAGGCGATCGTCGACGATTGCCGCGGTCATCGCGTCGATCCGGATTCGGTTGCGCGCAGCGCCCATTTCGAAGAGTGGATCCTCCGACGCTTCGGGAACGGCGTGGCGCACCACTTCATGCTGCCCTACAACAGGAAGCTGTGGGCGGATGACCTCAGCGAGATGAGCTGCGAGTGGGTAGGCGAGCGCGTAGCATCGGATCGGCCGCCCGCTCCGCTGGCTGCGACCGGCGTGCCGGCGCGGCAGCCGCTGCATTCGGACAGCAGCGTCGGCTATCCCGCCGACGGAGGATTCGGATCGATCTTTGTGGCGCTCGCCGCGCGCTGCGAGCGGATCGAACTCGGCGAGCAGGTCGTGAGCATCGATCCGTCGAGTCATCGTCTGCAGACGGCGTCGGGGCGCAGCTGGTCGTGGGAGACGATCGTCTCGACCATGCCGCTGCCGCGACTGCTCGGTTGCATCGCGGGCTGCCCCGGGCGATTGATCGAGCACGCGTCGATGCTTCGCGCGGTCTCGCTGAAGATCCTGCTGATCCTCGCCCGATTGCGCGACAGGAATGTGCCGCAGCGGATCTACATCGCCGATCCTGCGATTCCTCCGCACAAGGTCGCGTTCAATCACACGTCGTCCGCGACGCTCTCCGCGCGCGAGAACCATGCCATCACCTGCGAGGTCTCGTACTCGCCCCGCAAGCCAGCGAGACCCGACGACGAGATCCTGGCACGAACGATCGACTGGCTGGTCGCGAACCGTTTCATCGAGTCAGCGGACCGCGTCGTGACGGCGAGGGTCGTCGATGTTCCGTACGGCTACCCCGTTCCGACGCGCGACGTGGCGACGATCGTTTCCGAGATCACGCACCACCTCGAAACGATGGGCATCCACTCGATCGGGCGTTTCGGCTCGTGGAGCTATGCCAATTCCGATGCATGCATGCTGCAGGGTCTGGAACTCGCCGACCGGTTGTTGGCCGGTTCCGGCCCATGACCGGCGTGCTCGACGACATCAGGATCACCGGCGTGGTCGGTTTCGACCATACGACGCATCGAAGGAAATTCATCGGCCGGAACGCCAGGAGGGACGTGCACGGTTCGCAGGCGACCGAGCCGGTGATCCGCATTTTTACCGATCGCGAGCTGGACGGTGTCGGCTTCGGACGTCTGACGCCGGCGGAAGCCCAGGGGATCGTCGGGAAGTCGCTCGCGGCCCTGTGGGACCTTCATTCGGGCGCGCGCAGCGCATTGGGTCGCGCTGACCATGCGCTCTTCGACCTCGTCGGCAAGGCGACGGGGAGGCCCGCCTGGAGCTTGATGGGCGGCGAAGGACCCGAGCCGGTGCCGGTATACGACACAACGCTCTATTTCAGCGATCTGCTGCCCGAGTACGCCGGGAAAGGAGTCGGTCGCCTCGTCGAAGAGCTCGACGGGGGTCTGCGACAAGGATTCAGGGCGTTCAAGATCAAGGTCGGGAGGGGAGCGAAGTGGATGGACGCCGAGAGCGGATTCGCGCGAGACGTCGAGGTGGTGCGGCAGTTGGCGAGCGCCGCGCCGGCGGGGGTCACGCTGATGGCCGACGCGAACGATCAGTTCGGGCTCGAAACGGCGCGCCGGTTCCTCGGCGAGGTTGGCGAGCATCTTTGGTTCCTGGAAGAGCCTTTTCCCGAATCCGCAGCGGAGGGACGCGTTCTGCGAGAGTGGTCGGGCAGTAACGGCATCGGGACCCTTCTGGCCGACGGTGAGTCGCAACACGATCCGGCGGTGCTCCTAGCCATTGCCCGGGCAGGCGGCCTGGACGTGCTGCAACCCGACATTCGAGCTTTGGGTCTTGCACTGCAGTGCGGGCTGGCGCGGGACGCCGCGAAGCTTTCGCGGGTCCACCTCGCGCCGCATTGCTGGGGCTCGTATCTCGGTACGTTCCAGATGTTGCAGCTCGCTCGCGGCATTGCAGGCGTGATGACCTGCGAGATCGACTCGATGACGAGCGATCTCTTCGACGATGCAGACTGGGTGCTGAAGGACGGCTTCATGCATGTACCCGACCGGCCTGGATGCGGCCCGATCCTGCGTGAGGACGTGTTCCGGCAGAAGTATCTGCCTGGGGCCTGGCAAGTCGGAACGATTTGATCGGCCGGACGCGTCCAACCGGACTCGGCCAACCGCACTCAGCCAACCGCACTCGGCCAACCGCACTCGGCCATCCGGACGATGGCGTGCAATTGATCACGGCGGCACAGTCGGGCGATCGTGCAGTCGCCGACGCGGCGCTCGACGCCGATGCGCGTACCGATCCTCCCGTTGCTTGCCGCATTCGCGTGTGGCGTCTGCGTTCTTCAGACGCGTGCATCGCTGCCGGCGCATCCATGGGCATTGGCCGCGGGTGGCATGCTGACACTGGCGCTCGCACTCGTGGCGACGCAGGCGCGTACGTCGCGCGGGATGCCCGCGCCGGCGACGACGCAAGCCCGGTTGCAGGCGCAAACACCTCCGCCGCTCCCTTGCGTCCGTCCACGCGCGCCGATTGCCACGCTGCTTGCGCTCGCGGCCGCCACCGTGCTCGGATTTGGTTACGCCGCGTGGCGCGCGGAACTGCGCCTCGCCGACGAGTTGCCGCCGGCATGGGAAGATCGTGAGCTGCGCGTCATCGGGGTGGTCGACGACCTCCCGCACAACACCGAAACGGCTGCGCGCTTCGCATTCGCGGTCGAGCGTACGCTGACCGCGGGTGCAGTGGTGCCGCATCGCCTGTCGCTCGCGTGGTTCGCACCGCGGGCAGCCAACGATGCAGCGGCACCGGCCGTCCACGCCGGCGAGCGCTGGACCCTCACCGTGAAGCTTCGGCGTCCGCACGGCAACATCAACCCCGACGGGTTCGACCTCGAAGCGTGGCTGCTCGAGCGCGATCTGCGGGCGACCGGGTACGTGCGCGACGATCCGGCGAATACGCGCGTCGCCGCGTTCGCCGGTCGCGCCACCGACTGGATTCAGCGTGCGCGGGAGGCCATTCGTGCGCGCATCGCATCGGCGCTGCCCGGGGCAGCTTATGCCGGCGTGTTGACGGCGCTCGCGATCGGCGACCAGCGGGCCGTGCCGGAATCGCAGTGGCGCGTCTTCAACGCGACCGGCGTCACCCACCTGGTTTCGATCTCCGGCCTCCACGTCACCGTCTTCGCGACCCTCGCCGGTGGCTTCGCGTTCGGGCTCGCCCGGCGCAACGCTTGGCTTACGCGATGGATCCCCGCGCGCAGCGTCGCTGCGGGCGCCGGGTTGATGTTCGCGTTCGGTTACGTGCTTCTCGCGGGGGCCGAGGTTCCGGCACTGCGCACGCTGCTGATGCTGCTCGTCGCCGCCGCGGGTCTGTGGCTCGGGCGCCCCGGTACCGCGGCGCTCGTCTGGTCGTGGTCGCTGGTCGCTGTCCTGGTCTGCGATCCGTGGGCAGGGCTCGCGCCGGGGTTTTGGTTGTCGTTCGGCGCGGTCGGACTGCTCCTCTATGCCGGGAGCGCACGCCTCGTGCCCGGAGTGCCGCGAACAATCGGTGCGCGCGGCTGGGCAATGCTTCGCGACGCTTCACGCGCGCAATGGATCGTGACGCTCGGCCTGGTGCCGGGAACGCTCGCGCTCTTCCAGATGGTGTCGCTGGTCTCGGCATTCGCCAATGCGGTGGCGATCCCGGTCGTTACCGCGGGTGTCGTTCCGCTCGCGCTCCTCGGCATCGCCGTGCCGCTCGACGTGCCATGGATGCTGGCGCATCACGTTCTGGCGCTCGCGATGCGCTACCTCGAATGGCTTGCAGCGTTGCCGCTGGCGACCTGGACGGTGCACGCACCGCGCGGCTGGACCGTTCCCGTGGCGATCGCGGGGCTCGTCTGGTCGCTCGCGCCGCGGGGCGTCCCGGGACGCGCACTGGGCGCGCTGTGGGCGCTGCCGATGATCCAGCTGGTCCCATCGGCACCGCCGCACGGCGCTGCGCGCGTCGTCGTGCTCGACGTCGGCCAGGGCCTCGCGGTTGTCGTCGTCACCGCGCGGCACGCGCTTGTCTACGACACCGGGCCCCGTTTCACCGACAGCGCCGACGCCGGCGCGCGCATCGTCGCGCCGTATCTGCGCGCGGCCGGCATTCGCGCCGTCGACGTGCTCGTCGTGAGCCACGCCGACAGCGATCACTCGGGGGGAGCGCTCTCGATCCTGCGCGCCGTTCCGGTCGCGCGGCTCGTGTCGTCGCTGCCGGTCGACCACCCGATCGTCGCGGCGGCCCGCGGCACGGGGGAGGTGGCGCGATGCACCGCGGGGGACCGGTGGGAATGGGACGGGGTCGCGTTCGAGATGCTCCATCCGGCGCCGAGCGCCTACGAAGACCGGTCACGCAAGAGCAACGATCTCTCGTGCGTGCTTCGGGTCGTCGCGGGGGAAGGAAGGCTCCTCGTCACCGGCGACATCGAGGCCGCGTCCGAGCGCGAATTGCTCGCGCGCGACGCAGCGGCGCTCGGCGCCGAGGTGCTGGTCGTTCCGCACCATGGCTCGCGTACCTCGTCGACGCGGGAGTTCGTCGAAGCGGTCGCACCGCGCGTCGCGATCGTCGCTGCGGGCTACCGCAACCGGTTTCGGCACCCGCGCGCCGACGTCGTCCTTCGCTATCGGCAGATGGGTGCCGCGCTGCCGCGAACCGATCGATCGGGAGCGATCACGGCGTCGCTCGGGCCGGGAACGCCGATCGAGGCGATCGCCGAGCGCGACCGCAGGCGCCGCTACTGGTTCGACCGCCCGGGGGGCGGCGAGCGCTTCAATCGACGAAGCGGCCGATCCGCACCGCGGTCTCTCCGACCCGGGCCTTGCGCGACGGCATCACCAGCACGCAGTTCGCATAGGGGCTCACGATCGCGCGCATGCCGTCGCGCGCGATCAGCGTGTTCGCGGCGGGGACGGTCGTCAGACCGCGCAGCGGCAGCGCGAACGAGAAGTCCGCGCTCTCGATCGTCACGACGTCGGTGATCTCGATCGCGTGCTGCTGCGGCGGCGTGCCCGTTTCGAGATGCGACTGGAGGAAGGCGGTTTCCGCCATGCCGAAGTAGCGTATGAAGCGCAGGCACGCCTGGCGTGCGATCGCCGCGGCGCAGGCTTCCCAGTGCTGCCCGCATTCGACGAGCAGGGCGCTGCGCGGATCGTCGGGTTCGTCGAAGTGGGCGTAGTCGCGCAGGCGGCGCCCGGCACGATGGCCTTCGTCGATGACGACGTACTCGGGTACGCCGATGCCGCGCGCGAGCACGAGCCCCTTGCGCTGCCTGCCGGACAGCGCGAGCGCCGGACAGTAATCGGTCATCGAGTGCAGGTCGAGCAGGAAGTCGGTTTCGTCGTAGCAGGGTCGCAGCTCGCGCGCCCGCTCGAGCTCGCAGGTTCGGCGCTCGCTGTCGAGGACATCGGCGTCCCATAGCCGGTTGAAATCCTCGTCGAGGCAGCGCGCCGCGAACGGGTCCTGGTGATCGAAGCTGTCGTAAGCGGCGACATTGGCGAACACCAGCGTCAGCGTTCCGCGGCAGGGCCGGAAGCCTTCGCGCAGCAGCCAGTCGAGCGCGATCGCGCCGCAGACTTCATTGCCGTGGGTGAGCGCCTGCAGCGTCACACGCGGGCCGGGCACACCCGACGCGAAGCGCCAAACGTACGGAATGCCGACATTGCCGGCCGACCATCGCTCGAGATCGGGAAACCCAACCTCGATCGGCGGCGGCCGTTGCATCGGTGCTGGCGCGCGCTCAGCCCGCCGCGAGTTCGTCGGCGAGGCGGAGCATGAAAGCCTCGCAGCGCGCGAGCTGATCGAGGCCGATCCATTCGTCGGGCTGGTGCGCCTGGGCGATGTGACCGGGGCCGCAGAGGACCGTCGCGATGCCCGCACTGTCGAACAGCCCCGCCTCACTGCCGAACGATACCTTGCCACAACCGTCGCGTTCGTTGCAGCGATGCGCGAGGGCGACGATCGGGCGGTGTGAGGCGGTATCGAAACCGGTGGTTGTCGACAGCGTGTCGAAGGCAACGTAGGTCGCCGGGTCTACCGCGTGCATTGCCGGCGCGAGGTTGCGCGCGCGCTGCTCGAGTCCCGCGATGAACGCAGCCGGGTCGTCGGCGGGAAGGTGGCGCATCTCGAACTCGAACTCGCAATCACGCGGCACGATGTTGAGTGCAGTGCCGCCGCGGATCGTGCCGACGTGGACGGTCGTGTAGGGGACGTCGTAGTCGCGGTCGTGCGATCCGCCCTCGCGGAAGCGTCGGCCCTGCGCCGCGATGTCCGCCACCAGCTCGCAGGCGAGCTCGACCGCGTTGACGCCGCGCGGCGCGAGCGCCGAATGCGCCTCGTGGCCGCGGACCCGACAGCGCCAGCTCGAGCGGCCCTTGTGCGCGGTGATCACTTCCATGCCGGTCGGTTCGCCGACGATGCAACCCAGCGGTTGCAGCCCCTGCGCGAGCACGTCGGCGATCAATCTGCGTACGCCGATGCAGCCGACTTCCTCGTCGTAGGATAGGGCGAAATGGAGGGGCCGGGCGAAGCGGCGGCGCTGAAACTCGGGCAGCAATGCGAGGCCGATTGCGAAGAAGCTCTTCATGTCGGCGCAGCCGCGGCCCTGGAGGCGGGAGCCGATCTGCGTCGCCTCGAACGGCGGTGTCGACCACGGCTGTCCGTCGACGGGAACGACGTCGGTGTGCCCGGACAGCACGACTCCGCCGCGCGTCGCGTTGCCGTCGCATGCGGGAAGCGTGCCGAACAGATTCGCCTTGCTGCGCTCGTCGTTCCACGTGATCGTAACCTTCGCGCCGTGGCGCTCGAGCCAGCTGCGCGTCCACTCGATCAGCGCGAGATTGGAATCGCGGCTCACCGTCTCGAATCCGACCATGCGGCGGATCATCTCGAGGCTCCGCTCGCTCACACAGGGCCTCGCGGATCGCTCGGACTCGGCCGGACTCGCGCGTTGCGGCGCGGTGGCTTCGGAGGGGACCGTCATCAAACCGACCTTCCTGTTTCGGGATGTCAGGATAGCACCGACGCGCGTCCGCAACGAATCGGCGCCCGCATCGATCCAGCGCACCTCGCCGCGGCAGGACCGCCGGCGGGACCGTGTAACATCTGCCGCAGCGCACGCGATGTCGTGGTGCGCTCGCTGTCGTCTCCGATGAGGGAGCACGCCGTAGCCCGAATCGAGCGCCGGCCCGCGAGATCCCCGATGAACCCGCCGACAGACTTCGAGCGACTGGCGCAGCGCAGCGAACTGGTGCTGCGCAGCGTCGCCGAAGGCATCGTCGGCGTCGACCGTGGGGGACGCATCATGTTCGCGAACGAATGGGCGGCCCGCGCGACCGGCAGGGACGTCGCCGACCTCGTCGGACGCGACGCGCACGAGGTCGCTCCGCACCTCACCGCCGATGGCGGCCGCTGCGACGGCAAGCAGTGCGCGCTCTTCGACGTGTTTCGCGGCGCCGAGGGGGCCATCGCGCAGGAAGCGCTGTTCGTCGGTCGCGACGGCACGCCGTTTCCGGTCGAGTACAGCTGCGTGCCGGCTGCCGGCGATAGCGGCGTCGAGTGGGCGGTGTTCTCGTTTCGCAACATCGCCGGACGCAAGCGGATCGAGGCCGACCTCAGGGACGCGCTCGCTGAAGCCCAGCGGGCGAGCCGTGCGAAAAGCCTCTTCCTGTCCAGCATGAGCCATGAGCTGCGCACGCCGCTGACGGCGATCATCGGCTACGCGGAAATGCTGATCGACGACATGCACGCCGACGGAGACGCGTCGCACGAGCAGGATCTCGAGCGGATCCGGAGCTCGGGCCGGCACCTCCTCGGGCTGATCGACAACGTGCTCGACATCGCTCGCATCGAGGCGGGGCGGATGGAAGTCGCCGTCGAAGAGCTCGATGTTGCCGCACTCGCCGGCGAGATGGAGGCGCGCTTTCGTGACCGGTTTCGTGCGCGTGGTAATCGTTTGCGCGTCGAAGCAGGGGCCGGGGCCGGACGCATGCTGGGCGACGCCGACAAGCTGCGCAAGATCCTGCACCATCTGCTCGCCAATGCGAACAAGTTTTGCGAGAACGGCGACGTCGTGCTCGAGGTCCGTCGAGTCGCGACGGCCGGCACGTCCGAGCGCATCGAATTCGACGTCAGCGACACCGGCATCGGCATCGCACCCGAGTTCCTCGTTCACCTGTTCGAGCCGTTCGCCCAGGCCGACGCGACGGCAGCGCGGCGCTTCGGCGGCACCGGTCTCGGCCTTGCGCTGTCGGCGAAGCTCGCGCAGCTGATGGAAGGAACGATCGAGGTCGCGAGCACGCCCGGCGCCGGCAGCCGGTTCATCGTGTCCATCCCGGCACCCGCGGCGACTGCACGCGGCGGAACCGATGCGCACGCGCCGGAGGCGCAAGCGTGACCGCGGTCGCCGTGCCGGAGAGCGAAGCGCGCTGGCGCGACTGGCTGCGCCGCAAGGACCCGGTGCACCCGACGGTGCTCCTCGACTACCGGTTGCGGGTGCCGACGTGGATTCTCGGGGCACTGATGTTCGCCTCCGCACTGATTGCGCGCGGCTCCGGGTGGCACATGCTGACGTTGACGTTCGCGACCTGCATCGCGTGGCCGCACCTCGCCTGGTTCGTCGCGAGCCGCAGCCGCAACAGCAAGGCGGCCGAGCTTCGCAACCTCGTCCTCGACCTCGTACTGATCGGCATGCTGAGCGCGTTGACCGGCTTCAGCCTGTGGCCGACGATCGCCTCGTTCCTGTGCATCAACGCCGGTGCGCTCAGCGTCGGAGGCTGGCGCTTCGCGCTGTACGGGCTCCTCGCGTTCACCGTCGCGGCGGCGGCGACTCATGTCGTCTCGGGAGTGCCGATCGCGTCGTCGTCGACCGTCGCCGAGACGGCGCTTTCGATCGGCGTCCTGTTCATCTACACGTCGATGTTCGGCGTGCATTCGTACCTGCAGTCGCGGCGCATGGTCGCCGCGCGGCATGCGCTGCTCGCGCAGAACCGCATCACCGAGGAGGCGAACCGCGCCAAGAGCCGCTTTCTCGCCAACATGAGCCACGAGCTGCGCACGCCGCTCAACGCGATCATCGGCTACAGCGAGATGCTCGAGGAGCAGGCAACCGACGAGCACCGCAGCGACCTGGTGGCCGACCTGCAGCGGATCCGCGGCGCCGGAAGGCACCTGCTCGGGCTCATCAACGACGTGCTCGATCTCTCGAAGATCGAGGCTGGACGCACGGAGCTCGTGTGGGAGACCGTCGATTCGCGTACCCTGCTCGATGAGGTCGCCGACACCGCGCGGCCGCTGATGCGCAAGAACGCCAACGCGTTCACCGTCGACTGCGCGCGCGGCGTCGGCCTGATCGAATGCGACGGTGTGCGGCTGAAGCAGGTGCTGCTCAACCTGCTCGCCAATGCGGCGAAGTTCACGCGCGAAGGCCGGGTGCGGCTGCGGTTGCGCCAGGAGCGGGCGGCCGGACGCGACTGGCAGCTCTTCGAGATCAGCGACACGGGTATCGGAATGACCGCCGAGCAGATGGGCCGGGTGTTCCAGGCCTTCGGCCAGGCCGATGCGCAGATCGGCCGTGAGTACGGCGGCACCGGCCTCGGCCTCGTGATCAGCCGCAGGTTGTGCCAGTTGATGGGTGGCGACGTCACGATGGCGAGCACCTGGGGCAAGGGCTCGACGTTCACCGTCCGGGTCCCGGTCGAGCGGCGCGCCGAGCCGTCGCCAGGCGATGCCGAGCCGGCGCAAGGCGATGCCGAGACCGGAAGCGCGCAGGCGAGACACGCGTGACCGCGAAGCTCCTCCTCGTCGAGGACAACGAATTGAACCGCGACATGCTGTCGCGACGTCTCGCGCGGCGCGGGTACGAGGTGGTGTTCGCGCAGGACGGACAGGCAGCGGTCGACGCGGCGGCTAAGCTCGCGCCCGATCTCATCCTGATGGACATGAGCCTGCCGGTGATCGACGGGTGGGAGGCGACCCGGAGGATCAAGGCCGATCAGGGCCTTCGGACCATTCCGGTGATCGCCCTCACCGCGCACGCGATGCAGGGTGACGCCAACCGGGCGCTCGCCGCCGGCTGCGACGAATTCGAGACGAAGCCGGTCGAATTCGAGCGCCTGCTGGCGAAGATCGAGCAGCTCCTCGCTGGGCGCGCACGATGAACGGGAAGGATGCCGAGGTGGCGACGATGCCGCTCGTTCGAGATCGCGCCGAGCTCACCGTCGGCGCGACGCTCGAGGCATTGCCGCGGCTTCTCGACGTCGTCGACCGGGTCTGCCGCACGAGCGGCGCCGACCCGGATCTCGCCTTCGACGTGCGCCTCGCCGTCGACGAGGTGTGCGGCAACCTGATCGCGCACGGCTATCGCGGTCTCGTGCCCGGCCCGATCGCGCTCAGCGTCGAGGCGCAGCCTGACCGCGTGGTGATCCGAATCGCCGATCGTGGTCATCGCTTCGATCTGCGCGAGGCACCATCGCCAGACCTCCTCGCGTCGGTCGAGGACCGGCAGGTGGGGGGGCTCGGTTGCCACCTGGTGCGCAGCGTCGTCGACGACATCGATTATCGGAGCGATCCGGGCGGCGAGAACCGCCTCACGCTGGTTCGACACGTGGCGCGGAAGCAATGACGGGGGCGCGACGGCCATCGGCCGGGACGTCGACAGGTTTCTTCAATGCAATCGAGGTGGAGCATGGAACTTTCCGTTTCACAGCACGGTGACGTCTGCGTCGTCGGAGTTCGCGGCAGCGTCGATGGGTCGACGGCGATGCAGCTTCAGGACACGGTCGCGGCGCAGCTCACCGGCAGCGCGGCACGGATGGTCGTCGACTGCGCCGAGCTCGAGTACACGAGCAGCGCAGGACTGCGCGCGCTCCTTGCCGGAGTGAAGGAGTGCCGCCGGCAGGGTGGCGATCTGCGTCTCGCCGCGGTGTCGGGTGGCGTCAGGCGCGTTCTCGACCTGTCGGGCTTCACCGGCATCCTGCGCATCTATTCCGACGTCGATGCCGCGGTGTCGAGCTATGCCAGCTGAGCAAGACGGGGCTCCGCCGCCGGAGCGTGCCGGCGTGACGAAGCGCAAGGTCGCGCTGGTCATCGGCGCCGGAAGCGTCAAATGCGCAGCGGCGATCGGGCTCGCGCGGGTGCTTGCGCGCGAGCGCGTCGACATCGATCTCATCGTCGGCTGCAGCGCCGGCAGCATATTCGCGGCGCTGATGGCGATGGGCGGGACGAGCGACGAGGTGGCGGCAATCGCGGCCCGCCTGTGGACGCGTGAGCTCACGTCGACGCGCGACACCCGGGCGATGCTGAGCATCGTGCTGCCGAAGCTGCTCGGCTTCGGCGAGCACTTCGGCATGCGCAGCGACCGCCGTGTGCGCGCCGCCCTTGCCGACGCCTTCGGCGACACCCGCATCGAGGCGCTGCCGACGCGGCTGCTGATCACCGCAACCGATTTTCGCACCGGCGAACAGGCGGTGTTCGAGCGCGGGCGCGTCGTCGACGCGATTCGGGCAAGCATCGCGATCCCGTTCGTCTTCACGCCGGCCGAGGTCGATGGGAGGCTCTGCATCGACGGCTTCCTCTCCGATCCGCTCCCGGTCGGTCCGGCGGTTCGCGATGGCGCCGACGTGATCATCGCAATGGGTTTCGAAAGCAACTACCAGGAGCGCATCGATACGCCGGGGCGCTTCGCGTTTCAGCTCTCTTCGATCGTGACCAACAACCTGCTGCGCTCGCGTTACGCGTTCCACAGCGTCGCGCATCACGGCGAGGTGATCGCCATCGTTCCGGAGTTTCGCGAGCGCATCGGGCTCTTCGATACCGCGCGCATCCCTTACATCATCGAAGAGGGCGAGCGGGCTACCGAGGCGATGCTGCCGCATCTGATGCGGATGATCGATTCTCCGGCGACGCACGCGGGAGAGGCATGAGCGCCGAGGCGGGACGCGCGTCTGCGGTCGCCGGCCCTGCGACAGCCCGGATCCTCGTCACCGACGACCAGGAGCTCAATCGCGACTTGCTCTCGCGGCGGCTGCGCGCCGACGGACACCGTGTCGACGTCGCCGAGGACGGTCCCCGCGCGCTGGCGATGCTCGAGGGCGCGCCATACGATCTCGTGCTGCTCGACGTGATGATGCCCGGCATGGACGGCTACGACGTGCTGGCGCGGATCAAGGCGAGCGAAGCGCTGCGCCACCTGCCGGTCATCGTCGTATCGGCGCTCGACGAAGCGGAGAGCGTCGTGCGTTGCCTCGAGCTTGGCGCCGACGATTACCTGACGAAGCCTTTCAATGCACTGGTGCTGCGCGCACGCGTCGGTGCGTCGCTGGCGCGGAAGTGGCTCCACGACCGCGAGCAGCTCTACGCGAAGAGTCTTGCGCGCGAGCTCGAGATCGGGCGCGAGATCCAGCAGGGCTTCCTGCCGCCGGGATGCCCCTCGCTTCCCGGTTGGGCGATCGCGGCGCGCTTCGAACCGGCGCGAAGCGTCGCCGGCGACTTCTACGATGCCTATGTCCTTCCCGGCGGGCACGTCGCGCTGGTCGTCGCCGACGTCTGCGACAAGGGAGTCGGGGCGGCGCTGTACATGGCGTTGTTCCGTTCGCTGCTGCGCGCGCTCGCCGGGCAGGCCGCGCTGCAGCGGCGCCCCGACGACGCGCTGCTCGCCGAGGTCGCCGCGAATACGAACGATTACATCGCCACGGTCCACGATCGTGCCAACATGTTTGCGACGACGTTCTTCGCGATCCTCGATCCGGCCGACGGCAGGCTCCATTACGTCAACGCAGGGCACGACCCGCCGTTTCTCGTCGGCAGCGCTAGCGGTAGCGGGAGAGGCAATGTCGCGCGGCGCCTCGGCGCGACCGGGCCGGCGCTGGGGCTCATCGCGGGGTCGCATTACGGCGTGCAGGTCGAAACGATTGCGCCGGGCGAGATACTGCTCGCCTACACCGACGGCGTGACCGACGCGCGCGCCGCCGACGGCGAGCGCTTCTCCGAAGAGCGCGTCGAGGACATCCTCGCCGACGCCTGGCGGACGGTGGTCGAAGGCGAGGACCCGGCACCGGGCGATCGGGCAGGGCGCGTACTCGAGCGGATCGCTGCGGCGGCGGCTGCATACGCCGGCGACGGCGAGCGCTTCGACGACGCGACGATGCTCGCCGTGGCCCGCGATCCTTCGAAGGCGCCGCCGCCGCGGACTGTGAAATAATCGACCGGCACGGACGGTTCCGCGTCATCCGTGGGCGCGGTCCTGATCCCGGCGGCGGCGCCGCGATGCCGCCGCGAACCCGTTGTGCGAATCCGCGATCCAATGCTCGACTCCGCCTTCACCTCCTCGCTCGCCGCGATCGTGCCCGACGAAGCGCTGCTGACGAGCGCCGAGGACACGCGCCCCTACGAGTGCGACGGTCTCACGCTTTATCGCGAGCTTCCGGGGGCGGTCGTGCTGCCCGACAACGAGGCGCAGATCGTGCGCATCGTCGAGCTCTGTCACGCCGCGCGCGTCCCGATCGTCGCCCGTGGCGCCGGAACGAGCCTCTCGGGCGGTGCGCTTCCCGTCCCCGACGGGGTCGTGCTCTCGCTCGCGAAGTTTCGTCGCATCGTATCGATCGACCCGCTATCGCGCACTGCGGTCGTCGAGCCCGGCGTGCGCAACCTCGCGGTCTCGGAGGCTACCGCCGCCTGCGGGCTCTTCTACGCCCCCGATCCGTCGTCGCAGATTGCCTGCTCGATTGGCGGCAACGTCGCCGAGAACGCCGGTGGGGTGCACTGCCTCAAGTACGGGCTGACCGTGCACAACCTGCGCAAGCTGCGCGGCGTGCTGATGACCGGCGAGGTCGTCGAGTTCGGCTGCGACGCGCTCGATGCTCCCGGCTACGATCTGCTGGCACTCGTCACCGGGAGCGAGGGTCTTCTCGCCATGATCACCGAGGTCACCGTCAAGCTGCTGCCGAAGCCGCGGCAGGCGCGCGTCGTGCTCGCCGCTTTCGACGATCTCGAGAAGGCCGGCGCCGCGGTCGGAGCGGTCATCGCCGCAGGCATCATCCCCGGCGGGCTCGAGATGATGGATCAGCCGGCGACGCGGGCGGTCGAGCCTTTCGTGCATGCCGGTTATCCGCTCGACGCCGCGGCGGTGCTGCTGGTCGAGGCGGATGGCACGCCCGAGGAAGTCGAGGCCGAGATCACCGAGATCCGCGACGTCCTAACGCAGAGCGGCGCCACCGCCCTGCGCGTGTCGGCGGACGAAGCCGAGCGGCTCCTCTACTGGTCGGGACGCAAGGCGGCGTTTCCGGCCGTAGGCCGCATCTCGCCCGATTACTACTGCATCGACGGCACGATTCCGCGTGCCGCGCTGCCACGCGTGCTGGCGCAGATCGAGACCTGGTCCCACGAGTACGGGCTCCGTTGCGCGAACGTCTTCCACGCCGGCGATGGCAATCTCCACCCGCTGATCCTCTTCGACGCCAACAAGCCGGGCGACAAGGAGCGCACGATCGAGTTCGGCGACCGGATTCTCGAGCTCTGCATCGAAGTCGGCGGGACGATCACCGGCGAGCACGGCGTCGGGGTCGAGAAGATCCGCGGCATGTGCGCGCAGTTCGCGCCGCCCGCGCTCGAGCGCTTCCACGGCATCAAGCGCGCGTTCGACGAGCGCGGACTG
This sequence comes from Burkholderiales bacterium, assembly GCA_025981645.1. Lineage (GTDB taxonomy): Bacteria > Pseudomonadota > Gammaproteobacteria > Burkholderiales > Casimicrobiaceae > VBCG01. The sequence goes on from JAICXH010000058.1 coordinate 15,854, forward strand.
CTGAATCCGGGGAAGGCGGTGCCGACGCTCGCGCGCTGTGCCGAGTTCGGCCGGATGCACGTCCATGCGGGAACGCTGCCGCACCCCGAGCTTCCACGCTTCTAGAGAGACGACGATGATTGCTGCGATTGACGCTCGCGAGCGCCCCACCGCCGAGGCGATCCGCTCACTCACCGAGCGACTGCGCGCGACCTGCGGCGACCGCGTGGCGACTGGCCAGGCGATTCGCGATCAGCACAGCCACGGCGAAGGGCTCGCGGACGGCGCACTGCCCGACGTCGTCGTGTTCCCGCAGACCAACGAAGAGGTCGCCGCGATCGTGCGTCTCTGCGCGGCGGCGCGGATCCCGGTGATCGCGTTCGGCGTCGGCACGTCGCTCGAGGGCCACGTCGCAGCGCTCTTCGGCGGGGTCTGCATCGACCTGTCGCAGATGAGCCGTGTCCTCGAAGTGAATGCGGAGGATCTCGATTGTCGCGTTCAGGCCGGCGTCACGCGCGAGCAGCTGAACGCCGAGTTGAAGGGTACCGGCCTGTTCTTTCCGATCGACCCCGGCGCCAACGCAACGCTCGGCGGCATGGCGTCGACGCGCGCATCGGGGACCAACGCGGTGCGCTACGGCACGATGCGCGAGAACGTGCTCGGGCTCACCGTCGTCACTGCCGACGGGCGCATCGTTCACACGGGCGGGCGCGCGCGCAAGTCGAGCGCGGGCTACGATCTCACGCGGCTCTTCGTCGGCGCCGAGGGAACGCTTGGCGTCATCACCGAGGTCGCCGTGCGCCTGTACGGCATTCCCGAAGCGATCTCGGCGGCAGTGTGCCAGTTTCCCGACCTGAAAAGTGCCGTCGACTGCGTGATTGTCGCGATGCAGCTCGGCATTCCGGTCGCGCGGATCGAGCTCCTCGACGCGGTACAGATGGACGCGTCGATCCGCTACTCGAAGCTCGATGGATTCGCAGCGAAACCGACGCTGTTCTTCGAGTTCCATGGCACCGGGGCCGGCGTGCGCGAGCAGGCCGAGACGATCCAGACCATCACCGACGATCACGGCGGCAGCGCATTCCGGTGGACGAGCTCGCCCGAGGAGCGCTCGAAGCTGTGGAAGGCGCGGCACAATGCCTACTACGCGGCGCTGGCCCTTGCGCCGGGCAGTCGCGCGTTCGCGACCGATGCCTGCGTGCCGATCTCACGGCTCGCCGATTGCGTGATGGAGACGCAGGCGGACATCGACGCCACCGGGCTCGTCGCGCCGATCCTCGGCCACGTCGGCGACGGCAACTTCCACCTCGTCATCGTCTTCGACCCGGCGAAGCCCGGCGACCGTGACAAGGCCGAGGGCCTTGCCGAGCGCGCGAGCCTGCGGGCGATCAGGATGGGCGGGACCTGCACCGGCGAGCACGGCATCGGTGTCCACAAGCTCGATGCGCTCGTCGCCGAGCACGGCGACGCGGTGTCGCTGATGCAGGCGGTCAAGCGCGCACTCGATCCGCTCGACATCATGAATCCGGGCA
>JAICXH010000030.1 GCA_025981645.1 Burkholderiales bacterium
CGTCGAGATGAAGCGTCCGCGCTTCGTACGCGTACGACGCGCGCAGGCTCGTCACTGGAAACGCGTTTGCGTCGATCGGTCCCGCCGCATCGTTGGCGAGATCGAGCGTGCCGGCGAGCCCCGCACCGGAAGGCGTCGCGTCGAAGCGCAGCGTCGCGTCGGTGTGCGGCAGCGAGGCGTCGAAGCTCGAAGCATCGAATGCCTTGATCAGGACGTGGGCGTCACCGAAAGGAGCTGTTGCGAACGGGGTCGCCGTGGCTGCAAGCGAAAGCGGCGCGCCGCGCAGCGTGCCGTTGCCATTGATCGCGATCGCGTCGAGCCGGCCAGCGAGCGTCAGCGCGAGATTTGCCCCGTCGAGGACGTCGCTGCCGGCAAGCGTCGCGTGACCGCGAACCGCGAGCGGTGGGTGCGCGGCGACGTCGAAGTTGCCGGTGAGCGTGCCGGCCTCGGTGACCACGCGCAGACCGTCGACGCGATGGAGGCTGCGATCGCCGTGATAGGCGAACTCGAGTCCGGTGACGTGGCCGCCGCGCGGGCCGGTGTGCCAGTCGATTCGCCCAATGCCGACGTGATCGATCGTCACGGCCAGCGGCAGACCGAGATCGGTCGGGGGAAGCGTGGCCCCGGTCGACGGCTTGATCGCGATGTCGACGTGCGCGGCGCCAAGGCCATGGATCGAGAGGCGCGACGACCAGAGTGCTCCCGGATTCCAGTCGACGATCACGTCGTCCGCGGTGACTGTGATGTCGCTGTCGCGCCAGGTGACGCGCCGGAAGCGCATCGTGCCGGCGATCGAGCCGGTCGGACCATCGATCGAGATGTGCCCACCGCTCTGGCCGACGATGCGCGCGACGATGAACGGCAGTCCGTGCTCGGAGAGCGCGAAGCCGACCAGAGCCGCGATCGCGACCGCGAAGAGCGCCAGAACCGTGAGGATCGCTCTGCGCATCAGAACGCGAGCCCGACGGAGAAGTGCAGCCGTACCTGTTTCGATTGCTCGCCGTACGCGAGGTCGAGGCGGAACGGGCCGATCGGAGTGCGCACGCGCGCGCCGATGCCGTAGCCGATGGCCGCGCGGAAATCGGCCATCCGATCGAAAGCGTTGCCGGCGTCGACGAATGTCGCGATGCCGAGCGTCGGATTGAGCCAACGCGTCAGCTCGACGCTCGCCGCCTCGTAGTAGCGGCCGGGAACGATCGCGTTGCCCTCGTGAACGCCGAGGCTTTCGAACGCGTAGCCGCGCACCGTCGTGTCGCCACCGGTGCGGAAGAGCAGCGTCGAAGGGATGCCATCGCGGCTCGCCGCGAGCACGGCCCCGCCCTCGGCGCGGAAGTACGCCGACCAATCACGGCCGAACGGCCACCACGCCGCGAAGTGGCCGACGACGCGCTCGAACGCGCGCGTCGAGATGCCGGGAACGCCCGCTCCCGCGCCGAGCAGCACGCTATAGCCTCGCGTCGGCGAAGTGAGATCGTCGACGCGGCGCCAGACGCGCTGGACATCGACGAAGAGCGCATGCGACGACACCGCTTCGGCGTCGGCTGGGTGCTGCTCGTCCTCGTACATGGCCGCGCCGTACTGCCATTGATTGCGTTCTTCGAGCGAGGTCATCCGCACACCGGCCGAGCCGGTCTGCGTGACGAGCCCGGCGATGTCGGTGCGCTCGATGTCGGCGAAGGTCGACGCCGACCAGCCGTTGGTGGCCGGCGGCGCGACGAAGCGGATGGCCGCGCTCTGCAGCTTCGACTCGATGCGGGCGTCGACGTGCATCTGGATCGCACGAGAAGCGAAATCGACGTCGCGGTAACTGAGGTTGCCGCGGAACGCAGTGTCGGTCGAGAAGCCGACGCCCGCCTCGACTCGCCGTGGCGGTGCTTCGATCACCGCGACGTGAACCGGAGCGGCAGCGGCGTGCGCCGTGTCGTCGTCGAGGCTCGCCTGCACGCTTGCGAAGTAGCCGGTGCCGTTGAGGCGCCGCACGAACTGATCGAGCGTCGAGCGTGACCACGGGTCTCCGGGAGCGAAGCCCGTGTAGCGGCCCACGAGATCCGGCGCGTAGCGCTGCAGACCGCGAATGGCGAGCGCGCCGAAGCGAAACGCCGGCCCGCTGTCGATCGTCACCGAGAGATCGGCGCGATCGGTCGTCGGGTCGACGCGCGCCTTGCTCGCCGTGATCTTCGCCGCGGCATACGGACCTGAGCTCGCAAGCGTAACCGCGCGCGACTTGGCGTCCTGCCACGCTGCCTGCGTGAACGCGCTTCCCTGCGGCAGCGGCCAGTCGCTGCGAAGCGCGTCGATCATCGCGCGCGCGTCCGCAGCGGACGCGGCGGGTCCGGTCACGACGAGATCGACTTCGCGCACGATCGTCGGCGGGCCCGCGTCGACGTGCAGCGTGACGCCGACGGGTTTTGCCGCGCGATCGATCGACACCGTGGCCTTGGCCGAGAAGTAGCCCTCGGTCGCGGCCGCCTCCTGCGCTTCGGCGGGCGCCACCCGCACGAGCTCGTCGAAGAGCTCGGGCGTCATGTCGGCGTAGGACTCCCAGCGTACGAGGTCGACGCTCGCCGCGAGCACTCCGCGCAGATTCGCCGGTGCGTCGACGACGACGCGATAGGCGAGCGCGCGCTCGACATGCCGCGCACCGGACGGTTCGGAATCGGGCGCCGGCGATGCCGACGCGGGTGGTGTTGTCGCTGTGGGCGTCGACGCGTCGACGCCCACGGACGCTGCGTGGCTAGTGGTTGCCGCCGCCAGCAGCAGAAGCGGGGTTACTCGCCGCAGCGTCCTTCGCAACAGCGACATCGGATGTCGCGGCGTTTCCCGACACCGTCGCGGGCTTCGCCGTGCGCTCATCGGCCTTCGCCGTTGCGCGTGCCTTCGCATCGGCGGCCGTCGCCGATCGATAGTAAGGCCACGAACTGGTGGTCGCCCAGGTCACGCCGATCGCCGTGCGCAGCGGCTCGAGCCGCTTCGGCGCCTCGAGCGGTGGCTGGTTCTGCGATGTCGGGAAATTCCAATCGATCAATCCGTAGTCGGCGTCCCACAGGCCTTCGCTCGAACGCGAATACATGTAGTCGTCGCGCGTACCGCGCAAAGCGCAACTCGACAGCAGCATCGCTGCCGCGATTGCAACCAACATGATGCCAGTGGCGCGTTGCATCGTTACCTCCGCAATCTTCGATCGATCGTCGCTCGAGTGTACCGGCACCGCGCTTCGGCGACCAAGCGCAGGCCGACACATGCCAATGTCATCGAGTGTGCCGTTTGCAACAGGTGCCGATGGCGCATCGGGTCGAATCGAGCGGTGCATCGGGCTGCATCGGGACGAATCGTCGAACGAACGTACGGAAAACGGGCGTTTCGTGCTCAATAGTGGGAAATTACCTTCATAAGTTGCGCTAAGTACATCATTACATGACGCTTTTCCAACTGTTGCATTTCTACGATAAGTCCTTGTTATTCAATCGGAAAAACGTTGACCGCGTCGGCGGCCCGCCGCTATAGTGCCGTTGGGTGGGAAAAAGTGGGTAGAAGTGGGAGGATGGGGTGGCGGCTGGTTCGGTAGCAGATCAGGGTGGGAGTGACCGCGCAACCGGGGCCAGCCCGACAGACGGCGACGGGACGAACGCGACCTTTCGCGGCGTCACCGAGCTCTCGCTCGATGCGAAGGGCCGTCTCGCCATTCCCGCGCGTTATCGCGACGGACTCGTCAACGGCAGCGGCGGCGAACTGGTGCTCACCGCCGATCCGGGCGGCTGCCTGCTGATCTTCCCGCGCCTCGCGTGGGAGCCGCTGCAGCATCAGCTGATGTCGTTCTCGTCGTTCAACGAGACCGTACGCCGGTTGCAGCGCCTGCTCGTCGGGCACGCTGACGACGTCGAGATCGACGCGGCAGGGCGCATCCTGGTCCCTCCGGCACTGCGGCGCTTCGCCGGCCTCGACAAGCACGTGGTCCTCGTCGGTCAGGGGAGGAAACTCGAACTGTGGGACGGGTCGCGGTGGCAGGCGCAGACCGCGCAGGCGATCGCGCTTCCTGCCGATCTTCCCACCGACCTCGCCGGATTCAGTCTCTGACGCCGCGATGGCTCGATGCCTGCCGACCATCACGTGCCGGTGCTGCTCGCCGAGAGCGTCGCGGCGCTGGTCACGCGTACGGACGGCGTCTACGTCGACGCGACGTTCGGCCGCGGCGGTCACGCGCGCGCGATCCTCGCGCGACTCGCTCCGGGCGGGCGCCTCGTCGCGCTCGACCGCGACCCTGCGGCGGCGGCGTGCGCAGCGACGCTTGGCGATCCGCGTTTCGCGTTCGCGCGTGAGCGCTTCTCGGCGCTCGATCGCGTGCTGGCGGAACTCGCAATCGAGCGGGTCGACGGCGTGCTGCTCGATCTCGGCGTGTCGTCGCCCCAGCTCGACGATCCGGCGCGAGGCTTCACCTACCGCGAAGACGGGCCGCTCGACATGCGGATGGATCCGACCGCCGGCGAATCGGCGCGCGAGCTCGTCGCGCGAGCGACGGCGGACGAACTGACGGAGGTCCTGCGCGACTATGGTGAAGAACGGTTTGCTCGGTCGATTGCAGCAGCAATTGTCACGGCGCGCGCGCGGAAGCCCATCGTTTCGACACGCGAGCTTGCCGGGGTCGTCGCGAAAGCCGTCGGCGCGCGGACGCGGGGTGATTGGCATCAGGATCCGGCGGCGCGAACCTTCCAGGCTCTACGGATTGCGGTGAATCGCGAGCTCGAAGAACTGTCCAACGCGCTGCCGCTCGCTACGGCTGCGCTCGCGCCGGGCGGCCGCCTCGCGGTGATCGCATTCCATTCGCTCGAGGACCGTATCGTCAAGCGCTTCATCGCCGCGGCCTCGAAGCCATTCGGCGGCGATCCGCGTCTCGCGCGCGCACCGATCGCCGAGCGGCAACTGCCGAAGCCTCCGCTCGTGCCCGTCGGGCGCGCGCTGCGCGCCAGCCCCGCCGAGGTCGCGGCCAATCCGCGCGCGCGGAGTGCCACGCTGCGTGTCGCCGAGCGCACGGCGGCGGCGCTTCCCGGGGACTGGTCGCACGAAGCCGCAGCGTCACGCAGGCGTCGCGCCGCGCGGGGTGCGCGATGACGCGCACCTGCATGGCGCTCCTCGCCGTGCTCGTGCTGTGCGCGCTGTCGCTCGTCACCTCGCGCCATCAGGCACGGCGCGCATTCGTCGAGCTGGAGCGGCAGCAGGCGCGCGCGCACCAGTACGACGTCGAATACGGGCAGCTCTCGCTCGAGGAATCGACGTGGGGAATGCCGGCGCGGGTGGCGCAGATCGCGCGCGACAACCTGCACATGGAGCTGCCGACCCCTTCGCGCGTCGAGGTGGTCGATCTTCCGGGCGCGCAATGAGCTCCGCGACCCTCGGGCGGCGCGCTCCGCCGTCAATCGCACTCTCGCACGCGCGCTCGGTGTTCCTCTTCGGTGCGCTCGGCGCGCTGTTCCTCGTGCTCGTCGGACGCTCGCTCGATCTGCAGTGGCTCGAGGATGCTTTCCTGCAGGGACAGGGCGCAGCCCGCTACGCCCGCGTGCTCGAAGTGCCGGCACACCGCGGCCGCATCGTCGACCGCAACGGCGTCGCGCTGGCGATCTCGACGCCGGTGAAATCGCTGTGGGTGTTCCCCGACAAGGTCGAAGCGACTCCCGCGCAGCTTGCTGAGCTCGCGAAGCTGGTCGACATGCCGCCGCGCCAGCTCGCGCTTCGGATGCACGGCGCCGACGAGTTCACCTATGTCGCGCGGCGCCTGTCGCCGGAGACCGCCGAGCGCGCCGAAGCAATCGGCATCCGGGGCTTGAACGAGCAGAACGAGTACCGCCGCTACTACCCGGGCGGCGAAGTCACCGCACAGCTCGTCGGGTTCACCGGAGACGGCGACCGCGGTCAGGAGGGCATCGAGCTCGCGCAGCAGGCGTGGCTCGCCGGCAAGCCGGGGTCGCGCCGCGTGATCATCGATCGGCGCGGCGATGCGGTCGAGGACATCGCCGCGATCCGCGCGCCGCAGGCGGGACGCGACCTCGCCCTGTCGATCGATTCGCGAATCCAGTTTCTCGCCTTCAACGAGCTGCAGGCGGCCATCGCGCGAAACGGCGCGAAAGCCGGAAGCGTCGTCGTCCTCGACGCGAAGAGCGGCGAGGTGCTGGCGCTCGCGAACTGGCCGACCTACAACCCGAACCGCCGCGAGAAGGTCGTCCGCGGGCGCATGCGCAATCGCGCGCTCACCGACACCTTCGAGCCGGGCTCGACGATGAAGCCGTTCACGATCGCCGCGGCGCTCGCAGCGGGCAAGGTGACGCCGCAGACGGTCATCCATACCGAAGCGGGCCAGATGACGATCGGGCCCGACACGATCCACGACGCGCACCGCGCCGGGCCGCTGACCGTCGAGCAGGTGATCCAGAAGTCGTCGAACATCGGCGCGGCGAAGATCGCGCTCGAACTGCCGGCGAAGACGATGTGGAAGATGTTCACCGATGCGGGTTTCGGATCGCCGCCGCAGACCGGCTTTCCCGGCGAGGTCGGCGGACGGTTGCGGCCGCCGCGGACCTGGCGTCCGATCGAGCAGGCGACGATGGCCTACGGCCACGGGCTGTCGGTCACGCTCGTCCAGCTCGCGCGGGGGTACACGATCTTCGCCGACGGCGGCAAGCTGAAGCCGGTCGAGCTCCTGAAGACCAGCGGTCCCGTCGTCGGCGTGCCGGTGATCTCGCCGGCGATCGCGCACGAAGTGCTGCACATGCTCGAAATGGTGACGAAGCCGGGCGGAACCGCTCCCGAGGCGCAGGTCGCCGGTTACCGCGTCGCCGGCAAGACCGGAACGGCGCGCAAGGTCGAAGGAGGCGTTTACGCGCGACGCTACGTGGCGTCATTCGTCGGCCTCGCGCCGGTGTCCGATCCGCGGCTCGTGATCGCGATCATGATCGACGAGCCGTCGAAGGGCGACTACTACGGCGGCAGCGTCGCGGGACCGGTGTTTTCGCACATCGCCGGCGCTGCGTTGCGGCTCCTCGGCGTACCCACCGACGCGCCGGTCGACAACGTCGTGCTGCCGCCTCCCGAGGCACTCGTGCCGGAGGACTCGTGATCGGGACGCAGTTGACCGACGCCGCGGGCAGCGCCGCGGGAAATGCCGTGCTCTTCGATGCCGAAGCCACACTCGCGCGGCTCGACATCGCCCTCGCGGGCATTACCGCCGACAGCCGCCGTGCGGCACCGTCGACCGCGTTCGCCGCGTATCCCGGCACTCAGCGTGACGGGCGTGACTTCATCGACGAAGCGATCGCGCGTGGTGCCGCCGCAGTGCTGTGGGAAGCCGACGGCTACGCGTGGAACGAAGCGCGGCGCGTGCCGCAGGCAGGTGTTGCGGGGCTCAGGGACCGGGTCGGCCTCCTCGCTTCGGCGATCTACGGCCATCCGTCGCGCGCGCTGTGGATGGTCGGGGTTACCGGCACCAACGGCAAGACCTCGTGCGCGCACTGGATCGCCCAGGCGTTCACGCGCTGCGGCCGTCGCGCGGCCGTCGTCGGCACGCTCGGGAACGGTTTCGTCGATGCCGGGCCGGCAAGCCGCGGCACCGAACGCAGCGTTGTGGAAGGCGCCGAAATCCATGTTCCGGCGCTCGCAGCGGCCCACAACACGACGCCGGACGCCTGCGCGCTGCACGAGATGCTCGCCGAATGGCGCGCGCAGGGCGCCGCCGCCGTGGCGATGGAGGTGTCGTCGCATGGCCTCGAACAGGGGCGCGTGAACGGCGTCGACTTCAGGGTTGCGTTGTTCACCAACCTCACCCGCGATCACCTCGACTATCACGGCACGATGGAGGCCTACGCCGCGGCGAAGGCACGCCTGTTCGAGTGGCCCACGCTCGAATGCGCGGTCGTCAACGCCGGCGACGAATTCGGCCGCGCGTTGATCGCGAAGCTCCGCGCTCGGGGCGCGAAAGTGCTCGCCTACGGCGTACACGGTGCCGACATCGTCGCGACCAGCGTCGAGGCCACGCCGGCCGGCATGACGATCGACGTCGCGACACCCGCGGGGAAGGGGACGATCGCGACTGGTCTCACCGGCGCGTTCAACGTCGACAACCTCCTCGGCGTCATCGGTGTGCTGCTGGCGAGCGGGATCGGGCTTTTCGACGCGCTCGAGGCCCTTTCCCGCGTGACGGCGCCGCCGGGAAGGATGGAGCGACTCGGCGGCGGGATGTTGCCGACGGTGGTGATCGACTACGCACACACCCCCGATGCATTGCAGAAGGTGCTCGCGGCGCTTCGGCCCGCGCTCGGCGAGCACGGCAAGCTCGTCTGCGTGTTCGGCTGCGGCGGCGATCGCGATCGCGGCAAGCGCGTCGAGATGGGAGCGATCGCGGCGAGCTACGCCGATCGGGTCGTTGTCACCAGCGACAATCCGCGCAGCGAGGATCCGCAGGCGATCGTGCAGGACATCGTCGCCGGCATTCCCCCGGCGTTCGGAGCGCTCGCCGTCGACGTCGATCGCGAACGCGCGGTGAGCGCTGCGATCGCCTCGGCGAATCCCGGCGACGTCGTCGTCGTCGCGGGCAAGGGCCACGAGCCATACCAGGAGATCGCCGGCGTGCGCCGTCCATTTTCGGACCGTGCGGTCGCCGCGGCTGCGCTTGCGCAACGGAGTCGCCGATGATGGGCACGGTCGAGGCGGCGCGCGCGATGCGGGGAACGGTGATCGGCGCCGATGCGACGTTCTCGCGCGTCGTCAGCGACACGCGCCACATCGCCCCGGGCGATCTCTTCGTGGCACTCGAGGGCGAGCGCTTCGACGGACACGATTTTGTCGCGCGGGCGATGGCGGGCGGCGCGGTCGCAGCGGTGGTCGCGAGCGCCCGCGCCGGCGGGCTTCCGGGCAACCTCATCGCCGTCGACGAGCCGCTTGCTGCACTGGGCGCGCTCGCTGCCGCCTGGCGCAGGCGCTTCGACATTCCGGTTGCGGCGGTGGCCGGGAGCAACGGCAAGACGACGACCAAGGAGATGATCGCGTCGGTGTTCCGCGCCGCGGCTGGCGACGCCGCCGTCGTGGCGAGCCCCGGCAACTTCAACAACGCGATCGGGCTGCCGCTCTCGGTGCTGGCACTCCGCGAAGGGCACCGTCTCGCGGTGTTCGAGATCGGCATGAACCACCGCGGCGAAACGCGCGAGCTCGCGGCGATCGTGCAGCCGACGATCGCCGTCGTCTGCAACGCCCAGCGCGAGCACCAGGAATTCATGCATTCGGTCGACGAGGTCGCGTCCGAGCACGCCGATCTCGTACGTGCGCTCGCCGTGGGCGGAGTCGCGACGCGCGGGGTCGCCGTCCTCAACGCCGACGATCCGCACGTCGACGTGTGGCGCAACGCTGCCGACGAGGTGGGCGCGACCGTCGTCGACTTTGGCCTCGATCATCCCGCCGCGGTCTCCGGACGGTTCGCGGCCGACGGCCTCGGCTCGCGCATCGAGCTCGCGACTCGCGCCGGCTCCGCGACAGTGCGCCTTGCCGTCGCCGGCCGGCACATGGCGTCGAACGCGCTCGCGGCTGCCGCTGCCGGTGCCGCCGCGGGTGTTTCGCTCGACGCGATCGTGCGCGGGCTGGAAGCGTTCCGGCCGCTCGCGGGCAGGCTCGCGCTGCGCACCGGCATCGGCGGCAGCGCGATCATCGACGACAGCTACAACGCGAATCCCGATTCGATGCGCGCCGCGATCGACGTGCTCGCCGGACGAGCCGGCGTGCGCTGGCTCGCGATCGGCGACATGGGCGAGACCGGCAGCGCCGGCGCGGCATTTCACCGCGAGGTCGGCGAGGCGGCGCGCACAGCGGGAAGCGATCGGCTCGAGTGCTGCGGGGCGCGCGCCGCCGTGGCGGCCGCCGCGTTCGGCGCCGGCGCGACGCACCATGCCTCGGCGCGCGCGCTCGCCGACGCGCTGCGCGACGCGCTTGTGCGCGCGGAGCGTCCGCAGGCGGTGACGATCCTCGTCAAGGGCTCGCGCTTCATGCGGATGGAAGCGGTCGTCGCTGCGCTCGCCGGGCAGGAGGCGCCCTGATGCTGCTGTGGCTCTCCGAGGTGCTCTCGCGCGAGGTCCGCACGCTCAACGTGTTCGGCTACATCTCGCTGCGCGCCGTGCTCGCGACGATGACCGCGCTCGTCATCTCGTTCGTGATCGGGCCACGGATGATCGCCTGGCTCACGCGGATGAAGATCGGCCAGGCGGTGCGCGACGACGGCCCGCAGACCCATCTCGCCAAGGCGGGAACGCCGACGATGGGAGGCGCGCTGATCCTCGTGTCGATCGTCGTCACGACGCTGCTGTGGGGCGACCTTCACAACCGCTTCATCTGGGTCGTACTGCTGGTAACGCTCGGCTTCGGCGCCGTCGGGTGGATGGACGACTGGCGCAAGGTCGTGCGCAGGAATCCGAAGGGCATGCCTGCGCGCGCCAAGTTCGCCTGGCAATCGCTGATCGGAATCGTCGCCGCCGTCTATCTCGCGTTCTCGGTATCCGCCCCTGACAACCTGCAGTTCGTCCAGGCCCTTACCGCGTGGATCAGGAGCGGCTTCTCGGTCGGCCTGTCTCCGAAAGCCGACCTTATCGTGCCGTTCTTCAAGACGGTGTCCTATCCGCTCGGCGTGTGGGGATTCATCGCGCTGTCGTACTGCGTCATCGTCGGTGCGAGCAACGCCGTCAATCTGACCGACGGGCTCGACGGCCTCGCGATCATGCCGACGGTGATGATCGGCGGCGCGCTCGGCATCTTCTCCTATGTCACCGGCAACGCGATCTTCGCGCGCTACCTCGGCTTTCCGCACATCCCGGGCGCCGGCGAGCTCGCGGTGGTGTGCGGCGCGATCTCCGGCGCAGGGCTCGGCTTCCTCTGGTTCAACGCCTATCCGGCGGATGTGTTCATGGGCGACGTCGGCGCACTCGCGCTCGGCGCGGCGCTCGGCGCGATCGCGATCATCGTGCGCCAGGAGATCGTGCTGTTCATCATGGGAGGCGTGTTCGTCGTCGAGACGCTTTCAGTCGTGATCCAGGTGTTCTCGTTCAAGACCACCGGCCGGCGCGTGTTTCGCATGGCGCCACTCCACCACCACTACGAGCTCAAAGGCTGGAAGGAGAACCAGGTCGTCGTCCGATTCTGGATCATCACGATGCTGCTCGTCCTGTTCGGCCTGTCCACCCTCAAGTTGCGCTGACATGACACCTGATTACCGCGGACGCCGCGCCCTCGTACTCGGCCTGGGTTCCACCGGACTCTCGACCGCCCGCTACCTCACCCGCCACGGCGCGCTGGTGCGCGTGGCCGACACACGCGCCGAGCCGCCACAGCTCGAAGCGCTGACGCGAACGCTTCCCGACGTGCCGGTCGAGAGCGGCCCGTTCACGAGCGCGACGTTCGACGGCGTCGAGCTGATTGCGATCAGCCCGGGAATCGCGAGGCGCGAGCCGCCGATCGAGGAAGCGGTCGCCGCCGGTGCCGAGCTCGTCGGCGACGTCGAGCTCTTCGCGCGCGCGCTTCCCGCCGATCAGAAGGTCCTCGCGGTGACCGGCACCAACGGCAAGACGACCGTCTCCTCGCTGACCGGCGCGTTGACGCGCGCTGCCGGGCTGTCGACCGTCGTCGCCGGCAACATCGGCAACCCGGTACTGGACGAGATCACCCGCTGCGAGGAGGGCACGCTGTGGCCGTCGGTGTTCGTGCTCGAGCTATCGAGCTACCAGCTCGAAACGACGTCCTCCCTCGCTCCGATCGCGGCGACGGTGCTCAATGTGTCCGCCAACCACATGGATCGCTACAGCGGAATCGCCGACTACGCGAGCGCGAAGGCGCGCATCTTCGCCCACGCCGCCGTGCAGGTGCTGAACCGCGACGATCCGATCGTACGGCTGATGCGCCGGCCCGGACACACCGTACAGACCTTCGGCGCGAGCGTGCCGCTGTCGGAGGAGGAGTGGGGTCTCGTCGAGCGTGGCGGCACCACCTGGCTCGCGAGCGGCGGCGATCTCATCATGGAGTCGTCGCGCCTCGCGCTCGTCGGGCGCCACAACGCGATGAACGCGCTCGCGGCGCTCGCGCTCGCCTGCGCCGTTGCCAAGCGCAGCCGCGCGATGCACGAAGCGCTCGCCAATTTCCGCGGTCTGCCGCACCGGATGACGCCGATCGCCGACGCCGAAGGCATCCTCTACGTCGACGATTCGAAGGGCACGACGGTGGCGGCGACGCAGGTCGCGCTCGAAGGAATCGGCCGTCCGGTCGTCCTGATCGCCGGCGGTGACGGCAAGGGCCAGAGCTTCATTCCGCTGAAGGCGAGCGTCGACCGCTGCTGCCGCGCCGTGCTGTTGATCGGACGCGACGCGGGCGAGGTCGCGCGCGGACTCGCCGGAACGAAGGTCCCGATCGAGATCGTCGGCACGCTCGACGCCGCCGTCGCGCGGGCGACCGCGCTCGCGCGTTCCGGTGACGCGGTGCTGCTGTCACCCGCCTGCGCGAGCCTCGACCAGTTCCGCGACTACGTCGAGCGCGGGGCGCGCTTCGGCGAGCTCGTGCGCAGTCACGTCGCCGCGGACGCCGATGCGTAAGCAGGTCGCCGCTGCGAATCCCGTGCGGCGCGCGCCGCTCGCGCCGCTGCCGCGCAATCCGCGCGCGATGCTCGCCTACGACGTCTCGCTCGTGTGGACGGTGCTGTTGCTGCTGTCGTTCGGCCTCGTGATGGTGTACTCGGCCTCGATCGCCAGCGCCGAGGCATCCGCGCGCACCGGTTACCACCCGTGGTACTTCCTCGTTCGCCACGCGGTGTTCGTCGCGGTGGGCATGGGCGTCGGCTACCTCGCGTTCCAGGTTCCGGTCAAGGTCTGGCAGCAGTTCGCCGCCTGGCTCTTCATCGGCTGCGCCGCGCTGCTCGTGCTGGTGCTGTTGCCCGGAATCGGGCGCGCGGTCAACGGCTCGCGCCGCTGGCTGTCGCTCCTCGTCGTCAACATCCAGCCGTCTGAATTCATGAAGCTCGCCGTCGTCGTGTACGCGGCAAGCTACGCGGTGCGCAAGGCAGCGTTCCTCCACGCCGAGCAGCCGCTGAAGATGACGCTGCTCCGCGGCTTCGCGCCGCTGTCCGCGGTGATGGTCGCGGTCGGCGGACTGCTGCTGCTCGAGCCCGACTTCGGCGCGCTCGTCGTGATCCTCGCAATCGCCTTCGGCATCCTGTTTCTCGGCGGCCTCGACTGGCGTCTCTTCGCCGGGCTCGCCGTGCTGATGCCGGCCGCGCTCGCCGGCATCGCGCTCGCTGCGCCGTACCGCGTGCAGCGTCTCACCGTGTTCCTCGACCCGTGGTCCGATCCGATGCATCGCGGCTATCAGCTCTCGCATTCGCTGATCGCATTCGGGCGCGGCGAGTGGTTCGGCGTCGGACTGGGGTCGAGCGTCGAGAAGCTTCTCTATCTTCCCGAAGCGCACACCGATTTCCTGCTCGCGGTGATCGGTGAAGAGCTCGGCTTCGCCGGCGTGCTCGCGGTGATCCTGCTGTTCGGCTGGCTGCTCTACCGCGCCTGGGCGATCGGCAGGCTCGCCGTGCGTCTCGAGCGCCCGTTCGCTGCGCTCTGTGCGCAGGGCATCGGCGTCTGGCTTGGCGTGCAGGCGTTCATCAACATGGGCGTCAACATGGGCGTGCTCCCGACCAAGGGGCTGACGCTTCCGCTGCTGTCGTTCGGCGGCAGCGGGATCGTCGCCAACTGCGTCGCCCTCGCATTGCTGCTGCGCGTCGACTGGGAGAACCGCAGGCTGCTCAAGGGATACGTCGTATGAGCGGCGCCGGACCGATCCGGAGGGTCGCGCGGCGATGAGCGCGACGGTGATGATCACCGCGGGCGGAACCGGCGGCCACGTCTTTCCGGGGCTCGCCGTCGCGGCGAAGCTTGTCTCGCGCGGCGCGCGGGTGTTCTGGCTCGGCACGCGAGGCGGAATCGAGGCGACGCTGGTGCCGCAGCACGGCGTCGATTTCGAGGCCATTGCGTTTCGCGGCGTCCGCGGCAAGGGGCTGGTGACGCTCGTGCTCGGGCCGTTCGCGCTCGTTGCGGCATGCGTTGCCGCGTTACGCGTGATCCGTCGCCGCCGTCCCGTCGTCGTGCTCGGACTCGGCGGTTTCGCGTCGTTTCCCGGGGCACTGATGGCCGTTGCCAGCGGCCGACCGCTGGCGCTGCACGACGCCAACGCCGTCGCCGGGCTCGCCAACCGGATCCTCGCGTACGGCGCGGATTGCGTGCTGACCGGCTTTCCGAATGCGATGCGCGGCCGCCACGCGAGGCGCACGCAATGGGTCGGCAATCCGCTGCGCGACGAGATTATCGCCGTGCCTGCCCCGTCCGAGCGCTTCGCCGGACGCAGCGGGCCGCTGCGTGTGCTCGTCGTCGGCGGCAGTCTCGGCGCCCGCGCATTGAACGAAGCCGTTCCAGCGGCGCTCGCGACGATGCCGCAGGCTTCGCGGCCGCGCGTCGTCCACCAGGCGGGTACGCAGCACCTCGCTGCGCTCGAGGCCGTGTACCGCGACGCCGGCGTCGATGCCGAGTGCGTTGCGTTCATCGACGACATGGCGGCGCGCTATGCCTGGGCCGACCTCGTCGTCTGCCGCGGCGGGGCGCTCACCGTCGCCGAGCTCGCCGCCGTGGGCCTCGGCGCCGTCATCGTGCCGCTTCCCGGAGCGATCGCCGATGAGCAGAGCGCCAACGCGAAGTTCCTCCTCGACGCGGGCGCTGCGATCGTGATGGGCCAGGACGAGCTCACCGCGGCCGACCGGCCGCTCGCCGGCATTCTCGCGGCGCTTACGCGCGCGGACGCGCAGACGATGGCGCAGGCGGCGCACGTCGTCGGAGCGCGCGATGCGGCCGAGAAAGTCGCCGCGGCGTGCCTCGATCTCGCCGGTGCGCGGACGGAGAGCGCCGGTGGCGCACCGCGCGCTGCGGAGAAGGACTGACCCGATGCGTCACAAGGTCAAGCACCTGCACTTCGTCGGCATTGGTGGCGCCGGCATGAGCGGGATCGCCGAGGTGCTTTCGACGCTGCGCTATCGCGTCACCGGCTCCGACGTCGCCGAAGGTGCGACGACCAGGCGCTTGCGCGCGCTCGGCATCGACGTCGCAATCGGTCACCGCGCAGAACATGTCGAAGGTGCCGACGCGGTCGTCGTGTCGAGTGCCGTCGCGCCCGACAATCCCGAGGTGGTGGCGGCGCGCGAGCGCGGTGTGCCGGTGGTGCCGCGCGCACTGATGCTGGCCGAATTGATGCGCCTGAAGCAGGGCATCGCAGTCGCCGGCACACACGGCAAGACGACGACGACCAGCTTGATCGCGTCGGTGCTCGCCGAGGGCGGCCTCGATCCGACGTTCGTCATCGGCGGGCGGCTGCTCTCGGCCGACGCCAACGCGAGGCTGGGTGGCGGCGAGTTCCTGGTCGCGGAAGCCGACGAGTCCGACGCGTCGTTCCTCTATCTGTCGCCGGTGATTGCCGTCGTCACCAACATCGACGCCGACCATCTCGAGACCTACGACCAGGACTTCGGCAAGCTGAAGCGTGCGTTCGTCGATTTCCTCCAGCGCCTGCCGTTCTACGGCGTCGCCGTGCTCTGCTTCGACGACCCCAACCTGCGCGAGCTCGCTCCTGCGGTCGCGAAGCCTGTCGTGTCCTACGGGGTCGGCAAGGGCGCGATGCTGCGTGCTGTCGACATCACGAGCCACGACGGCAGAACGCGCTTCGCCGCTCAAGGAGTTTCGGGATCGCGCCTCGCCGTCGAGTTGGCGCTCCCCGGCCTGCACAACGTGCGCAACGCGCTCGCTGCGATCGCAGTGGGCCGCGAAGTCGGGGTCGCCGATGCCGCGATCGCGCGGGCGCTCGCCGAGTTCAAGGGTGTCGGCCGGAGGTTCCAGCGCTATGGCAACGTCGCGTGCACGGGCGGCCGCTTTGCGCTCGTCGACGACTACGGCCATCACCCGGCCGAGATGGCCGCGACGATCGCCGCCGTACGCGACACCTTTCCCGGCCGGCGCATCGTGCTCGCGTTCCAGCCACATCGCTACACGCGCACGCGCGATCTGTTCGAGGATTTCGTTCGCGCGCTGTCGTCGGCCGATGCGCTCGTGCTGACCGACGTGTATCCGGCCGGCGAAGCGCCGATCGTCGCTGCTGACGGGCGCGCACTCGCGCGCGCAGTACGCGTCGCGGGGCGGGTCGAGCCGGTCTTCGTCGACAGCGTCGCCGAGGTGGCGCCGATGCTGCGCGGCATGCTGCGCGACGGCGACGTCGTGGTCACGATGGGCGCGGGTTCGATCGGCACGGTGGCTGCGCAGCTCGCCGGTGGCGCATGCGAATGAACGAACCGCTCGCATTTGCCGGCACACGCGGCGTCTTCGCCGGTTTTCCGGGCGCCTTCGCCGAACTGCGCGGCGCGCTTTCGCGCAACGCGCCGCTCGCCCGGCACACGAGCTGGCGCGCCGGCGGAAAGGCAGAGGCGGTGTACGTGCCCGCCGACCGCGACGACCTCGCGGCATTCCTGCGGGCATGGCCGGCGGAGGCTCCGGTCACCGTCATCGGGCTCGGCAGCAACGTGCTTATCCGCGACGGCGGCGTTCGCGGTGCGGTCGTGTTGCTGCACGACCCGGGCGCCGCACTCACGATCGCCGATGGGCTCGTCTATGCGGAGGCAGGGCTCGCTGCGCCGAAGCTCGCCCGTTTCGCCGCGACGCGAGGCTGCACCGGCGCGGCGTTCCTCGCCGGCATTCCTGGCACCGTTGGCGGCGCCCTCGCGATGAATGCCGGCTGCTACGGCGGCGAGACCTGGAATCACGTCGTGCGCGTCGAAGCGCTCGGCCGTGATGGACGTTTCGACGTGCGCAGCCCGGACGATTTCTCGATCGGTTATCGCACCGTGCGCGAGAAGGACGGTACGCCGCTTCGTGCGATCTTCACCGCGGCATGGTTTCGCTTCGACTTCGGCGATTCGGTGCGCGCACGCGAGGAGATCAGGGCGCTCCTCGCGCGGCGGATCGCGACACAGCCGCTCGGGCTCCCGAACGCGGGCAGCGTGTTCCGCAATCCGCCCGGCGATCACGCGGCGCGGCTGATCGAGGCGTCCGGCCTCAAGGGCTTCGCGATCGGCGGCGCGCTTGTCTCGGAGAAGCACGCGAACTTCATCGTCAATCCGGAGCGCCGCGCGCGCGCCGCCGACATCGAAGCGCTGATCGCGCACGTGCGTGCGACTGTGCGCGCACAGACCGGCGTCGACCTCGAGCCAGAGGTGCGCATCATCGGAGAGCCGGCATGAATCGCCTCGACGCGATGCCGGCGACCCGCTGCGCTGCGCGCTCGATCCTCGGCCCGAAGCTGGCGGTCCGCTGCGCTGCGCGCTCGGCGCGTCGGCGCACTGCCACCGCGCCGACGCGGATCGGCCGCATTGGGTGGTGCGCGCGATGAGCGACGTGCGCGCCGAATTTGGCAAGGTCGCCGTGCTGATGGGCGGGCCGTCCGCCGAGCGCGAGATCTCGCTGATGTCCGGACGCGCCGTGCTTGCCGCGCTGCGCGACGCCGGCGTCGATGCGCATCCGTTCGACCCGGCCGAGCGCGACCTGTTCGAGATGCGCAGCGACAACTTCGCGCGCGTCTTCATCGCGCTGCATGGCCGTTTCGGCGAGGACGGCACCGTGCAGGGTGCACTCGAGACGCTGCGGATCCCCTACACGGGCAGCGGCGTCATGGCGTCGGCGCTCGCGATGGACAAGTGGCGCACGAAGCTCGTGTGGCTCGCGAGCGGCGTTCCGACTCCGCGCTACCGCGTGGTCGATGCGGGTACCGACTGGATGGGTGTAGTGGCCGAGCTCGGCCTCCCGCTGATCGTCAAGCCAGCGCGCGAAGGGTCGACGATCGGCCTCTCGCGCGTCACCGGTGTCGATCACGACGAGTTGCGCATCGCGTGGGAGGAGGCTTCGCGTCACGACCCGCTGGTTCTCGTCGAGGAGCTCGTCGCCGGCGTCGAGCTGACCGCATCGATCGTCGGGCGACGCGCACTGCCGCTGATCCGGATCGAGGCGCCCGGCGGCAACTACGACTACCACCACAAGTACTTTTCCGACGCGACGCGCTATCTATGCCCGAGCGGGCTGCCGGCGGCGCTCGAGGACGAGCTTCGCGAGCGTTCGCTCACCGCTTACGACGTCATCGGCTGCAGCGGCTGGGGACGCCTCGACCTGATCCTGCGCGCGGATGGCTCGTATTCGTTTCTCGAGGTCAACACGTCGCCGGGCATGACCGGGCACAGCCTGGTGCCGATGGCGGCGCGGCAGGCGGGGATGCCGTTCGACGCGCTTTGTCTCGAAATCCTGCGGGGCGCGCATGTGGGATGACTCGCGCCAGTTGAACGCGATGGCGGCGACGCTCGCGTTGATCGCCTGCGCATTCCTCGCGTGGGCCGCGTTCGGCTGGGTCGCCAGGCTACCGCTCTTTGCGATCCGCCACGTCGTCGTGACGACGACGCCGGTGCGGGTGAATCCGGCGTGGATCGCGAGCGTCGTTCGCGGCGACCTCTCCGGAACCTTCTTCTCGATGGATCTTGGCGCGGCGCGCGCGGCGCTTGCGCGCATCCCGTGGGTGAAGAGTGTCGCGCTTCGCCGGCAGTGGCCGGACCGTCTCGAGGTCGAGCTCACCGAGCACCAGCCGCTCGCACGGTGGAACGACCAGGGTCTCGTCGACAGCGACGGTGCCGTGTTCGTTGCGAGCGATGCTGGCGAGCTGCCCGAGTTCGACGGTCCCGACGGCGACGCGCCGACGATGGTCGAGCGCTATCGCGAGTGGGCGCCGATGCTCGCCGGCCTCTCGCTGAAGCTGACCGGCCTCGCGCTATCGCCGCGCGGCGGGTGGCGCATTCGCGCCGAGGGCGACGGTGGACCGCTGACGATCGAGCTCGGGCGCGATCACGCCAATCTGCGTCTCGAGCGTTTTGCGGCGGCGTGGAGGCTGACGATCGCGGCGCTCGCGCGCGAGGGGCGGCACGTCGATCACGTCGACCTTCGCTATCGCAACGGCTTCGCGGCGCGGCTGCCGGATTTCCGCCCGAAGCCGGCGAAGCGGGCGACATGACGCGAGACTCGACCAACCTGGATGGGAGCCACCGGATGACGCCGACACGCGGGATCGAGGCATGGTGAAGGACGGCAAGAACCTGATCGTCGGACTCGATATCGGCACGTCGAAGGTCGTCGCCATCGTGGCCGAGGTGACCGACGACGGCATGAACGTGATCGGGCTCGGCATGCAGCCGTCGCGTGGCCTGCGCAAGGGGGTCGTCGTCAATATCGAGGCGACGATGGCGTCGATTCAACGCGTGCTCGAGGAAGCCGAGCTGATGGCCGATTGCAGGGTCAGCGAGGTCTACACGGCGATCGCCGGCAGCCACATCAAGAGCCTCAACTCGAGCGGCATGGTCGCGATCAAGGAGAAGGAGGTGACACTGGCCGACATCGACCGTGTCGTCGACACCGCGAAAGCGATCGCCATTCCGAACGACCAGCAGGTGCTTCACATCCTGCCGCAGGAATTCATCATCGACGGCCAGGAGGACGTGCGCGAGCCCCTCGGCATGAGCGGCGTGCGCCTCGAGGTGAAGGTGCACATCGTCACCGGGGCGGTGTCGGCGGTCGAGAACATCACCAAGTGCGTCCGCCGCTGCGGCATCGAGGTACGCGACGTCATGCTGCAGCCGCTCGCCTCGGCAAAGGCCGTGCTGAACGAAGACGAGAAGGAACTCGGCGTCTGCCTGATGGACATCGGCGGCGGCACCACCGACATCGCGGTGTTCGCGGGCGGCGCGATCCGTCACACGGCGGTAATCCCGATCGCCGGCGATCAGGTGACCAACGACATCGCGATGACGCTGCGCACGCCGACCAAGGAGGCTGAGGAGTTGAAGCTCCGGCACGGCTGCGCGCTGCGGCAACTCGCCGATGCGAACGACATCATCGAGGTCCCGGGAGTCGGCGAGCGCGCGCCGCGCAAGCTGTCGCGCCCGATGCTGGCCGAGGTGATCGAGCCGCGCATCGAGGAGCTCTATTCACTCGTCCAGGCCGAACTGCGGCGCTCGGGCTTCGAGGAGCTCCTGTCGTCGGGAATCGTGCTGACCGGCGGCTCGGCACTCCTCGCCGGCATGACCGAACTCGGTGAGGAGGTCTTCCACCTGCCGGTGCGCGTCGGCGTACCCGCCTACTCGGGGCCGCTCGCCGACGTGATCAGGAGCCCGCGCTACGCGACGTCGGTCGGCCTGCTGCTCGAGGCGCGCGAGCAGTACCTGCGGGGCGAGGCGGCGCGCGCGCAGGTCGCGGGCATCGGCGGCGTCGCGAAGCGGATGCGCCAGTGGTTCAGGGCCAATTTCTGAGTCGAAAGCGGGGATCGACGAGCGAGAAACGAGGCAATCGAAAAGGAGAGATCGGAGAGGAAATCGATGGAACGACGGATGGGCGAAACGCGGTACGGCAGGGCAACCCGGGCGCGGTCGACGGTCGGCGTCCCGATGGCGATCGCCATCGGGCTGCCGGCAGCCGGCCTCTGACACCTGAACACCGAATCTGGACAGGAGAAACACCATGTTTGAAATCATCGATCAACCGCAGGAAGACGGTGCGGTCATCAAGGTCATCGGTATCGGCGGCTGCGGCGGCAACGCGGTCGAGCACATGATTACTCGCGGGCTGTCGGGCGTCGATTTCATCTGCGCCAACACCGACTCGCAGGCACTGAAGCGCTCGACGGCGTCGATGCAGCTTCAGCTCGGTTCGACGCTGACCCGCGGGCTCGGCGCCGGCGCGAAACCCGAAATCGGCCGCGATGCGGCGATGGAGGATCGCGATCGCATTGCCAGCACGATCGACGGGGCGGACATGCTGTTCATCACCGCAGGCATGGGCGGCGGCACCGGCACCGGCGCGGCGCCGGTCGTCGCCGACATCGCGAAGAGCCTCGGCATTCTCACCGTCGCGGTCGTCACGCGCCCGTTCCGGTTCGAGGGCAAGCGCCAGAAGGTGGCGAGCGCCGGCATCGAGGAGCTCACGAAGCGGGTCGACTCGCTGATCGTGATCCCGAACGAAAAGCTGATGGAGGTGCTCGGCGATGACGTTTCGGTTCTCGATGCCTACGCTGCCGCCAACGACGTCCTGCACGGCGCGGTGTCGGGCATCGCCGAGGTCATCAACAACGCCGGGCTCGTCAACGTCGACTTCGCTGATGTCCGCACGGTGATGGGCGAGGTCGGCATGGCGATGATGGGATCGGCCGCGGCAGGCGGCGTCGACCGTGCACGGCTCGCCGCGCAACAGGCGGTCAAGAGTCCGCTGCTCGAGGACGTCAACCTCGCCGGCGCGCGCGGCGTGCTGGTCAACATCACCGCGTCGGCCGGCCTCAAGATGAAGGAGTATCACGAGGTAATGAACACCATCAAGGAGTTCACCGCCGAAGACGCGATGGTGATCGTCGGTACCGTCATCGACGACGCGCTGGAGGATCAGCTTCGCGTGACGATGATCGCCACCGGCCTCGGCGGGGCGACAGCGGTGCGCAGGCCGCCGAAGCTCGAAGTGCTTCCGACGGTGGTCGAACGAACCGGCACCGACAATGTCGGAGTACG
This sequence comes from Burkholderiales bacterium, assembly GCA_025981645.1. Lineage (GTDB taxonomy): Bacteria > Pseudomonadota > Gammaproteobacteria > Burkholderiales > Casimicrobiaceae > VBCG01. The sequence continues at coordinate 21,671 of JAICXH010000030.1, forward strand.
CGTCGGCGGCGATGCGATCGACTACGAGAAGCTCGACCAGCCCGCGGTGGTCCGGCGCGGTCGCCCCGGTCCGACCATGACGGCGCCGGCGTTCGATCCGTCGGAGATCCCCGCGTTCCTGCGCAAGCAGGCCGACTGACGGGAAGGATCGGCACGGCGACCGGGAGAAAGGAAGGGCAGCGTGGGCGGGCGGACGAGGCGGGCGGATGCTAAGATGACCGGTTGGCGGCGCTCGCAATCGCCTGTAGGGAGAGGGGCCCGTCCGTCGATGCTGCTCCAGCGCACCCTGAAGACCACGGTCCGCACGACCGGCGTCGGCCTGCACACCGGCGCCCGGGTCGAGCTCACGCTGCGCCCGGCGCAGCCCGATTCGGGCATCGTGTTCCATCGGAGCGACCTCGCCCAACCGGTAAGCATTCCGGCCCGCGCCGAGAACGTTGGAGACACGCGCTTGTCGTCGACCCTGGTTGCGGACGGCGTCTCGATCTCCACCGTCGAGCACTTGATGTCGGCGCTCGCCGGCCTCGGCATCGACAACCTGCACGTCGACGTCGCGGGTCCCGAGCTTCCGATCATGGACGGCAGTGCGGGGCCGTTCGTGTTCCTGCTGCAGTCGGCCGGGATCATCGAGCAGGCGGCGCGCAAGCGCTACCTCCGGGTGCGCACGCCGGTCGAGATCCACGACGGCGACAAGTGGGCGCGCTTCGAGCCGTTCGCCGGCTTTCGCCTCGATTTCACGATCGACTTTCCGCACCCGGTGTTCGGCACCGAGAATCGCCACGTCGTCGTCGATTTCGCCGAGCACTCGTACGTGAAGGAGGTCGCGCGCGCGCGGACCTTCGGCTTCATGCAGGACGTCGAGGCGATGCGCTCGGCGGGTCTCGCGCTGGGTGGAAGCCTGCAGAACGCCGTGGTGCTCGACGACACGCGCGTGCTCAACAGCGAAGGGCTGCGCTACGACAACGAGTTCGTCAAGCACAAGGTGCTCGACGCAATCGGCGACCTGTACCTGCTCGGCCACCCGCTGATCGGCCAGTACACGGCGTTCAAGCCGGGGCACGCGCTGAACAACGCGCTGGCCAGGGCGCTGCTCGCGCGCCCCGAGGCCCACGAAGTGGTGAGCTTCGAGGCCGACGACGAGGTCCCGACGGCATTCCACGGCTGGGCGGTCGGCGCCGCCTGAGCGCGTGGCGGGGACGCGCCAGGCGCGAGCCTCAGCGTCCGCGCGCGCGGCGCGACCAGCGCGCGAGCGACTCTTTCAGCGGTCCATCGGCAAGGCGCGCGGCAAGATCGAAGAGCGGCGCCGCGGAGCGCGCGTCGAGTGCGCGCGGGGTTGGCTCCGATTGCGGCGGCGGCGCGCTGTCGACCCGCACGCGCACGTGAAGTGCCGAAACCTCGCAGCCGCTGCGCCGCAATGCGGCGACGACATCGGGCGCGCGTGCGCGAAGCGCCGACGCGATCGCCCCGGCCGCGACCGCGACGACGAGAATGCCGTCCTCGAGTCCGGCGACGCGCACCCGCTCGCCGATCGCCCGCGGGAGATTGCGCCGCACGAGGCGAGTGAGCTCGGCGTCGCGCTGCGCCCGCCGCGCCCACTGGCCGAGCGAGGCGTCGGCGTCCAGCACGTCGCCGAGCGGTCGGAAGGCGGGGCGCTTCGGACTCATTCCCGCATGTTAAAATGCCCGCCGCCGGCGCGTACCGGCCGATCGAGCAAAAAAGAGGGGTGAGGCGGTCCTCACCCCTTGTTTTTTCTGCCCCGGACGCAAAGTCCGGACGAGATTCCCACCGGATCCGATGATCACCAACTTCCTCACCCACATCTTCGGCAGCCGCAACGAACGCCTGCTGAAGCAGTATTCGCAGGCGGTGCGCCAGATCGCCGCGCTCGAGCCGACGATCGCCGCGCTCACCGACGACGCGCTCCGCGCGAAGACCGTCGAACTGAAAGCGCGCGTCGGCGACGGCGAGGAACTCGACGCCGTGCTGCCGGAGGCGTTCGCGATGGTTCGCGAGGCCGGCAAGCGTGCGCTCGGCATGCGCCACTTCGACGTGCAGATGCTCGGCGGCATCGCGCTTCACAACGGAAAGATCGCCGAGATGCGCACCGGCGAAGGCAAGACGCTCGTCGCGACGCTTCCCGTCTATCTGAATGCGCTCGCCGGCAAGGGCGTGCACGTGGTGACCGTCAACGATTACCTCGCGCAGCGCGACGCGGACTGGATGGGGCGGATCTATCGCTTCCTCGGGCTCACCGTCGGCATCAACCTGTCGCAGATGTCGCACCCCGACAAGCAGGCGGCGTACGCGGCCGACGTCACCTACGGAACGAACAACGAGTTCGGCTTCGACTACCTGCGCGACAACATGGTATTCGCGCCGGGCGAGCGCGTGCAGCGCGGCCTGTCCTACGCGATCGTCGACGAGGTGGACTCGATCCTGATCGACGAGGCGCGCACGCCGCTCATCATCTCCGGCCAGTCCGACGACAACATCGACCTGTATTACCGGCTGAACGAGATCGCTCCGCAATTGACGCGCCAGGAAGAGGAGAAAGGGCCGGGCGACTACTGGGTCGACGAGAAGCAGCGCCAGGTGCTGCTCTCGGAGGAGGGGCACGAGCACGCCGAGGCGATTCTCGCCCGCACCGGGCTGATCCCGGCCGGGACGGGCCTCTACGACACCCACAACATCGGCCTGATGCACCACCTGTACGCGGCGCTGCGCGCGCACGCGCTCTACCTGCGCGACCAGCAGTACGTCGTGCAGAACGGCGAGGTGGTGATCGTCGACGAGTTCACCGGGCGCCTGATGCCGGGGCGGCGCTGGTCGGAGGGGCTGCATCAGGCGGTCGAGGCGAAGGAGGGTGTGCCGATTCAGCGCGAGAACCAGACGCTCGCGTCGATCACCTTCCAGAACTATTTCCGGATGTACGGCAAGCTCGCCGGCATGACCGGCACCGCCGACACCGAGGCGTTCGAGTTCCAGCAGATCTACCACCTCGAAACGGTGGTCATTCCGACCAACCTGCCGATGGTTCGCAAGGACGAGAACGATCACGTCTATCGGACGCTCGCCGAGAAGGTGAGCGCGATCGTTGCCGACATCAAGGACTGCCACGTCCGCGGGCAGCCGGTGCTCGTCGGGACGACGTCGATCGAGAACTCCGAGATGCTGTCGGTGCACCTCGACCGCGAGGGACTGGCGCACCAGGTCCTGAATGCCAAGCAGCACGCGCGCGAGGCCGAGATCGTCGCGCAGGCGGGCCGTCCCGGGGTGATCACCATTGCGACGAACATGGCGGGGCGCGGCACCGACATCGTGCTCGGCGGAAGCATCGAGGCGCAGCTGATGAAGCTGCGCGAGGACCCAGAGCTCGAAGCGGCCGAGAAAGAGCGCAGCATGGTGGAGTTCAAGCGCGCGTGGCAGGGTCGCCACGACGAGGTGCTCAAGGCGGGCGGCCTGCACATCATCGGTACCGAGCGCCATGAGTCGCGGCGCATCGACAACCAGCTCCGCGGCCGTTCGGGCCGCCAGGGCGACCCCGGGAGCTCGCGCTTCTACCTCGCGCTCGAGGATCCGCTGCTGCGCATCTTCGGCGGCGAGCGACTCGCCGGCATCATGCAGCGCTTGAAGATGCCCGAAGGCGAGCCGATCGAGCACACGATCGTCAACCGCTCGATCGCCAAGGCGCAGAACCGCGTCGAAGCGCGCAACTTCGATATCCGCAAGCAGCTCCTCGAGTACGACGACGTCGCCAACGACCAGCGCAAGGTGATCTACCAGCAGAGGAACGAGCTGCTCGAAGGCGACGATGTCGCCGACACGATCGGCAACATGGTGAAGGGCGAGATGGACTCGGTCCTGCGCCGCCATATCCCGCCCGAATCGGTCGAGGAGCAGTGGGACGTCCCCGGGCTCGAAGCGACGCTGAAGAGTGATTTCCAGCTCGACGCCCCGGTGTCCGAGTGGCTGCAGAACGAGCCTGAGCTCGACGACGAGGCGCTGCGCGAGCGCATCTGGGGTCTTGCCGAGAGCGCCTGGCACGGCAAGGCCGAGCTCGTGGGCCCCGATCTCATGCGCCAGTTCGAGCGCAGCCTGATGCTGCAGACGCTCGACCAGCACTGGCGCGAGCACCTCGCTTCGCTCGACCATCTGCGGCAGGGCATCCACCTGCGCGGCTACGCGCAGAAGAATCCGCAGCAGGAATACAAGCGCGAGGCCTTCGAGCTGTTCTCGGGCATGCTCGACCGCATCAAGCAGGATGTCGTGAAGATCATCCTCACCGTGCAGGTGCGCTCGCAGGAGGACGTGCAGCCAGTCGAGCCCGAGCCCGCGGTCAGCAACGTCCGCTACCAGCACGCCGAGTACGACGGCGCCCTCGCGCCCGGCGCCAGCGCCGATGCGAATGGTGATGCTGGCGGAGGTGCCGAGGCGGCGGTGGCCGTCGCGGCGGCGCCGCCGTTCGTGCGCGCCGGGCAGAAGGTCGGCCGTAACGATCCGTGTCCGTGCGGGAGCGGGAAGAAGTACAAGCAGTGCCACGGCCGACTCGGCTGACGTCTGGCGGCTGCGCGTCCCGCCAAGCCCATGCAGCCCGCAACGGAAGAGCCCTCGCCGATTGCCGGGATCACGCTCGGCACCGCCGCGGCGCGGATCAAGGATTGGGATCGCGACGACGTGACGCTCGTCGTGGCCGACCGCGGCACCGTCGCGGCCGGCGTGTTCACGCAGAACCGCTTCTGCGCGGCGCCGGTCACCGTGTGCCGCGACCATCTCGCGCGGCAGCGCGCAGGAGGACTCGACTTCCGCGCCCTCGTCGTTAACGCGGGGAACGCCAATGCAGGTACCGGCGACGCAGGGCTCGCCGATGCGCGCGCGACCTGCAGTGCGGCCGCGCGCCTGTTCGGTTGCGCTGCGGAAGAGGTGCTCGTCTTCTCCACCGGGGTGATCATGGAGCCGCTGCCGTCACCGCGGCTCGCGGCGGCGCTTCCCGCCGCGCGGGCGGCGGCCGCCGCGGGCGGATGGAATGCGGCCGCGCGCGCGATCATGACGACCGACACCGTGCCGAAGGTCGCGTCGCGCAGACTGACGATCGACGGGCGCGAGGTGACGGTCACCGGCATCGCCAAGGGCGCCGGCATGATTCATCCCGATATGGCGACGATGCTGTCGTTCGTCGCGACCGACGCTCCGGTCGCCGGACCAGTTCTCGACCGGCTCGCACGCGAAGTTGCCGACGTGTCGTTCAACTGCACGACGGTCGACGGCGACACCTCGACCAACGACAGCTTCGTCGTCGCGGCGACCGGCCGCGCGGCGATCGCACCGATCGCCGATCGCCACGACGCACGCGCCGCTGCGTTGCGCGAGGCGCTCGCGGAGGTCGCGGTGACGCTCGCGAAAGCGATCGCCCGCGATGGCGAGGGTGCGACCAAGTTCATCACGATCCGCGTCGACGGCGGTCGCGACGTCGCGGAATGCCGGCGCGTCGCATTCGCGATCGCTCATTCGCCGCTGGTCAAGACGGCGTTCTTTGCGTCCGACCCCAACCTCGGCCGGATCGTCTGTGCGATCGGTAATGCCGCAGTCGACGGGCTCGATGCGTCGGGGGTGTCGTTTCGCCTCGGCGACGTGCTCGTCGTCGATCACGGCGCGCGCGCGGCGTCGTACACCGAGGCTGACGGCAAGCGCGTGATGACGGAACGCGACATCGACCTCACCGTCCTCCTCGGCCGCGGTGCGGCGGGCACCGAAGTGTGGACCTGCGACCTCTCGCACGACTACGTATCGATCAATGCCGACTACCGCTCGTGAGCAGGCGCTCGATGCGCTCGTCCTCCGCGCCGAGGCGGTGCTCGCGCGAGTCGAGGCGCTGCTGCCGCCCGCGGCTCCCGATCCGGACTGGAAGCGCGTCACCGCCGCGCGCTGGCGCAAGCGCAACGGGCGCGGATACCTGCAGGGTGTCCCGCACCCGCACTCGATTGCGCTCGCCGATCTCGTCGCGATCGACGCGCAGAAGCAGGCGATCGATCGCAACACGCGCCAGTTCGTCTCGAGGCTCCCGGCCAACAACGTCCTGCTGACCGGCTCGCGCGGCACCGGCAAGAGCTCGCTCGTGAAGGCGATGCTCGCGCGGTATGCAGCAAAGGGCCTGCGCCTCATCGAAGTCGACAAGGCCGACCTCGTCGACCTCCCCGACATCGCCGAGCGCATCGAGGCAGCGCCGTACCGCTTCGTGGTCTTCTGCGACGACCTCACGTTCGATGCCGGTGAGCGCGGCTACAAGGCGCTGAAGGTGATGCTCGACGGCTCGATCGCCGGCGCCGCCGGCAACGTGCTCGTCTACGCGACGTCGAACCGCCGTCATCTGCTGCCCGAATACTTCACCGAAAACCTCGAGACGCGTCATGAAGGTGACGAGGTACATCCGGGCGAGTCGGTCGAGGAGAAGGTGTCGCTGTCCGAACGCTTCGGCCTGTGGGTGTCGTTCTATCCGTTTGCGCAGGACGACTACCTCGCCGCGGTCGCGCGATGGCTCGATCATTTCGGCGTCAAGTCCGCGACCGGCGGGCGCGAGACCGACGAGCGTACACGTGAGGCACTGCAGTTCGCGCTGCAGCGCGGCTCGCGCAGCGGGCGCGTGGCATGGCAATTCGCGCGGCATTACGCGGGCGGCCTGGGCCTCGAGCGTCGCCGGTGACGGACGCGCTTCGCGTCGCGGCCGCGGTCATCGTGCGCGCGGACGGCGCGGTACTGCTCGCGCAGCGCCCGCCGGGCAAGCCGTGGGCCGGCTACTGGGAGTTTCCCGGCGGCAAGCTCGAGTCCGGCGAGAGCGCCCGCGACGCGCTCGCGCGCGAGCTCGACGAAGAGCTCGGCATTCGCGTGACGCGGGCCGCGCCGTGGCTCACGCAGTCGTTCGTCTATCCGCACGCCACCGTGCGGCTCGAATTCTTCCGTGTCTTCGCGTGGGACGGCGAGCCGGTGGGCCGTGACGGGCAGGCACTCGCGTGGCAGAGGCCCGACGCGATCGAAGTCTCGCCGCTCCTGCCTGCGAATACGCGCGTCATCGCTTCGCTGTCGCTGCCGCCGGTGTACGCGATCACCTGCGCGGGCGACCTCGGCATTGCGACGCAGATCGAGCGCGCGGGTCGAGCGTTCGAGGGCGGGTTGGCGCTCGTGCAGCTTCGCGAGAAGGCGTGGGACGCCGGGCGCCGCGCCGCGTTCGCACGCGAGTTCGTCCCGCTCGCGCACCGGCATCGCGCGCGCGTGCTGCTGAACGGCGATGCTGACGAAGCCCGTGCGCTCGGCGCCGACGGCGTGCACTGGACGTCGAAGGCCCTCGTGGGCGCTGTCGCGCGCCCGCAGGGGCTGCTCGTCGCGGCGTCGTGCCACGATGCGAGCGAGCTCGCGCGCGCGGTGGCGCTCGATGTCGATTTCGTAGTGCTCGGCCCGGTGCTTCCGACGCCCTCACATCCTGGTGCGACCTCGCTTGGCTGGGACGGCTTCGCACGGGTCGTCGCCGGCACGCGGATCCCGGTCTACGCGCTTGGTGGCCTCACCGCCGGCGACCTCGACACCGCGATCGCGCATGGTGCGCACGGCGTCGCGCTGCGGAGCGCCGCCTGGCCCGCCGAATGATCGCTCGCGCCGGCGCTGCTTTTCAGTGTCGCGCGGGGTTGGAGTGCGGCGTCCGCGCTCTGCACCGGCCGCGTGCCGCGGCCGAACTCGCTTGTCGGCTGCACCCCGACTCCGCCCGAACTCCCGCGCCCGCC
>JAICXH010000148.1 GCA_025981645.1 Burkholderiales bacterium
GACTTTTACGCGCTCGAAGCGATGCAGCGCGAACATCAGCACGTCGTCGTAGTCGCCGACGCTCGCGAGCAGGTACGTCACGGGCCCCCGCTGCAGTAGCGCGAGCGGATTCAGCACGTATTCGCGCGCGTCGCGCTGGCCCTTGCGGCGATAGGTCGCGTCGAGCCGGCGATCGTCGAGCAGGGCATCGGTGACAATCGACTGCACGCGCGCATCGACCTTCGGCGGAATCAGCGCCTGCGTCGGCTGCGCCACGCCGACCTTGCCGAGCCACGACGCGCTCCCGCGCGTCCCGTGCTCGCTCGCCATCCGCTTGCGCGCCACGGTGAAATACGGCTGCAGTTGATCGAGCAGCGCATGCGGCAACAGCGGCCGCAGGTAATCCTCGACCATCGCGAACGCGAGCGCCTCGTGGTTCGACAGGTTCGGCAGGTCGAACACCTGCGCGCGCGCCTGCCAGCTCCAGCCGTACGGCTTCTCGCGCTCGTCCGACACGAGTGGGAACGTGTTCGAGAGCTCGATCAGGTCGCGCTGGATGGTCCGCGCCGACACGTCGAAGCCCGCGGCGTCGAGGCTCGCCTTGAGCTCGCGCACGCCGATGCGGCGCGGGTGCCGCGGAATCGCGCGCAGCATGTGCCATTGCCGCAGCAGAGTGTCGCCCGCCTGGTCGCTTCTCGCCATGCTCCTCCTCCCTCGAACAGTGATCGTCCAGGACCCTGCGACAAGCATTGTCGCAGGTATCCGTTAGCATGTGGTCGACCGATCAAGGAGCTTCCCGATGCCCCGCCGCCTGACAAGACCCTCCGATGCTCGCGCGATCCTCATTACCGGCGTCGAAGGCGGCGGTGTGACGCTCTACGGACGGAAGACGACCGACGGCTGGGAGTACCGCGTCGACTACGCCGACCAGACGCCGTTGATGCTCCACGAGCCGGAGATTCGGCGCGAGACCGCCTGGACGCGCGACTGGAACGAAGCGCTGGCGTACCTCGACCGCGAGCGCTGGTTGCGCTTGCCGCCGGTCATGGTCGCGCCCGAGTTTCGTACCCGGGTGTGGGAGGCAGTCAGCGCGCGCCTGGCTTCCGGCGACGTGCAATCCATCTGGCCTCGCGAAAAGCTGCTCGCGCGCTGCCGGGAACGCTGCGGGATCGAATCATGACCGAAGCTACGTCCGCACGCCCATTGGCGAGCCGCGCGCGGTGGCCTGCATCACTCCGGACGCGGATGTTGGGTCTTGCGATTCCCGGGCTTGGTCGGAAGGTCTTTAATCTCCGTCCCTGCTTCCTGCTCGGCAATGCGCACGTCGTAGAGCGCCTGCAGGTTCATCCAGAACTGCGGGCTCGTGCCGAACCAGTGCGCGAGGCGCAGCGCAGTGTCGCCGGTGATCGCCCGCTTGCCATAGATGATCTGGCTGATGCGGTTTGCGGGTACGCGAACTTGTCGCGACAGTTCGGTCGGGGTGACGCCGAGTTCCTCGAGTTCTTCGGCGAGCATTTCGCCGGGGTGGATGGGTGTACGCGCCATCGTCCTCTTCCTTTCGTAGTCCACGATTTCGACATTCGACGGGCCGCTTTGTCCTTCCGGCCATTCGCCGGGCGGCGATCGGCGGGTGCTCACGCGTCACGATCGCTACAGCCTACTGCCGCCATTCGTCCCCGGGGACGATGCGCTTCATGAACTCGTCGAACAGGGGCACGGTAAAGGCGGTGTCCCCGTGACTCGGACTCCAGATCATGCCTTTGGCGATAAGTTGATTGCGCGTCGGACCAAGCGCGGTGACACTGCGGCCGAGCTCTTCAGCGATGTCCCCGGAGCGATGGGGGCCGGGGCCGAGCTCGGCCAGGGCGCGAAGATAGCGCCGCTCGAGCGGCGTCAGCCGATCGAAGCGCACGCGAAAGAAGCTTTGATCGAGCGCTGCGATGGTGATGCGCGACGCTTGCCGAACGTCGCCATCGGTGATCGGCGAGGCGTCGGCCGTTTCCCATGCGTGCTTGCCCCACTCTTGCAGGAAGTATGGATAGCCGTGCGTGTTCGCGACGATGCGTTGCAGCGCGCCTGCCGTGATCTCGGCGCCTTCCTCGTGAACGGGCTTCGAAATGGCAGCGCGCGCGTCAGTGTCGACGAGCGGACCGATGAATGGAAAATCGAACAGCCGCTCGGCATAGGACTTTGCGCGCCCCATTTGCCCGCGCAGTTGCGGAAGTCCCGCACCGACCAGCATGATCGGGAGTCGGGATTGTGCGGTTCTATGCAGTGCGGTGATCAGCGCAGCGAGTTGCTCCTCCTCGACGTATTGAATCTCGTCGATGAACAGCACGAGGGCGGTGCCCGCCCGCTTGGCTGCTGCACCGACGACCTCCAGCAACGACTGCAGGTCGTGCTCGAGGTCTCCGTTGTCGGCGAGGCCGGGCTCCGGCTCGAGGTCGA
>JAICXH010000071.1 GCA_025981645.1 Burkholderiales bacterium
ACGGTTGCCCCTTCGGACGCGGCGGTGAACGCATCGCTACGTGACGTATGCAAGGACATTCTCGACACGCTGACTCCGCGCGAGGCGAAGGTGCTGCGGATGCGCTTCGGCATCGAGATGAACACCGATCACACGCTGGAAGAGGTCGGCAAGCAGTTCGACGTCACGCGCGAGCGCATCCGCCAGATCGAGGCGAAGGCGCTGCGCAAGCTGCGCCACCCGTCGCGCTCCGAAAAGCTGAGGAGCTTCCTCGAAGGCGAGTGAACGAGGCGCGCGAAGCCCGTCAGGGCTGAGCGAAGGCCCGAAGGGCGCGCCGCCGAGCGAACGAGGCCGGCCGACGCGCTGCCGTTACGCGATTCGCCGACAGTCCAGAGAGGCCTGCGAGTAGCGGCGCGAGCGGCCGACACGCTTCACCGGCCGCGTCATGCCAGCGGCAGCACAGCGACCACTTGCGACGGATCCTCGGCGTCGTCCTCGATGGCGAAGCCCAGCGCTCGCATCAGCGCGAGCATCGGCTCGTTCTGGCGCAGGATCACGCCGGACATCCGTGCGAAGCCGCGCCGCTTCGCGCATTCGATCAGCTTGCGCATCAGCAGCGTCGCAATGCCCCGCCGCTGCCACGCGTCTCCGACCACGACCGCAAACTCGGCATTGCCGAGATCGGGATTGGCGAGATAGCGTGCCACCGCGGCGAACGCCGGATCGCGTCCTTCGGCGGCTACGGTGACCGCGACGAGCGCGAGCTCGCGGTCGTAGTCGACCTGCGTGAAGCGTGCGAGCATCGCCGGCACGAGCTCGCCCATCCGATAGAAGAAGCGGAAGTAACGCGTCTGCTCGGAGAGCCCGGCGACGAAGCTTTGCTCGAGTTCGGCATCCTCGGGGCGGATCGGCCGCAGCGTGAGATGCGTACCGTCGCGCAGGCTGAGTTCCGCGATCAGCTCGACCGGGTACGGATGGATCGCCATGTGCGGATAGCCGCGCTGCAGGCGGCGGCGAGGGTCGACGTGCAGGTCAGCATTCGCGACGAATGCACGGCCGCGATCGAGCAGCACCGGGTCGAGGGTGAACGCTTCGACCCACGGCAGCGCGCAGACGAGCGCCGACACGCGGATGAGGAGCGCCGTGAGCGCTTCGTACTGCGCTCCGTCGAGCCACGCGGCGCCGGCTGCCTCCGCCACCGCTGCATCGCTGGGATCGCGGGCGAAGCGTTGAAGCCCGCTCGCCTCCGCGATCAGGTCTCCGGCCAGCCGCGCATTGAGCGGCGGCAGCATCATCGCGGGCACCCGCCCCGGCGCTCGCCCTTTGCCAGGCTCGTACGAAAGCGTGATGACCGGGCCGAACGTCGGATCGAGGACGACGCCGATCGACACTGCGGCGGGATCGTTCGCCCACGGCGCTTCACGCAGGACGATTCGCCCGTCCCACGTGTCGCCGGCGGCCCGTTCATCATTGTCGGTCCGCGCATCGCCGAGCAGCGCACGCCACGCACGCGCGAGCGACCGCGGCCCGCGGGCGATGCGGGTCTGCGGCGAGCCCGTGACGTCGGCGGAAAGCGCGAGCGGAAAGCGCATCGCCTTCGCGGCTCTTGCAGCCTCCTCGAGCGACGCCGCGCGTACCACCGGCGCGCCGATCCCGAATGCCGCAAGCACGGCGAGCTTCTCGCCGAAGGTGAGCTCGCGCCGCGCGTCGCCGGCGAGCGCATTGCGCAGCGTCTCCAGCGCACCGAGGTCGGGCGGCTCGGGTTCGGGCTGCGGCGGAGGGACTTCGAGCAGCCACGCCTGGTTGCGCCGGTAGGCGATCAAGTAGGAGAGTGCTTCGACGACGTTCTCGGGTGTGAAGAAGTTCGGCACGCCTCCCGCCGCGAGGGCGGCGTGGACGTCGTCGCGTTCGAGGGCGCCGAGCCACGCGGCGAGCACCGGCTTGTGCTGCGCTTTGGCAACCGGTGCGAGGGCGAGCGCGGCGTCGACGGCGAGCGAGCTCGGCCGCGGCACGTGCAGCGCGATGAGCGCGTCGACGCCCGGATCGTCGAGTGCGATCCTGGCGGCGTCGGCAAGCGCCTGCGGAGTCGCGTCGCCGCGGACGTCGACCGGGTTGTTCCCGGCCGCCGTGTCGGCGAGCACCTGGCGTAGCCGGTCGACGGTCGCGGCAGCGAACGCGGGAACCAGCACGCCGCAGTCGTATGCGCGGTCGGCGGCCAGCAGTGCCGGTCCGCGGCCGTTGGCGATGATGGCGACGCGATCGCCCTTCGGAATCCTGCCGAGCGCGAGAACGCGCGCCGCCGCGAAGAGCTGCGTGTAGGTGGTCACGCGCACCGTCCCGGATCGGGTCATCGCGGCGCCGAACACGGCATCGGGCATCACCGCGCCCGGTGCTTCGAGCGACCGACCCGCCTTGAGGATCACTACCGGTTTGGTGCGCGCCGCCGCGCGCAGTGCGGAGAGGAACTTGCGTGCCTCGTCGAGGCGCTCGATGTACAGCACGATGCCATCGGTATCCGGGTCCTGAAGCAGGCAATCGAGGAGGTCACCGAAGCCGACATCGCCGCCGAGACCGAGCGAGATCACCGACGAGAAGCCGACGCCGAGCGGTGCGGCGAAATCGAGCATCGCCGTCGCCACCGCCCCGGACTGCACGACGAGCGCAAGCCGCCCTGGCCGGGCATCGGGCACACAGAACGTCGCGTTGAGCCCGATCGTCGGGCGCATGATGCCGATCGCCCCGGGTCCCAGCATTCGCACGCCCGCGCGACGCGCCGCAGCGGCCACCTCGCCGGCCCACTTCCGCTCGGCGCGGCCGTCGCCCGGAGCGGGCATCGTCATCACGACCGCGGTCTGCACGCGCGCCCGCGACGCGGCTTCGAGCACCGCGACGACTGCGCGCGGCGGAGCCGCGACGATTGCGAGTTCGACCGGTGCTCCGATGGCGGCGAGATCGGGCCAGCATTCGCGGCCGCGGACGCGGCGATGGCCGGGATTGACGGGGTAGATCGCGCCGCGATAGCCGCCGTCGATCAGGCGGTCGAACACGGTCGCGCCGAGCGACCCCGCGCGCTCCGACGCACCGACGAGCGCAATCGACGCCGGCTCGAGCAACGGCCACAGGTGATGGTGCATGACCAATGTTCGCCCGCGCTGCGGTCGCTGACAAGCATCTCCGCGCCGATCCCGGCGCGCACGGACCGCGCGGCGCGTGCGGGCTATAATCCGCGCGCCATCGGCAGTCCGCTTCCGCGTGCGCTCCCGTACGCGCGGCAACGGAGTCCGCCGGTGCCACCGCTGCAGCGCTCTGCGGGCCCTTAGCTCAGTCGGTCAGAGCAGACGACTCATAATCGTTTGGTCGCTGGTTCGATCCCAGCAGGGCCCACTCATTCGCCGCTGACGGGAAGCTCGAAGAGACTCGTTGCGACGAGCTCGAGCACGGCGACCGCTTCCTGGTTCAGCACCCGCCAGCGCCAGCGCAGGATGCCGAGCGTCGGCTGGCGTTCCGAGCGGCGTACGTCGAGCACCTCGGCGTGCAGCGTCAGCGAATCGCCCGGACGTACCGGAGCGAGCCACTTGAGGTACTCGAGGCCGGGCGAGCCGAACGACTCCGAGCCGTCGAGGATGCCCGTCACGGCGAGTCGCATCGCGATCCCGCAGGTCTGCCAGCCGCTGGCGATCAGCCCCTTCCACGGCCCTTTCCCGGCACGCTCAACGTCGGTGTGGAACCACTGCGGATCCCACGCGCGCGCGAACGCGACGATATCTTCCTCGGTGATCTGGACAGGACCGCGCACGAGGGTCTGGCCGTTGTGGAATTCGGCGAACTTCATCGTGCCGATTATAGTGACTGCCGCTCGCGCAGCACGACGGCCCGCGCGTAGAGCGCGTCGCGCGGCGCCCCGGTGAGCTGCGCCGCGACGTGTGCTGCCCGCGACGGCGGAAGCTCGTCGAGGAGCACCGAGAGCATGCGCTCGGCATCCTCGTCGATGGGCGCGTCTGCCGTGACATTGCGCGCGTCCGGTTCGGCCGCGTCGACGATCAGCACGAACTCGCCGCGCTGCCGGTCGGCATTGCCGGCGAACCACGCCGGCGCGTCGGCGAGCGCGAGCGACGCGATCGACTCGAATGCCTTGGTGAGCTCGCGCGCGACGACCATCCGCCGTCTGCCGCCGAGCGTCTGCGCGAGCCACGTCACCGTCGACACCACCCGATGCGGCGCCTCGAAGAGCACCAGCGCGGCCGGGAGCTTCGCAAGCACCGCGATCAGCGCCGCGCGCTCCTTCGCCTTCAATGGAAGAAAGCCGACGAATGCGAAGCGGGCAGCGGAAAGCCCTGCGGCCGACACCGCCGCGGCGATCGCGCTCGCGCCAGGAATCGGGACGACGCGATGGCCTGCGTCGAGTGCGGCGCGCACGAGGCGTGCGCCGGGATCGCTGATTGCGGGCGTGCCCGCATCGCTCACCAGCGCGATGCTGCGCCCGGCGGCGAGCTCGCCGAGAAGGGCCGGGATCCGCGCCAGCTCGTTGTGCTCGTGGAGCGCGCGCGCGCGCGTCGCAATGCCGTAGTGCGCGAGGAGCTGCGCGGTGACGCGGGTGTCCTCGGCAGCGATGACGTCCGCGGTGCGCAGGATGTCGAGCGCTCGCAAACCGGCATCGCGCAGGTTACCGATCGGCGTCGCGACCACATATAATGATCCGGCCTCGGCGCGGAAGACGATGGCATCGACGTCGCGCGCGGAAGGTTTCTGCACCATGCTCTCGTCCCCCTGCATCCGCCGCGGCGCCACAAGTCTCGCCCGGATCGCGCTCGTCGCGGTCCTCGGCGCCGGTGCATTCTCCTGTGCCGAGGTCGGGCCCGCAACCCGGGCGCCGGCGGCGTCGACTGCGCGCGTCGCGCCGCCGCCGTACCCGACCGGCGCGTGGGGGCAGCCCGCGGGTGAGCAGCCCGGCGCGACCGGCGCGCAAGGGGCAACGTCCGCCGGTGCGGGCGGCTCGGCCGTCGCGCCATCGGGCACCGCGTCGCAGCAGGCGCCGCTGCCGCCGCCCGCGACGACCAACCTCGTCGCGATCGTGCTTCCGCTCGACGAGCCGGCGTTTGCGCGCGCTGCCGCAGCGGTACGCGACGGCTTCCTCGACTCCGCGCAGCTCGCCGGAGCGAAGGACCGCTGCGTGGTCATCGGCTACGGCCATGATGGCGTCGTTGCGGCATTCGCCGATGCGCTCGCGCGTGGCGTGCGCGTCGCCGTCGGCCCGCTGGTGCGAAGCGATCTCGACACGCTCGCCGCGTCGGGCGCGACCCTGCCCTGGACGCTCGCGCTGAACCAGCTCGAGGACACCGCTGCGCTGCCGCCGGCGATCTACACGTTCCCGCTGTCGGTCGACAGCGATGCACGGTTGCTCGTGCGGCGCGCACGCGCCGACGGGGCCCGAACCGTCGACATCGTCGAGGGCACGACGCTCTTGATGCACCGGTTCGCGAAAGCGTTCGCCGGCGCCTGGACGGGAGACGGCGGCACCGCACCGGCGGACTTCGCGTTCGACGCCTCGCCGCAGGCGCTCCTCGACCTGCGCGGCGCACTCGCGAAATCGCCACCCGACGCGGTGCTGCTCGCGCTCAACAGCCGGCACGCATCGCTGGTGAAGCCGTTCCTCGGCACCGTCGCCACCTATGCGAGCGGCCTCGTGTTCGAGCGTCCGACGCTCGCCACCGCGCACGATCTCGACGGCATCCGCGTCGCCGAGATCCCGTGGCTCCTGACGCCCGACGCACCCCGCTTTGCCGGGCTGACGCCGCGCGACGCCGACAGCGACGCGCTCGAGCGCCTCTACGCGTTCGGCTTCGACGCGTTTCACGTCGCATCGTCGTTTCGCGACGGGCCGCCGCAGTCCTTCGATCTCGACGGTGCGACCGGCCACATCACGCTCGAGCCCGATCGACGTTTTGTGCGCGAAGCTGCGCTCGGCGTCTACCGTGACGGACAGCTCGTCCCGCTCGACTCCTCGCCCTGACCGCGCAACTGCGGGTGCGCGCGCGGAAGCGCTCGCCGCCGACCACCTGCGGGCGCGCGGGCTCACCATCGTCGCGCGCAACTTCCGCACCCGCTTCGGCGAGATCGACCTCGTCGCGCGCGACGGCGTGGCGGTCGTCTTCGTCGAGGTACGCATGCGCCGCTCGGCGTCGTTCGGAGGACCGCTCGCGAGCATCACGCCGGCGAAGCGCCGGCGGCTCGCGCTGGCGGCGCGCGGCTACCTCGCAATGCTCGGGCACGAACCGCCGTGCCGCTTCGACGCGATCGTGATGCGCGGACTCGACCCGTCGACGATCGAATGGCATCGCGACGTGTTCGGATGAGCGGCCGCGGGCCGGTATAATCGGCACCCATGGTCGACCACGTCGAGCGGGTCCGCACGCATTTCGCCGACAGCGCGAAAGTCAAGCAGGACTCCGCAGCGGTGCTCGCCGATCCGATCGCTCGCGCGGCGGAGGTGATGACCGAGTGCCTGCTCGCCGATGGCAAGATCCTCGCCTGCGGCAATGGCGGATCGGCCGCCGACGCGCAGCATTTCGCCGCCGAGCTGGTGGGCCGCTTCGAGCGCGAACGCCCCGAGCTTCCGGCGCTATCGCTCGCGACCGACACGTCACTCCTCACCGCGGTCGCCAACGACTATTCGTACGAGCAGGTATTCGCGAAACAGGTGCGCGCACTGGGCGCGCGTGGCGACATCCTGCTCGCCATCTCCACCTCCGGCAACTCGCCGAACGTCGCCGCTGCGGTCGACGCAGCGCACCAGCGCGAGATGCGCGTCGTCGCGCTGACCGGGAAGGGGGGAGGACGGGTCGGCGAACTTCTGCGCGGCGATGACGTCCACCTGTGCGTGCCACACGCGCGGACCATGCGCATCCAGGAAGTTCACCTCCTCGCCATTCACTGCCTCTGCGACCTCATCGACGCCACCCTGCTTGGAGACGAAGCATGAATCGAAGACTCTTGCTTGCGCTGTTCGCCGGCATCACCGCCGGCGTCACGCTTCTCGCGGGCTGCGCGCCGATACTGGTTGCCGGAGCCGTCGGGGGCACGGCGCTCGTCGCGACCGACCGCCGCTCGGCCGGGGCGCAGCTCGACGACGAGTCGATCGAGCTCAAGATCGCCAACAACATCGGCGCCGGATACGGGGACCAGGTGCACGTCAACGTGACGAGCTTCAACGGTATCGTGCTCCTGACGGGCGAGGTGCCGACGAAGGACACGCTGAATTCGATTGTCGAGATCGCGCGCAAGACTCCGAAGGTCCGCACGGTCCACAACGAGCTCCTGATCGGCCCGGTCTCGAGCCTCGGTTCGCGCAGCAACGACAGCTACATCACCGCCAAGGTGAAATCACGCTTCGTCGAGGCGAACAAGTTCGCGGCGACGCGAGTCAAGGTCGTCACCGAGCGGCAGGTCGTCTACCTGATGGGGCTCGTCACGCATGCCGAAGGCGATGCCGCTGGGCAGCTTGCTTCGTCGACGTCGGGCGTCACGCGCGTCGTCAAAGTGTTCGAATACATCGATTGAGCGCCACCGCGAAGGGTCCAGGTGTCACGCGCGCTGATGCACCGTTCTCACGCGTTGCCGGAGTGGACGACGCGCTGGCACGGATCGCCGCGCTGCCGCGCCCGCTGGTGTTCACCAACGGCGTATTCGACATCCTGCACCGCGGACACGTCGCCTGCCTCGAGGAGGCGAAGGGCCTCGGCGCGTCGCTGGTCGTCGCGGTGAACACCGACGCCTCGGTGCGCCGGCTCGGCAAGGGCGCCGAGCGGCCGGTGAACGGCGAGGACGACCGCATGGCGCTCGTTGCCGCGCTGCGCTGCGTCGACCTGGTGGTTCCATTCGACTCCGACACTCCGCTCGAACTCATTGTTGCCGCGAGGCCCGACGTGCTCGTCAAGGGCGGCGACTACGACGCTGCGACCACGGCAGGCGCGGCCGAGGTGATCGCCCATGGCGGGCGATTCGTCGCGATCCCGTTCCGCTACGCGCGCTCGACCACCGCGCTCCTCGCGCGCATCCGGAACTGATCAGCCTCCCGGCCGCAGTTCGCGGGCGAACGCCCTGCGGACCGGGTGCCAGCCGAGGTAGAGCCACGGCAGCGCCGTCGAGCGGTTGTCCGCGGCGCGCAGCGCCGCGCCGTCGCGCGCAACGATCGCCCCGTCGACGCGATTGCCGACGACGTCGGCCGCCGTCCCCGCGTAGCGAGCGACGATTCCGCCGGTGTCGATCAGGGTGTTGTCCGCGACGCGGCTCGCGGCCGCGCGATTGAGGTAGATGCCGTCGTCCGAGCAGGATGCGATGACGTTCGACTCGATGACGCCGCGGTCCTGCTCGACGATGCAGCGCCGGTCGCGGCAGAATTCGGCGCCGGTGCCGCCGTCGCCGAGCGACAACCCGACGCGCTGGCCTGGATCGCCGCGCAGCCGTTCTTCGCAGACGACGACGTTGCCGACGAAGCGGTTGTCGGTACCGCCACCCTTGGCGAAGGCGCCGACGCTGATCGCGTCGCCGCCGGCCTTGACGAAATCGGAGATCCGGTTGCCGCGGATCTCCCACCCGCTGGCCGCGACGAGGTCGATCGGAGCCACCGGATTCGCCGTGCGGCGCGGCGCCGTATCGGCGATCACGTTGCCCTCGATGCGCCCGTCGTCAGGAAATGCACCACCGGTTGCGTTGATCTTGAAGTGGGCGTTGAAGTCGAGGATCGTGTTCCCGCGCGCGACGAATCGCGTGGCGTGACCGACGACGTGGAACGCATGCTCGCAGCGTGAATGGTCAGGACATATCCCGCGAATCGTCAGGTTCTCGAAGATCCAGTCGGGTGCCGATACGAGAAAACCTTCGGTGAGATCGAAGTCGAGCGTGACGGTGCCCGCGGCGCGCGCCCGCACGGTGATCGGCGCATCGTCGCGTCCCGCGCGCGCCACGTCGATATCGCTGCCGTCGAACCGGTACCGGCCGGGTGCGAGCGTGATGACATCGCCCGGCTCGGCGCGCGCGATGGCATCGCGGGCCTCGCGCGATGTCGCGACGACGATCTCGCGACCGCTTCGTCCGGCCGCGGTGTCACTCGCCGCTGGCGCTGGCCGCAGCACCGCGAGGTCTAGACCGGCATCACCGCGATCGAGCGCGATCAGCGCTCGCGCGACGATCGTTGCGGCGCCGACGATGAGCGCATTGTGTCCCTGGGCCCGACGCTCGATCCACGGCGCTAGACGCCGCGGCGGAACGCCGATCGCGTCGATCGCCGATACCCACGCGGCGCCGAGTGCCACGAGCGCGATTGCGCACAGAGCGAGCAGCCGAAGACGCCTAATGGCTGTAGCGATCGAGAAACTGATGGATGATTCCGCGCTGGGCGTTCTCGATCGATGCGTCGAGCGTCGAATCGTGCGGCGCGTGCTGCTTCGCCTTGCGGAATGCGTTGAGTGCTTCCTGGTAGTTGCCGAGCCCCTGCTCTGCGCTCCCGAGGCAGCGCCACGCCTCGGGGTTGGCGAGGTCGAGGTCGGCCCACGCGCGGCACAGCTCAGCGGCGCGCGGATAGTCGTGCGCGGCCAGCATCTGCGGCGCATCGGCCTTCAGTGAAACGACGCGCGCCCGGCGCGCGGCCAGCATCGCCTCGAAGCCACCGTCGCCGCTGCCCGGATCCGCCGCAGCGACGGCCGTTCCCGAAGGTCCGCGGGCCAATGCGACCGCCGGTGACGTCGCGGCGAGCGCCGAGCGCCCGGCACGAGACGGAAGCAGCGATTCGATCGTGCGCCCGCCGCCGTCGAACGCGCGCATGACGGTCGACAGCGACGGCATCGATCCGGCGATCGTGGTGCGCGTCCAGCCGATCGTGTCGGCGGTCGGCTGGTGCCACGCGATGCCGTAGAGCCATGCCATCGCGGCGATCCCGCACACGCCGGTGATCGAGTTGAGAACGCCGGCCGGTCCGTGCGTGACCAGGCAATCGAGCGCGAAATCCCAGTCGGTCTCCTGATGCTCGGCGAGCTTCTCGTAGGCGATCGCGACCATGATCGGCGCCACCAGCGGAAATCCGCAACCGACGCCTTCGACCCACACGCGCAGCGCGCGCCGTAGCCCGCGAGCGAGCTGCGCGCGGGTATCGAGACGTGCGTAGGCGTCCGAGATCGAAAGCTGCAGATAGATGCCGAACAGCCACTTGCCCGGCGTCGTGCCCACCGCCGCGACGAGCAGCGCCTCGAGCGGCACCCAGGTGAACGAAATGAGCGAGGGCGCGACGAGCGGATGCGAGAGCCAGTACGCGGTGTCGGCGCCGACGACGCCGGTGCCGCGAAGCTGGTTGAGCAGCAGCGCCAGCATCAGTCCCCACAGCGCATAGTCGAAGCTTCGTGCCGCGAGGCGATGCCACGGCCGCGGCTCGCTCGTCCGGCCCGCCTTCGCGCGCTCGAGCTCGGCCATGCGCAGCTGGAAGATCCACGATGCATCCTCCTGCGGCTGGTTGGTGCCGAGGAAGACGCTGCGCTCGCGGCGCCAATTGAGGATCGCGAGGTCGGTCTGCGGCACGAGCCCCGAGCGCGCGACCGAATGCCGTCGGCGCAGCGTGACAACGCCGTGCACGGCGCCGTAGACAGCGACGAGGATCAGCAGCGTCGCTGTCAGCCATCCGAACACTTCACGGGCGGCGCCGACCGCGTCGGGCGGAGTGACGAGGATTACTGCGGCGACGATGAATGCCGCAAACGCCCCGCAGAGGCCGACCGTCAGCCACGGCGAGTGAACGAACGGGGCGACGCGCTGGGTGAGCCCGGGATGGTGCATCGGCGGCTCTTCGGGCGCGGCGCCCGGCAGGCCGGTGTCGAGCGGATCCTCGACTGCGACATCTCCGAGCGCGCTCGCGGCACCCACTTCGGTGTACGCGTCGTCACCGAGCAGGAGGTCGCGTCCGGTGGTGCGCTCGCCGACGAGTTCTGCGTCGGCCGACCCGGCGAGGTCGCGGTCATAGCGCTGCCGCCGCTCGTGGTCGCTGAGGATCCGGCTCGCGTGGTTGATGAAGCGCAGCGCCTCTTCGACGTTGCCCTGGCCGTCGCGCGTCTTCGCGTAGTACTTCCGGATCATTCCGCGCAGCGCCGCCCGGACGTCCTCGTCGGACGAAGCCGGGGCGATGCCGAGCGCGTCGTACAGCGTGGCCTTCATGCGGTGCGGCGAAACCGCCGGAAATATGCCGTTGGAATCTTGCTGCGGATACCGCCGCGAGGCAACCGAGCGGGCTGCCGCGGGCGGCTCCGAAGCAATATCCAAGCTACCGCATGCAAGAAACACGCCATTCCATTGCCAGCCTGGCGTGGCGACGCAGGTCGCTTATTCGGTTTTGCCGCTCTCGCGCGCCGCGAGCTTTTCGCGGATGCGCGCCGACTTGCCCGAGCGGCCCCGCAGGTAGTAGAGCTTGGCGCGACGGACATCGCCCTTGCGCTTGACCTCGATCGAGGCGATCAGCGGCGAATAGGTCTGAAAGGTCCGCTCGACGCCTTCGCCACTCGACATTTTCCGCACGGTGAAGGCTGAATTGAGACCACGGTTTCGCTTCGCGATCACCACGCCCTCGTAGGCCTGGACGCGCTTGCGCTCGCCCTCGACGACGTTGACGTTCACGATCACGGTATCGCCCGGGGCGAATTCGGGAATCGACTTTCCGAGCCGCGCGATCTCCTCGCGCTCGAGCGTTTCGATGACGTTCATGACCACGTTTCCTTTCTGCCCGCGTCTTCGCGGAGTTTGGCACGCAGAGCAGGGCGCCCCCTGATGCGCGATCCTCTTGGTTATCTTCCTTCGTTCTCGATCAGCCGCCGTTCCTCTGTCGTGAGCGGCCGATTGTGCAACAGATCGGGCCGGCATCGGGCGCTGCGCACGAGCGCCTGCGTCTGCCTCCAGCGGCGCACCGCCGCGTGATCGCCCGACAACAGCACCGGCGGCACCGCCCGCCCCCGCCACATTTCGGGTCGCGTGTAATGCGGGCAATCGAGGCGTCCGTCGACAAACGAGTCCTGCAGCGCGGACTCGGCGTCGTTCAGCACCCCCGGCCGCTGGCGCACGACCGCGTCGATCAGGAGGAGCGCCGGCAATTCTCCTCCCGACACCACGAAATCCCCGATCGAGACCTCCTCGTCGACTTCGCAGTCGATCAGCCGCTGGTCGATGCCTTCGTAGCGTCCGGCGACGAGCACGAGACCTTGCGCGTCGTCGTGCGCGAGGTCGATGACCTTCGCGTGCGTGAGCGGCGCGCCCGCGGGCGACAGGTACAGCGTGCGCGACGCCGCGCGCCCCGCCGCCGCCTGCGCTTCGCGCGCTGCGGCGAGCGCCCGTTCGAGCGGTTCGGCAAGCATCACCATCCCCGGCCCCCCGCCGTACGGACGATCGTCGACGGTGCGGTGGGCGTCGTCGGTGAAGTCACGCGGATTCCACACGCCGAGTTGCCACAGACCGCGCTCGCGCGCCCTTCCGGTCACGCCGAACCCGGCAGCGAGCGTCACCAGCTCCGGAAACAACGTCACAACGTCGATTCGCATCGTACGGCCCGTCATCGACCGCTGGCGCCGACGCCGCGCCGCAGATGCGCGGCCACACGCGGCGTCAGTAATCGGGCTGCCAGTCGACGTCGATTCTGCGCGCCATCGGGTCCACCGCGACGACGAATTCCGGCACCCACGGAATCAGCCGATCGACGCCGCCATCGCCGGCGACGTCGAGCAGCGGATGCGCGCTGCTTTCCGCGAACCCCCGTACCGTTCCCAGCGTCACCCCCTCGCGCGTGACCACCGCCATGCCGACGAGGTCGTGGCGATACCACTCGCCAGCACCGGGCGGCGGAAGATCGGCCCGATCGACGCCGATCTCGGCCCCGCGCAGCGTCGCCGCGGCCTCGCGCGTCACCGCATCGTCGATCTGCGCGATCATCTGGTCGCCGTGCCTGCGCGCACCATGCAACCGGCACCGCTGCCAGGCCGCGTCGATCGTTCTTCGCCGGATCCACCAGTGTCTCGCTTCGAGCAGCGTCGCAGGGTCCGACGACAGCGGCCGCAGCTTCACGTCACCGCGAACTCCGTGGGGCGCACCAACGCGCGCCATCACCACGATGTTGCCAACGTTGCCGCCGGGACCCCCGGGCTGCGGCATCGCCGTTCCGCCGTACCGCGGGATCAGGCGGCGGGCGCCTCGCTCGCCGCCACAGCCGCCGCGACGGGAGTCTCCGTGGTCGCGGTCGTCGTTGCGGTCGCGGTTGCGGCTGTGGGCCGCGCCGCGCGCGTGCCGCCCTTCGCCGCCCGCTTGACGAGCATTTCCACCGTCTCCGACAGCCTGGCGCCGTGCTGCTGCCAGTAGGTCACGCGGTCCTGGACGATCCGCAGATCTTCCTCGTGCTCGGCCGCCATCGGGCTGTAGAAGCCCACGCGCTCGATAAAGCGCCCGTCGCGCCGGTTGCGCGAATCGGTGACGACGACGTTGTAGAACGGCCGCTTCTTGGCGCCGCCGCGGGCCAGCCTGATGACAACCATGGGTCGAATCCCGATACGGGCCGATTGGCCCGAAAAAGGCGTTGATATTACTATGAAAGGGGCCTTCGGAGCAAACCCGCCCTGGCCGCCGCACGGAAGGATTCGATGGTCGATCGCCACTTGACGAGGATTGCGGAGTGACCGCGGACGGCCCTGGGCACTCCGGACACCGAGCGGCACCGTCGCTTCCCGCGGCACGCCTCGATGCGCTCACCGACGGCATCTTCGCGGTGGCGATGACCTTGCTCGTACTGGGGCTCGACCGGCACATCCCGGATCCGCTTGCCGGTCAAACGCTGTTCGGAGGGCTCCTCGAATTCGGCGGCCAGTTCGCCGACTACGTGATCAGTTTCGCCGTGCTCGGCGTCTTCTGGCTGGGGCATCTGCGCATGACAAGACGACTGCGCGAAGCCGACACGACGTTCGTGCTCGGCAATCTCGCGTTCCTGTTCTTCGTCACGATGATCCCTCCATTGACGACGCTGATCGGCGACCATCCGAATCGCCCGCGCGCTGCGATCCTGTACGGCGCCAACCTCTTGTTTCTGCTTCTCTGCGTGGCGGCAATGTGGCATCGCATCTGCCATCGGCTTGCGAACGAGTCGCTCGCCAACCCGCTCGGCGCGTGGCGGCTGGGTGCGCAAACGCTACGGGGCCGCGCTCGTCGTGGTGATCGCCGACATCGTTGCGGCGATGATCGAAATCAGGATCGGCGTGACGGGGTGGCACTCGCGCTGGATCTACGTGCTCCTGATCGGCCTCGGCGTCGTCCGCCCGCCGGTCAGGGGCGTGCCCCGCGCGTGAGGTGGTGCAGGCCGCGC
>JAICXH010000111.1 GCA_025981645.1 Burkholderiales bacterium
GGTAGCGAGCGAGGGACTCGAACCCCCGACCAAAGGATTATGATTCCTCTGCTCTAACCAACTGAGCTAGCTCGCCCCAACCGATCATTATAACGGCAGTCGGAGCGCCAGCCGATGGCGACGTGGCGCGAGCCGACCGCTGTCCGGCCCCCATCCGTCCCGGCGGACTTCCGGGAAAATCCCGCATGTCGATCGCGCAGCCACTCCTCGATCTGCCGTGGTACGCCCTCGCCGCGCTGCCCGTCGTCATCCTGCTCGCCTACACGGTATTCGGCGCGACCGGCTTCGGTTCGTCGATCATCACCGTGCCGGCGCTCGCGCATATCTTCCCGCTCACCTTCACGGTGCCGCTCGCGACGTCGCTCGACGTGCTGGCGGCGACGACGACGAGTCTACGGCTGCGACATCTCGCTTGGTGGAGGGAGGTCGCGCGCATTCTCCCCGCGATCCTCGTCGGCATCGCGCTCGGCGGGACGCTGCTGCTTCACCTTCCGCGCGGGCCGGCGCTCCTTGCGCTTGGCGTCTTCGTCACCGCCTACGGCGCGTGGGTGCTGATCGGGCCGCGCCAGCTCACCCGTGCCCCGGGCTGGGCGGCGTGGCCGATCGGCATTGTCGGCGGCGTGTTCTCGGTGCTGTTCGGCACCGGCGGCCCGATCTACATCGTCTACCTGTCCGCACGCATCGCCGACAAGGCTGCCCTTCGCGCGACCTCGGCGATCATCGTCACCGCGAGCGTGTGGATCCGTTTCGCGCTGTTCGTGGTCACAGGATTGCTTCTCCATGCTGAGCTTCTGCTCCTCGCGCTCGTGCTGCTGCCGGTGATGGTTGGCGGGCTTCGTCTCGGCAATCGGCTGCACGACGCGCTGTCGCGGCAGGGGGTTCTGAAGCTGATCGCGGGACTCCTCGTCGCGAACGGAATCGCGCTGGTCGTGCGTGCGGCCGAGCTTCTGCGCGCCTGAGTTACGATCGGCGGGACCCGCGCCGCGCCCCCATGGATCCATCGAGCACCTACACCGAACTCGACGTCGATCGCGGCCTCGGCATCAGCAGCGTCGAGCGCGAGACGGGGCTGTCGAAGGACGTCCTTCGCATGTGGGAACGTCGCTACGGTTTCCCGCAGCCGGTTCGCGACGGCAACGGTGAGCGGCTGTATGCACCGGCGCAGATGGCGAAGCTGCGTGTAGTCAAGCGGCTGATGGACGTCGGCATGCGGCCGGGAAGGATCGTCGGGCTCTCGCTCGCCGAGCTCAATGCGCTCGCCGACACGCACGCCCCGGCGCGCCTCGAGGCCGCTCCGCCGGCGATCGAGCGCGACGTGCTCGCGCTCGTGCGCGCCGCCGACGTCGGCGGTCTGCACGACGCGCTCGCCACTGCGCTCGTGCGCCAGGGGTTGCAGCGTTTCGCGCTGGAAACGATCGGACCGCTCAACCACGCGATCGGCGCTGCGTGGATCCGCGGCGAGCTCGACGTGTTCGAGGAGCATCTGTACAGCGAGGAAGCGCAGTCAGTCTTGCGGGCGGCGTTGCACGCGCTGCCGCGCCTTCGTACCGGTCCGCGCATCCTGCTTGCGACACTCACTGGCGAGCCACACGGGCTCGGGCTCCTCGTCGCTCAGGCGGCGCTCGCGTCCGAAGGCGCGCGCTGCGTCTCGCTCGGCACGCAGGTGCCGCTCGACGAGATCCGCCGTGCCGCTGCCGCGCACCGCAGCGACGTTGTCGCGCTGTCGTTCTCGTCGGCCTTCCCGCTGCGCCAGGCGGGTGACGCACTCGCGGCATTGCGCCGCCAGCTTCCACCGACGGTAGCGCTATGGGCGGGCGGCGAGGCGCTGTCACGCATCCGCGCACCCCTCGCCGGCGTGCTCCTCGCCGTCGATCCGGCTGCGGCGGTGGCGGCGCTGCGTGCGCTGCGCGCGCGCACCGGGATCGTCGGCGGCACGCCCTGAGCGCGCGGCGTGTGGACAGCGGTCACGCTGTGGACGGCGCTGTCGATCGCGCTGATCGCGTACGTCGCCAGCGCCGCGCACGCGATCGCGCGCGGCGGCGGCGTCCTCGTGTGGATCGCCGGAGCGTTCGCCTGGTACTTCGGCGTCGTCGTCTTGCTTGCCGCCGTCTACTTCGCGATCGCGTGGATCTTCCGTTCGCCGCGCCCGCGCGAACTGCAGATCACGCCGGGCGCGACACTGCGCCTTGTCTGGCGCGAGTACGCCACGCTCGCCGGTGCGGCGCCGCGGATGATGTTCTATCGCTGGCTGGTGCCCGACCCGCCGCCCGAGCCCGTGAATGTGCCGGTGCTGCTGCTCCACGGCGTGCTCTGCAACGCCGGCGTCTGGCATCGCCTCGTGCAGCACCTCGCGTCACGCGGCGTCCGCGGCGTCTACGCGCTCTCCTACGGCCCCCCGCTTGCGTCGATCGAGCTCTTCGCCACGCAGGTCGAGGCAGCGATCGGGCGCATTGTGCAGGCGACCGGCGCGTCGCGGGTAATCGTCGTCGCGCACAGCATGGGTGGCCTCGTCGCGCGCGCGCACGCGCGCCGCTACGGCACGACCCGCGTGGCGAGGATCGTAACGATCGGTACTCCGCACCACGGCAGCGTCGACGCCTGGCTCGCTATGGGAACCTCGCTCGCGCAGATCCGTCCCGGCAGCGTCTGGCTCGCCGAACTCGACAGCGCGCCGCTGCCTGCGGTTCCGCTCGTATCGGTCTGGTCGTGGCACGACTCGATGGTGGCGCCGCAGACGTCGGCGCGCCTTCCCGGCAGCATCGATGTGCCGCTCATCGGCATCGGCCACAACGCGCTCCTCGGCGACGAGGCGGTGTTCGCGCGCGTCGAGGCCGAGATTGCCGCGGCCCGCGCTGCCACGACGGGCGGCGACCGATAGAGCGCGCAATCGAATCGATCACCGTGGTACGCTTCGCCGAGACCCTGCGACGATGCCGCGCCGCTCTCCCGAAGATCCCGCATCGGCCCTGCTTGCCGCGCTCGCGCGCGTCGCTGCGCATCACGCGGCTCGCGCTTCGGATGCCGGGTCCGGGCAATTACAAGCCTCGATCGGGCGTTGGCAGGCGCGACGGCTTCGCCGTACCTATGCCGACCTCGAAGCGATGCCGCGCTATGCGGCGGCGGTCCGCTTCTTCGAGACCGATCTCTACGGCGGAGGCGATTTCGCCCAGCGCGACGCCGATCTCGCGCGCGTCGTTCCGGTGATGAAGCGCCTCCTTCCCGACCGGGTGATCGCGACGGTCGCGACTGCCGTCGAGCTCAACGTGCTATCGCTCGACCTCGATGCCGCGCTTGGCCGCGAACTGGCGGCATCGCGCTCGAAGATGGCCGACGAGCACGGGACGACGAAGCAGGCGACGGCGGAGCCGCGCACCGCGGACCGGATCGCCGTTGCCGAGTACTGCGCCGCGTACCGCGCAGCGGGCTGCTATGTCGACCGCGTGCTGCAGATCAGGATGGCGGGCGATGTCGGGGTGGCGCTCGACCGCTACGTTCACAAGCCGATGCTGCGCGGCGCGCTCGGGCTCATGCGCAAGCCGGCCCACGCGGCGGGGCTCGGCGCACTTCAGGATTTCCTCGAGCGTGGGTTCGACGCCTTCGCGCAGATGGGTGGCGCCGTCGAATTCCTCGCCACGATCGAGACGCGCGAGCGCGCCGTGCACGACGCGATCGTCGGCGGGTCCGACACACCGTTTCCCGATCCCGACGTGTAGCCGACGCGCGTCAGCCTTCGCGTGTCGTGGTGATCGAGTCGAGCTGCACATGGATCTCGCGCTCGATTGCCGGCTTCAGCGCCGAGAGAAGAAGTCCGAGCCTGACGTCGAGGCGGATCTCGTTCGTGCCCACGTGCATGCGCCCCGAAAGGCCGGTGCGTTGGAAGACGACTTCGTCACCTTCCCATGTCCACGCCAGATTGAAGCGCTCGTTCAGGTCTCGCGCGACGCGCTCGGCGGCGTCGCGCGCCATGCGTCGCGGGAGAGCATGCCGTTTCGATATCGAGATCGATGCCATCGCGTCTCCTGCGACGAAAGTATAGCGATGCGGGAGGCCGATGCGTCAGCGCGCGCCGCGAACCAGCTCGGCGAACTCGATGAGCGAGCGCATCTCGGTGACTCCGCCATCGGCCGGCGTGTGCGCACCGCTTCCGTTGAACCAGACTGTCTGGACGCCGAACTTGCGCGGTGCGAGGACGTCGTGCTCCAGCGAATCGCCGACCATGGCGATGTGGGCGAGGGGCACTTGCAGCGTGGACTCGACGACGCGCCAGAACGCGGGCTCGCTCTTGCGATAGCCGAGCTCGGTGTAGCAGAAGATGTCGGCGAAGTAGGCGCGCAGGCCGACGCGCTCGAGCGCGCGCTCGATCATCGGGCGGCGCGACACCGTCGCGTTCGTCGCGACGCAGAGCGGCGCGACGCCGTGAAGCGCCTCGAGGCATTCGTGGGCGCCCGGGATCGCCGAAACTTCCGGCCACTCGCTCATCGGAAGCTCTTCGGGTCCGGCCTCCGACATCAACGTACCGCCCCAGTCGAAGCAGACCGCGCGGATGGGGGCGCGGAGGGGTGCGACGATCAACCTCACCGTACGCTCGCCAGAGTCGAAGACGCCGAAAGCCAGCGGGTCGCGCCGAGGCCACCTGACACGAAAAGCGGCGTCCCCCGCCCGTACTTCGTCGTCTTGACCTCGATCTGCCGCTCCCGTCCCTTTAGCACGAACTCCTCGCCGGCCGAACCCAGCGAACGACCGCGAGCTTCGCGCTGGAAATAATTCGTCGAGAAGGATCGGCGATCTTGGCGCTGATGTACGGCGTCAGGCGGCTCGGTCGATGTGGGTGGCGAAGCGAGGATCGAAAGGATGTCGTTCACCTCGGGCACGACGATGGGCTGGTCGGCATCGGCTGCCGCGACATTCAACAGTTGCGGGGCTGCAGCCAAGCGATCCGAGACCACCTCGGCGAGGAGTTTCGTGAGGTTGCAGCGGTGCGCCGCCTTGTTGTACGGGACGCCGGATAGCTCGGCGGCGAGCATCGCCAGGCAATCGGAGACAGTCGCCTCAACTTCATCGCGGGACCCGTCATTCGGCATGTCCAGCTCTCGCATCTCCCTGCACATGACGTTGGAGGGAACTGGCACGCCACGCCGACGCTCCCCAGACGGAAGGTACGAACCGGCCGGCCCGGTCGACCGCAGGCTTAGGTCGCAGTAGTCGCATCATCGGGTACCGGCGTCGCAATCACGAAGCCCACAACATCATCGATGGCATCGAAGGAGGCGCTCGGCTTCAGCGCGTTTTCGAATGCGCGGTGCGTGGCAGCATCAAACTCCCGCAGCCATTGGAACGATTTCTTCGGTCCCTGGTACCACATTCCGCGCAGCGCAAAGTAGTCCTCGAGAAGTGCCGTAAGTAACCACACCCGGCGGAAATCTCCCTCGATGTCGCCGCGCCGCATTCGCAGGGCCATCTTTCCGGCCCAGGTGCGTCGCGCATCGATCTCATCAGGTGGCAGCGGCTCGGGACCACGGTCGAACATGGCATCGAGGCGGGCGAGAAACGCGCTCGCCTCTGAACCTCTCTGAACGAGGATTCGGCTACCGCGCAGAGTCAAGTGCTCCGTGCTCGGCGCGGCAAGGACTGCCTCGGGATGCAAGAAGACATCGAGAAACTGGCCGGCCACGACTCGGGTATCGCGCTTCGCGGCAGGGACGTCAGCGAATGCCGCGATGTCGTAGTCGCTGAACTCGTTTTCGGTTCCATTTGCGCGCGATCCATAAAGGAGGATCGTGTGGGCACGCGAATCCCGCTCGAGCGAAACGCAGACTTCACGCAACAACGGGTCCATGGGCTGATGGTTCGGCCCAACGTTCGAGCTAAGCTGCGCACTCATGCCAGTTCCCCGCGTACAGTGAGAACCACAGAGCCCCCAACGGCGACTTCTCTGTGTCCGTCGGCCTCATGAGCTCGCAGCAGGACAAGCGACGGTCGGCCGACTTCGTAGCCTTGCTCGATCCGCAACGTGAACCCCGAAGCACCCAAGAGCCGATGCTCGAGCAAGTAAGCACCAAGGAAGGCTGCGCCGTTGCCTGTCGCCGGATCTTCGCGCGCGCCATGGGCCTCAAAGAAGAACCTGGCACAGATGTCGTTTTCAGCGTAGTGGGTGTTGAGGCAGAAGAAGTAGATCAACGATGGCAGACCCAAGGCGGCAAGTTTGACGAAAGCCTCGGTCGTGACTCTGCAACGACGTAGCGCATCGAGATCGCGGACAGGAACGATCACAGCAGTGACTCCTGCGGACACCTCCTGAACGGGTTTCGTGGAGTCGATGTCACTCGCCGAGATTCCAAGGGCGGAAGCAATTGTCTCGGGGCGATGGCTGCGTCCGAGTGTCGGCTCCGGCGCGGTGAACCACGCGACATCGCGGCCGTCCGGACCCAGTTCGAAGTTGACGTGTACTGCGCCAACAAGCAGATCGAGGACGAGGCTCTCTGGAGACCTCTCAGCCACGAACTCTCGGATGACCCATGCGGTGCCAAGGATCGGGTGCCCCGCGAAGGCAATCTCCCGCGCAGGGGTGAAGATCCGAACCCGGTATCTGCGGCATTCCGTCACGAGTGGTGCGACAAAGGTCGTTTCCGAGAAGTTGGTTTCGGCTGCAAGGAGTTGCATGCGCTCTTCCGAAAGCGCCCTATCACTCAGCACAACCGCGAGTTGGTTGCCGGCGTAAGGCCGCTCGGCGAAGACATCAACAATGAAGAACTGTGCGGTCATGGTGCGCTCGTTCTGAGACGCCTGACTTTGAAGGTAACCGGCGCGCCGCGCTGACGTCCGCGCAGGAGGAGGTACGAATTGGGGGCGCCCGGTTGACCGACGGGTTAGCCCGCATGTGCGAATCGCAGCAATTCATGAGGATGCCGGAGCAAAGCATCGGGGGCAACTGCCTGCAATTCTTCGAGTGAGCCGTGACCCCACAGGACACCAACTGAGGCAAGCGCGTTCGACTTTGCGGCAACGATGTCGAGGGCGCGATCACCGATCATCGTAGACGACTTCGCGACAACGCCATCCTTGATCAGAGACGCAAGCTGATTCACTTTTCGGATTCCGGTGTCGCCGCCGTTGACGAAGCCGAAATACTGGCGAAGGCCAAAGAGATCGAGAATATCGTTGGCAAAGTCAGCGCGCTTCGGGGTGCATACGCCGAGGGAAACGTCGGCCGCAGCCAGGGCCTGAAGCGCTTCCGGAATACCCGGATAGATGACATTCTCGACGTAACCAATCGTGGCGTAGCGCTCGCGATATTCTGCAACCAGGGCGGCAATATGATCCGGGCGCGAGTCAGGTACCAGCGAGCGGAACGTCTCGTCGAGAGGCGGCCCTATGAAATACGAGACGTCAACCTCTTCGATCAGAGGATGTCCATAGTACTGAAGCGCGTGGTTGATGGATCGGCCAATCCCAACGGACGAA
>JAICXH010000079.1 GCA_025981645.1 Burkholderiales bacterium
ATGATGAGCGGCATTGCACCCTGCCCGGGTACCGCTTCCACTCGGACTCCGGTGCGGCCCCGTGTCTCGACGCATAACTCGATTCCGAACGCGCCTCCATCAACGCGAAAGGTGGGGTGGCCATGATCTGGATCAATTCGCATCAGCAGTGATACTCAGAACCAGCCGGTCGTGACAGCGCTAAAATCCAACCGAAAATTGACGCCCGGAACGTCGTTGGTGACGGCGAATAGAACGCCGCCCTGATTCGGGTCAAACGAAGGCCGCTGATTTAGCGTGTATACCGCAGGGGGCGAATACGTATGTCCTGCTCCCATCTTCGTATACGAGATCCAACTATTGACGTTAGCCTGAATATCCCAGCTGTACGAAGTGCCATCGAACGCGCCATAGAGGTCGCACGTGCTCCCATAGATCCAGTTGCTGGTTGACCAGTACGCTTCGATCTGCGAGTCATAGATCGGATAGCTTGGCCATGAGGTGCTTCCGCAACCTCCATCGCCCCAAGCTCGCAAGTGCACGTCTCCGATGAGGATTCCGTTACCTATGATGGCGGGACTACTTCCAGAGAGAGCAGCACCGTTCAAGAAGAGAGCGATAGGAGCATGCAGGCCCGTACCGTTGAAGCTCGTTGACTTCATCGTGAAGTCGAGCCATTGAGTAGTCTTACCAGCGGGCCGTGTCGCCGTAGTACAGAATGCTCCATAAACATTTCCGTAGAGACGAATGATCGTGAATGATCCCGGTACCACCACTGTGTTACATGTCAAAAGGCTTGCTGGTGCGGGCGACGTTGCTTCACTTTGCATCAGCGGAAGTACGCGAACCTCGAGGCCTCGAACGCACAGACTTTCGATCTCGCCGGTAGTAACCGCAACGCGACGAATACTGTTAGCGGTGGCCGACACCTCGATACGATATATCGACTGTGCATCTTCCAGGAGATAGACGGGCGGATTGTCCGCACGGGTCATATCCGGTCCCGTACACAATCGATCGTTCGGTGAGAGGGACTGGGCACCGGCCGCGCCAACCGAGACGATGAAGGATATTGCAGTGAATACTGGAACGATCCAGGTGTGCTTGTGTTTCCTCTCCTCTCTCCTCGCTGAATGACGCGGTGGTGCAGCTGCCGGCAGTGGGTCAGTTCAACGGAGGTTCGCAAAGTCTGCCAGCACATATTGCTGCTCGTACCGCCCGCCGTTATGCCGTTTGAACCGATGCTAGACAGTTACACCGTCAGCGAAGCGAAGCATTTGATGCTCATCAAGTTCGCCGTACGAAGCGGCCACTGAGAGTAGCCGAAACTCGTCCTGCTGATCCCTCGTTCGCCAGCGATTGCCAACGCCGCTGATCCGTCGTCAGCCGATGCTCCCAGGTACGTCCGGCACCCGTTGCGAGAATACACGTCGTCACGTTGAGGCGTCAGTGGACTTCCAGAGAGTTCGCTTGCAAGGCAGACTTGCAAGTCTGGCGGCCCCGAAAGTGCAATAGCGATCATCGCGCCACACAGCGACGATCTATTTCGACGGATCCGCCCGTTCGGCTATCTATCCAGGTCCGCAGGCATGGTGCGGTCGACGGCCATTCGCTCCGCGAGATGCTCAGCGCAAATCCGCCATGGTCGGCGCCGGCATAGGTCGGAAAATAGGTGGACAAACCCGGCACGGAATGGCCGTACGATGCAACCCAGGAGCGTTCCGGAACCTTCGCATCGAGATCGCGATAGGCGGCGACACGCATTCCACGCACGCCCCACGGATCGACGGCCCACCCGCGCATCGTGTACGTGTCACCGTCGAGCCGTCGGATGGCCGGATCGCCAACCATACCGTACCCGACTGGCACGCGACGTACACCCCATACGAGGGCCATGGCAAGGAATGCGGCCACGACGATCCACGAGCTTCCGGCAATTGACATCCAGCGCAACGCGCGCGTCTCACGCGAGATCGCGTGCCTGAGGATCCTCCCTGTACCCAGGCAGAGCAGCGACGCCGCCGCAGGATGGAAGAGAAGCGCGTGTCGCGAAGCATCGACGTAGCCGTCGCCAAAGATCGCGCTGAACGGCGCGTACATTCCGAGCGCACTCAGAAACAGCATCGCGCAGGTCCAGCTACCGGCCGCGCGACCGCGTATCGCTGCGCGAGCCCATTGCGCCGCGGTAACGATGAATGCAGCCGCAACGGCCGCGACGACGACGAGATAGCCCACGAGGGGCAGCTGCTCATCGAGATCCGCGAGCGACCACGCAAAAGGACTGGTGCTGTGCGACCAATCGGCGTGCTGCGTTCCGGCCACCATCCCGAGATAGTGCTGCCACCACCACTGCGTGAGCGGCAGCCCGCGCACGAGCACGCGCCACGGCAATGCCGGGTCGCGGGGAATGAGTCGCAAGAGGGCGAGGCGCCCGAGCGCATCGACCTCCGTGCACTGCTGCTGCGGGTCCTCGCCCATCCCGACGTACCAGTTGCTGCCGATCGCCTGCCGACAGGACGCTGGGAGCCCGAGCTCGGTCAGCGCGCGCGCCTCGTGTCGTGCGGAGGGTAGAACGGCGCCAAGGTAGACGTCGTGCATGTTGGCCGCGCGAATGGCGGGCAGCCCCGCGATCGATGCCGTCTGCACAATCATGCTCGCGACGACCACGACAACCGCCGCAAACCACGCTGCCCGCGCACGACGCCAGCACTGCGGCGCAACGATCAGCAGCGGAATGACGGCGAACGCCGCGTACTGCTGGCGCGACCATACTAGTCCGAGCAGCGCTCCATACGCCAACGCTCCGTAACCAAGCACTGCAAGGGGAGCGCAGGGGCGTGAAGCCGCGCCGCTCGACGATCCGCGTGGACGGCCCACGCCCGGAGCGAGCGCAACGATTCCTCCTGCGACGTAAAGGAAGAACATCGTTCCGAACTCGGTGTAGAACGTGTTCATCCAGAGCGTCAACGCAGGATCCGAGAGAACGATCGCGAACAGCGTCGCATGCGCGAGCTGCGCCCATGGTCGGCGGCGCTCGACCACGACAAAAGCGATTACGGTCGCGAACAGTGTGATCGCTGCGACGATCCCGACAGCGCGGAGTGGGAAGCCTACATCGCGGAACAATCCGACGGCGCGCAGCGCCTCGATGGCTCCCTTCGCGAACTCGACGAATGCAACGCCGGTCGACGGATAGCATGGACTTCCTGCGAGATGTTCGCTCACGTAGCGGTCCAGGGGAGCCGCCGTGTGTGCTGCGTAGCGTGCTGGGGGAGGCAACGCCGGCCACAAGTCGACGCACGCCGAAGTGCGCACCATGTCGTACTGGTTCGCATACCCGAGAAGTGGGTCGTGCAGGACGACCACGAGCACGCGCACGACGCCCGCGATCACCAGCAACGTGGAGATAAGATTGACCGCGCGTGACCGGTGCGGCTCGTCGCCCTGCATTGCCGGGCACTAACGCGTTATGGCGATGCCGCGACGGGGTGGTTGGGCCGGATCAAGGTACCCGGTCGCCAGCACCACTCCAAAGCATCAGGAAGCACGCTGCGGCGAGTGCCGCAATCCCGGCAACGAGGATCGTCCCAGCCTGAAATCCGCCGAGCGTGTAGTGGCCCGTCAGTCGCGCGAGCACCGCGAGCGCGCACAGCAGTAGTCCGACGATACCGACGATCCGTCCCGCCCAACCCGCTGCAGCCGTCATGATGGCCTCCGCTTCCCTGCGCCGTGCGTGACGCCGCCGCGATCGCGAGCCGGCACCGTCACTCGGCCCGATAGTGGCCGGAACGTCCGCCCAGCTTCTCGACGAGACGAACGTCGCCGATGCGCATGCCGCGATCAACCGCCTTGCACATGTCGTAAACGGTGAGCAACCCTGCGGACACCGCAGTCAGCGCCTCCATCTCGACGCCGGTGCGCTCGCGGGTCTCGACAGTCACCTCGATCGCCACGGCGCTCGCGTCCGCAGGAAACGCGAACTCGACGGCAATGCGCGTCAGCATCAACGGGTGTGCGAGGGGAATCAGCTCTGCCGTCCGCTTCGCCGCCTGGATCGCGGCGATCCGCGCGATTCCGAGCACGTCGCCCTTCTTCGCCGTGCCGCTCTTGACGAGATCCAGCGTCTGTTCGTTCATCGCGATGCGCCCGCTGGCGCGGGCCATTCGCCGCGTGACCGCCTTGCCTCCGACGTCGACCATCTGCGCGTGGCCGCCGGCGTCGAAGTGGTTAAAATGGGGGTCCGGCCCGCCGCTGCGGACGGTACTCGCTGCCGGGATCGGACGAGGTGAGCGTGGCATGATTCGTGAGGCTGCGCCGACGCAGAACGCCTGCTCCACGCGCGGAGGCTGTCTCCGCGCCGGAGCCGCCATGAACTCGCCGACGCGCGCTGCATCTTAGCATCATCATCCTTCATGACGCGGCCGGTGGCCACTCGACCGTTCCATTCCCTGCGGCACACGAAACGAGTCTCGACGTGCCTCGTCGCGGCGCTCGCCGTGATGCCGCTCGGCCCTGCCGGGTCGTGGCTCCCGGCGCCGGTGCGCCCGGCTGCGGCGCAGATCCTCCCCGATCTCGGCGACATCTCGCAGGTCAGCCTGTCGCCGATACAGGAGAAGAAGCTTGGCGGGGAGGTGATGCGCCAGCTTCGCGCCTCGGGCCAGTATCTCGACGACCCCGAGGTCAACGACTACGTCAACATGCTCGGCCATCGACTGATCGCGGCATCGACCGACGTCCATACCGACTTCACGTTCTTTGCCGTCAACAGTCCCGAGATCAACGCCTTCGCGCTGCCTGGCGGATTCGTCGGCGTCAACGTCGGCCTGATCCTGATGACGCAGAACGAGTCGGAGCTCGCGAGCGTGTTCGCGCACGAGATCACCCACGTGACGCAGCACCACATCGCGCGCTCGATCGCCGCGCAGAAGGACTCGATGCTGCTGTCGCTCGCCGGGCTCGCGCTTGCCATTCTCGCCGCGCGGGGCGGCGCGAGCTCGGGCGACGCGGCGACGGCGGCGATCGCAGGCTCGCGCGCGCTAGCGATCCAGCATGAGATCAACTTCACGCGCACGCAGGAGGCCGAAGCCGACCGCATCGGCTTCCAGCGCCTCGTTGCCGCCGGCTTCGATCCCAACGCGATGGCGACGATGCTCGAGCGGTTGCAGCGCGCGACGCGCTTTGCCGAGGGCGATGTGCCGGCCTATCTGCAGGACCACCCGGTGACCTACGAGCGCATCGCCGAAGCGAAGGCGCGCGCGGCGAACGTGCCCTATCGCCAGGTACCCGACTCGCTCGACTACGATCTCGTCCGCGCGCTGCTGCGCAGCTACCAGGGCAGCCCCCGCGAGGCGGTCAAGTATTTCGACGACGCGCTCGCGCAGCGCCGCTACAACAACGAGGTTGCGACGCGCTACGGGCTCGTCGCCGCCCTCTTGCGCACGCACGACAAGGCGCGCATGACGAGCGCGCTCGCCGAACTTGAAAAGATCGCGCCTCCGCACCCGATGATCGACGCGATCGCCGGACACATTCTCGAGGAAACCGGGCACCTCGCCGAGGCGATCGACCGCTTCCGCAACGGCGTCGAGCGCTACCCCAACAAGATGCAGATGATCTACGACTACCCGGATGCGCTGCTGAAGGCCGGACGCGCGGCCGAGGCAGCGAAGTTCGTCGACCGACAGATCGACCACTTCCCGAACGACGGTCCGCTGCAGCTCATCGCCGCGCGGGCCTACGCGGCGATGGGCAAGGAAATGCTCTCGCACATGCACCAGGCCGAGTACTACGCCTGGCAGGGCAACCTCAAGGGCGCGATCGATCAGCTGCAGATCGCGTCGAAGGACCACGACGGCGATTTCTACGCGGCGTCGATGGTCGA
Source organism: Burkholderiales bacterium (assembly GCA_025981645.1). Classification (GTDB taxonomy): domain Bacteria; phylum Pseudomonadota; class Gammaproteobacteria; order Burkholderiales; family Casimicrobiaceae; genus VBCG01. Next base: position 5,861 of record JAICXH010000079.1, read on the forward strand.
TTCGCGGCTGCGCCAGTACAAGCGCGAGGCCGCCGAGCAGACGAAGCCCGCGTTCGGCCGCGCAGGCTGATCCCCTGCCGCTTTTGCCAGCTGCGCGGCTCGCGCAGCCGGTCTACAGTGCCTCCGTCCGCACTTGGCAAAGAATTGCGCCGGAGGGCCGGTGAAGATTCTCGTCGTCGACGACCACCCTTTGATCCAGCAGGCGCTCGCCGCTGCACTGCCGCAGCTCGACGGCGCAATCGACGTTCTGGCCGCCCTCGACCGCGACAGCACTCGCGCGGCGCTCGCACGCCACCCGGATTGCGCGCTCGTGCTGCTCGATCTGGCACTTCCCGGCGCCCACGGCTTCGATCTGCTCGGCGAGCTCGTCCGCGACTACCGACGGATCCCGGTGGTGGTGCTGTCGGCGACGCACGACCGCGCGACGGTCGCGACCGCACTCGCCGCCGGTGCGCGCGGCTACGTCGCGAAGACCTCGACGCCCGACGAGCTCATCGACGCGATCCGCACGGTGCTCGGTGGCGGGCGAAGTGTCACTTCCGACTACGAGCGACCGCGCACGGCCATCGCCGACCTGCCCGTCGCGGTCTACGGGCTCACCCAGCGCCAGGCCGACGTGCTGCGCCTGCTGATCCAGGGAAAGCCCAACAAGCTCATCTGTCGCGACCTCGAGCTTTCCGAGGGAACGGTCAAGGTGCACGTGAGCGCGATCCTGAAGGCCCTAAATGTGCGCACGCGCTCCGAGGTGATCGTCGAGCTGTCGCGGCGCGGCGTTGTGCCCGGCCGGGCGGCGCCGTCGCGAACGCACTGAGGGAACGCGGCGCTTCACCGAAGCGGCGAACGCAGGAGCGCGCCACATGTACCCGCCGTGCTCGCCGAATCCCGAGCTGCTCGCGCGTGCGCGGGCGGACCAGGTTGCCACGCTCTACGCGCACGTCCATTACACGTCGCTGTCGATGGGACTCGGCGCCCTCATCCTCACGGTCGCGATGTGGGGCGAGAGCACACCGGCGCTCGCCGCGCTGTGGTGGGCCCTGATCTCCGCGAACCAGCTTTGGCGCACGGTCCTCGCGCGCGCATGGGCGCGGATGCGTCCGGGAATCGATGCGGCGCCGCGCTGGGGCGCCTACTGGGCCACCGGCTCGATCGTCGCGGGCGCACTGTGGGGGGTGGCGTCGATCGCGACGTTTCCCGAGTCGACCGCATGGCAGGCGCTGCTCATCGTCTGCATCTTCGGCGTCGCCATGGGCGGCCTGTACCTGACCGGCGTGTACAAGCCATCGCTTTACGGCTTTCTCCTCCCCGCGCTGGTGCCGCTGATCGTTCGCGTCGCCGTGGTCGGCGACCGGGTTCACGTCTTCATCGCCGTCGTGCTCGCGATCGTGCTCGTATTCGTCGTCGGCTTCGGCCACCGGTTGAACGACGTCCTCACGCGGTCGCTGGTGATCCGCTACGAGAACATCGACCTCATCGCCGAGCTCAAGGAGCGTAACCGCGCTGCGCTCGAGGCGCGCGAGGCCGCGGAGTCCGCGAACCGCGCAAAAAGCCAGCTTCTCGCCGCGGCGAGTCACGACCTGCGCCAGCCGCTGCACGCGCTCGGGCTCTATGTCGCCGCGCTCGCCGCACGTGCGCGGCACGCCGACTGGCGCGGACTCGTCGCAAGCATCCAGTCGGCCGCCAATGCGCTCGAGCTGCAGTTCGGCCAGCTGATCGACCTGTCGCGCCTCGACGCCGGGGCACTGACGCCGGAGCGCGGCCCGGTCGCACTGGCGCCGCTGTTCGAGCGCATCGCCGCCGAATTCGCTCCGCAGGCAGCCGCACGCGGCCTCGCGCTGCGAACGGCAGCGACGTCGCTCACTGTCGACAGCGACGCGGGACTCCTCGAGCGCATCGTCGGGAATCTCGTGTCGAACGCCATCCGCTACACGAAGCGTGGTGGCGTGCTGGTCGGCGCAAGGCGAAGCGGCGGCGAGGTGGCGATCGACGTCGTCGACACGGGTGTCGGAATCGCTGGCGACCAGCGCGAGCGGATCTTCGAGGAGTTCTATCGAATCGGCGCCGGCGAGGCTTCGTCGGCGACGCATCGCGGCATGGGGCTGGGGCTCGCGATCGTGCGCAGGTTCGCAAGCCTTCTCGGTCACCGTATCCGGCTCGAATCGCGCCCGGGATCCGGATCGCGCTTTCGCATCCTCGCCCCGCGCATTCCCCTGCCCCGGCGGGCGCGGCGCGCCGTTGCGGCGCAAACCGATGGTGACGGTTCACGCACCGGAGCGCTGGCCGGCAACCTGGTCGCGGTCGTCGACGACGATCCCGCTGCCGTCGACGCGATGTCAGTGCTGTTCGAGACCTGGGGTGCCGTCGTCGTCGGTGCCGGAACGCTCGAGGCGCTGATCGCGACGCTCGGCACGCTCGAGCGCTATCCCGATCTCGTCGTCGCCGACCTGCGCCTCGCCGATGGCGACTCGGGGATCCGCGCCGTGAGGAGGCTGCGCGACGAGCTCGGCTACCCGGTGCCGGCGATCATCGTCTCCGGCGACACCGGCACGCACGCCGACCGCGAAGCGCGTGCGGCCGGGCTCATGCTGCTGAGGAAGCCCGTGGTGGCGGCGACGCTCGAGGTCGCCGCCGTGTCGACGCTCGCGCGCGAGGTGCCCCCCGGTGTCACTGGCCCGTCCCGCGCCGCTCGAGCATCTTCGCGTGCCATCGATCGGTTCGAGCGAGCCGATTCTGGATTTGCGTCCTGACGACGATCTTCTGCTCGGGCGTGAACGTGCCGTACAGGTCGAGCCACGCGGCCCGCGCCTGGTGACGCAGCGCGATCGCCTGCGTCTGCGCATTGTCTGCTGCGGCAGCGACTGCGGCGAGATCCGGCTCGGGCTTCGCGAGTTCGGCGGCGAGCACCGCACGGACGTTGTCGCGATTGGCGAGGATCGTCGTGTGCGCCGATTTCGATGCCGCTACGGCGCTGTCCCACATCGCCTGCTGCGACGTGTCGAGGGTGAGCTGGCTCTTCGCATGCGCGATCGCCGCGGCGACGTCGCCGCTGGCGTAGCCGGGACGATGCATCGGTTGCGCGGCGACTGCCGCGATGCCCGCGCCGAGGAACGTCGCCACGACGGCGATCGCGAGGCGTCGGGGGATGGCTTGCTTCATGGCTGTCCTTCCATGGGTGCCGGTTCGGCGGCGGGGATCGCGGCAGTCACCGGGAGTGCGCGGCGACTCGCCGCAGCTGTCCATTCGTCCCTGATTGTCGATCGCCGTTCGCCGCGCCGCGGGCGCCATTGCAACGGGTCGTTGCACGACGGCGCAGGCGATACAATCCGTTACAGCTTGCGGCAGACGCGAGTCCCTCGAACCGATCTAATCGGCTGCCATGACCGCACGCACGCCCGGCGTGAAGATCCTCGTCGTCGACGACGACGTGCGCCTTCGCGACCTCCTGACGCGCTATCTCGCCGATCAGGGGTTCCAGGTTGCTGCGCTGCCCGACGCGACGCTGCTCGATCGCCGCCTGCAGCGCGACCCGCCGCGGCTGCTCGTGCTCGACCTGATGCTCCCCGGCGAGGATGGGCTGTCGGTATGCCGGAGGCTGCGCGCGGCCGGAGAGTCGGTCCCGATCATCATGCTGACGGCGAAAGGCGACGACGTCGATCGCATTGTCGGCCTCGAGATGGGCGCCGACGATTATCTTCCCAAGCCGTTCAATCCGCGCGAGCTCGTCGCGCGCATCGACGCGGTGCTGCGCCGCCACGGCGAGCACGTCGTACCCGGGACGCCCGGCGATGCGAAACGGGTCCCATTCGGCCGGCATACGCTCGACCTCGCCGCGCGCACGCTCGAGCACGACGGTGCGGTCGAAACGCTGACGACCGGCGAGTTCTCGCTGATCAGCGTGTTCGTCAAGCATCCGCGCCAGCCGCTCGCGCGCGAGAAGCTGATGCTGCTGGCCCGCGGGCGCGATCACGAGGTGTTCGATCGCGCGATCGACGTCCAGGTCTCGCGGCTGCGCAAGCTCGTCGAGCCCGACCCGTCGTCACCGCGCTACATCCAGACCGTGTGGGGTTTCGGCTACGTCTACGTGCCCGACGGCGCGACGCCGGACGCCGCCGCCGCGCCGGTGCCGGCGGGCAACGCATCGCCGCAGTGACGCTCTGGCCCCGCTCGCTGTTCGGGCGCCTGATGCTGCTCCTGGTCGCCGTCGTGGCGCTGGTGGTCGTCACCACCGCGCTCCTGTTCGGCCATGAGCGCTCCGCGTTGATCGCGAGGCAGTTCAACGACACCAAGCTGGTCGAGGTCAGGGCGCTTCGCGCGGCGCTCGAGGCGATCGACCCTGCGCGCGACCGAGACGCGCTGGATCGGCTCGAACGCGACTACCACGTGCACATCGTTCCCGAGGAGGAGCGGCCGCACATCGGGCTCACCGTCCACGGCGCGGCGATGCGCGACCTCGAGGAGCGCCTGCGCGAGGGTCTCGGCGCGCCGACCGAGGTGCGCATCGCGCCGCGCCGGCACGCCCTGTTCGTTCACCTGATGGCTCGCAGCCAGGGCTACTGGATCGGCTTCGCGCTGCCGCCGCCGCCGCACGAGAGCGTGCCGACACGGGCGCTCACCTGGGCGCTCGTCATCGCCGCCCTTCTCCTCGTCGCTGCGTTCGCCTTCGCGCGCTACCTCGCACGGCCGCTGCGCGAACTGAAGCTCGCCGTCGACAAGGTCGGCCACGGCGAGGCGCCTCCGGTGCTGCCCGAGTCGGGCACCTCGGAGATCGCCGCCGTCAACCGGGGCTTCAACGCGATGCTCACGAGCCTGCGCCAGAGCGAACGCGATCGAGCGCTGCTGCTCGCTGGCGTGTCGCACGACTTGCGCACGCCGCTCGCACGGCTTCGCCTCGGCATCGAGCTCCACGACGACGACGCGGCGACCCATGCCGGCATGGTCGCCGACATCGAGGAGATGGACCGCATCATCGGCCAGTTCCTCGACTTCGCGCGCGACGTACCAGCCGGATCCGGCGATCCGATCGATGTCGCGGCGGCCGTCGCCGCCGCCGTCGAGCGCTACCGGGGCGCGGGGCGCGACGTTGCCTGCACGTCCACCACGCCGGCGATGGCACGCATCCAGCCCGCGTCCGTGTCGCGCATCGTCGCAAACCTCGTCGACAACGCGCTCGCCTATGGCGCCCCCCCGGTCGAAGTCAGCACGCGCACGGACAACGATCGCGTGGTGATCGACGTCGCCGATCGCGGGCCGGGCATTGCGACCGCCGATGTCGAACGGCTGAAGCAGCCGTTCACGCGCGCGGGTGTGGCGCGCAGCCGCGAGGACGGCGCCCCCGGCGCCGGACTCGGTCTCGCGATCGTCGAGCGTATCGCGCGCCTGCACGGCGGGCGGCTCGACCTCCTCGAACGCGACGGCGGAGGTACCGTTGCACGGGTGACGCTCACCCGCGCCTCGCCGGCATTCACGGACGAGCCTCGAACACCAGATTGAACGGGGTCTGCCTGACGCGGGGGAACGTCAGGCCCCCGTGGGATGGTCAGTGGCGGCGAGGAGCACCGTCGCCGACGCTGCGATGCCTTCCTCGCGGCCGGTGAAGCCGAGGTGATCGGTGGTGGTCACCTTGACGCTGACCGCGCCGAGCCCGCAGACGAGATCGGCCGCGACGTTCGCGCGCATGGCCGCCACGTAGGGCGCAAGGCGCGGAGCCTGCGCGATCACCGTCGCGTCGACGTTCACG